>DASUVY010000001.1:0-7094 GCA_036378695.1 Candidatus Dormiibacterota bacterium
TTTCAGCCACTTCCGGTACTAGGCAGGAGGACTGAAGGACATCACAGCCGTGGCTCAAACCGCGCCCGCGACCAAAACGCGTCTGGCCAGGATCCGGAACATCGGGATCATGGCCCATATCGACGCGGGCAAGACCACGACGACCGAGCGGATCCTCTTCTACGCCGGCCGGCTCCACAAGATGGGCGAGGTCCACGAGGGCGCCGCGACCATGGACTGGATGGTCCAGGAGAAGGAGCGCGGGATCACGATCACCTCGGCGGCCACCACCGCCCAGTGGCGCGACCATTCGATCAACATCCTGGACACACCCGGGCACGTGGACTTCACCGTCGAGGTCGAGCGCAGCCTGCGCGTGCTGGATGGCGCGGTCGCCGTCTTCGACGCCGTGGCTGGCGTCGAGCCCCAGTCGGAGACGGTCTGGCGCCAGGCCGACCGCTACTCGGTCCCGCGCATCGCCTTCATCAACAAGATGGATCGGATGGGCGCCGACTTCTACGGCGCGGTCGACTCCATCCGCACCCGCCTGGGCGCCAGGGCGGTGCCGGTGCAGCTGCCGATCGGCGCCGAGGACGGCTTCAAGGGCGTGGTCGACCTGATCCACAAGCGCTCGATCATCTACACCGACGACCTGGGCAAGAACGTCGAGTCGGGCGAGATCCCGGCCGAGCTGGTGGAGCGCGTCGAGCAGTACCGCCACGACCTCATCGAGGCCATCGCCGACTTCGACGACGAGGTCATGCACAAGTACCTGGAGGAGCAGCCGGTCACGCCGGACGAGATCGTGCGCGGCCTGCGCGCCGGCACCGTCAAGGGCGTGCTGGTACCCGTGATCTGCGGCGCCGCCCTGCGCAACAAGGGCGTGCAGCCGCTGCTCGACGCGGTCGTCGACTTCCTGCCCAGCCCGGCCGACAAGCCGGCGGTCGAGGGCGTCGATCCCGACAACGGCCAGCTGATGGTCCGAGAGGCGTCAGACGACGAGCCCTTCTCGGCTCTCGCCTTCAAGGTGCAGATCGATCCCCAGGGCGTGGGCAAGCTCACCTTCTTCCGCGTCTACTCGGGGCGCCTGCGCGCCGGCACCAACGTGCTCAACGTGACCACCGGGCGCAAGGAGCGCATCGGCCGCATCCTCCAGATGCACGCCATCCGGCGCGAGGAGCTGCAGGACGTCGCCACCGGCGACATCGCGGCCGCGGTCGGCCTCAAGGGCACCACCACCGGCGACACCCTCGCCGACGAGCAGAAGCCGATCCTGCTGGAGAACATCACGTTCCCCGAGCCGGTCATCTCGGTCGCCATCGAACCCAAGACCAAGGTCGATCAGGACAAGCTGGGCGCCGCGCTGCAGCGCCTGTCAGAGGAGGATCCGACCTTCCGCGTCTACACCGACGAGGAGACCGGCCAGAACATCATCGCCGGCATGGGCGAGCTGCACCTGGAGATCATCGTCGACCGCCTCACGCGCGAGTTCAAGGTCGACGCCAACATCGGCAAGCCGCAGGTCGCCTACCGCGAGGCCATCCGCCGGCCTGCGCACGGCACCGGCCGCTTCGTCCGCCAGACCGGCGGCAAGGGCCAGTTCGGCCACGTCGAAATCGATGTCGAGCCCGGCGAGAAGGGCAGCGGCTACGTCTTCGATGACAAGATCACGCAGGGCCGCATCCCGCGCGAGTACATCCCGGCCGTGCAGAAGGGCATCGGCGAGGCGCTCACCACGGGCGTGGTCGCCGGCTATCCAGTGCTGGACGTCACCGTCAAGCTGGTGGACGGCTCGTACCACCCGGTCGACTCCAGCGAGATGGCCTTCGGCATCGCGGGCTCGATGGCGATCAAGGACGCGCTGCGCAAGGCCGACCCCACGTTGCTGGAGCCGATCATGAAGGTCGACGTCGTGATGCCCGAGGAGTACCTGGGCGACGTGATGGGCGACCTCAGCTCAAGGCGCGGGCACATCCTGGGCATGGAGGGCAAGGGCAACTCGCAGGCCGTGGTCGCGCACGTGCCGCTGGCCGAGATGTTCGGCTACGCGACCGAGCTGCGCTCGATGACCTCGGGTCGCGCCACTTATTCGATGGAGTTCAGTCACTACGCGGAGCTGCCGGCCCAGATGGCCGAGGCGATCAGCAAGCGGACGAGTTAAGGAGGAACCAGTGGGTAAGAAGAAGTTCGAGAGGAACAAGCCGCACCTCAACGTCGGCACCATCGGTCACATCGACCATGGCAAGACGACGCTGACGGCCGCCATCACCAAGGTCCAGGCCGAAAAGGGCTTGGCGCAGTTCACCGCGTTCGACAAGATCGACAAGGCGCCGGAAGAGAAGGCTCGCGGGATCACAATCTCGATCGCCCACGTCGAGTACGAGACCGAGAAGCGGCACTACGCGCACGTCGACTGCCCCGGTCACCACGACTACATCAAGAACATGATCACGGGCGCCGCCCAGATGGACGGCGCGATTCTGGTCGTGGCCGCCAACGACGGCGCCATGCCGCAGACGCGCGAGCACGTGCTGCTGGCCCGCCAGGTCAACGTGCCCTACCTGGTCGTCGCGCTGAACAAGATCGACATGGTCGACGACGAGGAGTTCATCGAGCTGGTCGAGCTCGACCTCCGCGAGCTGCTGACCAAGTACGAGTTCCCGGGCGACGACGTGCCCATCGTGCGCGTCTCCGCGCTGAAGGCGCTGGAGGGCGACAAGGAGGCGATGGAGGGCATCGGCCGCCTGCTGGACGCCGTCGACACCTACATCCCGGAGCCGGCGCGCGAGATCGACAAGCCGTACCTGATGCCGGTCGAGGACGTGTTCACGATCGAGGGTCGCGGCACCGTGGTCACCGGCCGGATCGAGCGCGGCCAGATCAAGCTCAACGAGGAAGTCGAGATCGTCGGCATCCGCGAGCCCCGCAAGACGGTCGCCACCGGTCTCGAGATGTTCTACAAGCAGATGGACGTCAGCCAGGCCGGCGACAACGTCGGCGTGCTGCTGCGGGGCATCAAGCGCGAGGACGTCGAGCGCGGCCAGGTGCTGGCCAAGCCCGGCTCCATCAAGCCGCACACCAACTTCAAGGCCAACGTCTACGTCCTCACCAAGGAGGAGGGTGGACGGCACACGCCGTTCTTCTCCAACTACCGGCCGCAGTTCTACATGCGGACCACCGACGTCACCGGCGCCATCAAGCTCCCCGAGGGTGTCGAGATGTGCATGCCCGGCGATAACGTGGAAATGGACGTCGAGCTGATCACCCCGATCGCGATCGAGGAAGGCCTCCGCTTCGCCATCCGCGAAGGCGGCCGCACCGTCGGGTCGGGCGTCGTGACCTCGGTCACGAAGTAGCTCGGTAGAGGGCCCGCGCAGTGCCGCAGAAGATCCGCATCCGCCTCAAGGCGTACGACCACAAGGTCCTGGACCAGGCCGCCGACAAGATCGTCGACACGGCCCGGCGGACGAACGCGCGCACGGCGGGCCCGATCCCGCTCCCCACCGAGATCAACAAGCTGACGGTGATCCGCTCACCGTTCATCGACAAGGACTCGCGAGAGCAGTTCGAGATGCGCACGCACAAGCGCATCGTCGACATCCTCGACCCTAATCCGCGCGTGGTCGACGCGCTCATGCGCCTCAACCTGCCGGCGGGGGTCGCAATCGAAATCAAGTTATGAGCAAAGGATTGATCGCCCGCAAGGTGGGCATGACGCAGCTCTTCAACGCCGACGGCACGCTGTCGGCGGTCACCGTCCTGGAGGCGGGGCCGTGCCGCGTGCTGGGGCTGCGCACGGTCGAGAAGCACGGCTACTCGGCGGTGCAGCTGGGCTTCGGCGAGCCGGGCAAGAACAAGCTCAGCAAACCGGTCGCGGGCATCTTCAGCAAGGCCGGCGTGGAGCCGGCGAGCACGGTGCTGGAGGTCCGCGACTATGACGGCCTCGAGGTGGGGCAGGAGCTGAAGGCCGACCTCTTCGCCGAGGGCGAGCTGGTGGACGTCACCGCCACCTCCAAGGGCAAGGGCTTCCAGGGCCTGGTCAAGCGCCATCGCTTCAGCCGCGGACCCGAGTCCCACGGCTCCATGAACGTGCGCCGGCCGGGGTCGATCGGCGCCACCGACGCCGCACGCGTCTTTCGCGGCGTGCGCATGGCCGGGCAGATGGGCAACGCCAGGACGACCGTCCAGGGCCTCAAGGTCCTGCGCGTCGACACCGAGCGCAACCTGCTGCTGCTGGGCGGCGCCGTACCCGGCGCGAAGGGCGCGGTGGTCACCATCCGCAGCTCCCGGAACAACAAGCAGAAGTAATGGCTAACGAAGAGAAAGAAGACGTAGGGGCGGGGCTTGCCCCGCCCGCGAAGAAAACCCCGCGACCGCGGAAGAAGGCGGTCGAGGTCGAGGCCTCACCGCTCAACGTCAGCTCCTTCGGGGCCGACGGCGAGCGCTCAGGCGAAATTCGCCTGCCCGAGTCGATCTTCGGCCAGGAGCCGAACGGCTCCTCGATGCACCAGGCTTACCTGCGCCAGCTCGCCAACGCGCGCCAGGGAACCGCGAAGACCAAGCGCCGGGGCGAGGTCAGCGGCGGCGGGGCCAAGCCGTACCGCCAGAAGGGCACCGGCCGGGCCCGCCACGGCTCGACCCGTGAGCCCTCGATGGTCGGCGGCGGCACCGTGTTCGGTCCCCAGCCGCGCAGCTTCGGTCAGCGCATGCCGCGCAAGATGCGCCGGCTGGCACTGCGCAGCGCCCTCTCCATCAAGGCCAACGAGGGCCGGGTGGCGGTGCTGGACGGCTTCGAGCTGGAGGCGCCGAAGACGCGGACGGTGGTCGACCTCCTGCACGCGGCCGGGGTCGAAACCTCCGCGCTTGTGGTGCTCCCAGCCTCCAACGACCTCGTGCAGCGCTCCTTCAACAACCTGCCCTGGGCCAAGGTCGTGCTGGCGCGCAACCTCAACCTCTACGACCTCTTCACCCACGAGCACCTGGTGCTGACCAAGGACTCGCTGGAGCTGCTGGAGGAGAACTTCGCATGAAGACCGCCGACCAGGTCGTGCTGGGCCCGGTGATCACCGAGCGCTCTTACGCGCTGTACCAGCTCGGGCGCTACACCTTCCGCGTCGCCAGCGACGCCAGCAAGCCCGAGATCGCGGCCGCGCTCGAGCAGCACTACTCGGCGCAGGGCATCACCGTGGTCGCGGTCAACACCGTGCACGTGCGCGGGAAGACGCGCCGCAGCGGCCGCCGCGGCGTCAGCGGCAAGACCTCGGATTGGAAGAAGGCCATCGTCACCCTCGGCCCCGGCCAGAAGCTGGAAGGCCTCTTCGGGAGTGTTTAGATGAGGCCTCCAATGACGATCACGTTCGTCTCATCGGCTCAGAGCCACGATGCGTGCGTCGCCTTGTGCGCGCGCTCGGTCACGCACCTGCTGGTGCGCTCCCTCACGTGCTCCGCGGCTCCTTCGCCTCATGTCTCGGAGCCGCGATCCGAAGGCGCCGCCCTTGGAGGCCTCATCTGATGCCCGTTAAGAAGTACAAGCCCACCAGCCCCGGCCGCCGCTTCATGGCGACTTCCAGCTTCGATGAGATCACGGCCGCCGAGCCAGAGAAGTCGCTGCTCGAGAAGCTGCCCTCGAACTCGGGCCGCAACAACCAGGGCCGGATCACGGTCCGCCACCGTGGCGGCGAGGGACGCCGGCAGTACCGCAAGATCGACTTCAAGCGCGACAAGGTGGGCGTGCCCGCGAAGGTGGCGACCATCGAGTACGACCCCAACCGCACCGGCCGGATCGCGCTCCTGCACTACAAGGACGGCGAGAAGCGCTACATCCTGGCGCCGCTGGGACTGCGCGTGGGCGACCAGCTGATGAGCGGGCCCGACGCACCGATCCGCGTCGGCAACGCACTGCCGCTGCAGCGGATCCCGGTCGGTTCCACCATCCACGCCATCGAGCTCACGCTGGGCCGCGGCGCGCAGCTGGTGCGCAGCGCCGGCGCCAGCGCCCAGCTGCTGGCCAAGGAGGGCGACTACGCGGTGATCCGCATGCCCTCGGGCGAGCTGCGCCGCGTCCACGTGCGCTGCACGGCCACCATCGGCCAGGTGGGTAACCTGGAGCACGAGAACGAGTCCGGTGGCAAGGCCGGGCGCTCGCGCTGGCTGGGCAAGCGCCCCGCCGTGCGCGGTTCCACGATGAACCCGACCGACCACCCGCACGGTGGTGGTGAGGGCAAGACCGGGCCCGGTGGCAACCCCAAGACGCCTTGGGGCCAGCCCGCCATCGGCTACCGCACGCGGAAGCCGAAGAAGGCCTCCAACAAGCTGATCATTCGTCGCCGGGAGAAGAAGTAAGAAGTGTCGCGTTCCACCAAGAAAGGCCCTTTCATCGACCACAACCTGCGGGAGAAGGTCGAGAAGCTCAACAAGAGCCGGGACCAGAAGGTCATCCGGACCTGGGCGCGCGCCTCCACGGTGTTCCCCGAGATGGTCGGCCACACCATCGCCGTGCACGACGGGCAGCGCCATGTGCCGGTACTGATCAACGAGAACATGGTCGGCCACCGGCTGGGCGAGTTCGCGCCGACGCGCCGCTTCCGCGGCCACGGCGACAAGACCGAAAAGGTGTCAAAGGTTCACTAAGTGACGGCCTCCAGATCCGCCAGCGCCATCTCATCGGCCGATTTCCGGCGAATGCCGGCGTTGGCTCCTGCGCTCCTCGGTCACGCAGCGACTGCTGCGCTCCCTCCGGTGCTCGTCGCCGCCTTGGCCTCGCCGGTCTCGGCCGCGATCTGGCGCCGCCGGCCAGGAGGCCGTCACTGATGGAAGTCATCGCGAAGGCGAAGTACATCCGGCGCACGCCGCGCAAGGCGCGGCTGATCGCTGATGCCGTCCGCGGCATGCCCGTGGCCGAGGCGCTTGCCTTCCTGGAGTTCTCGCCGCGGCATGCTGCGCTGGATGTGGCAAAGGTCATCAAGTCGGCCGCGGCCAACGCCGAGCACAACTTCAACCTCAACCGCGAGGACCTGGTCGTGAAGGCGCTGATGGTGGACGAGGGTCCGACCATGAAGCGCATCCGCCCGGTCAGCCGCGGCATGGCCCACCAGTACTTCCACCGCACCTGCCAC
>DASUVY010000002.1:0-19189 GCA_036378695.1 Candidatus Dormiibacterota bacterium
TGACCGTCGCCCGGTGCGTCGCCTCGTCCCCGTGCGAGAAGTTGAGGCGCGCCACGTCCATGCCCGCGGCGAAGAGGCGGCGGAGGGTGGGCACCTCGACCGAGGAGGGGCCGAGGGTGCACACGATGCGCGTCTTGCGCATTAGACGTCCGAGTTTAGCGGCGGCCCTCCCGCTGCCGGCACACCTCGTAGAGCAGCGCGGCCGCGGCCGCGGAGGCGTTGAGGCTGGCCACGCGGCCCCGCATGGGCAGGCGCACCCGGGCGTCGCAGCGCTCGCCGACCAGCCGGCCCACGCCCCGCCCCTCGCCACCGATCACGACGCAGACGGCCTGCCGGAAGTCGAAGTCCCAGGCCGCCAGCTCACCCTCGGGGTCGAGGGCCACGCACCACAGGCCGGCCCGCTTGATCTCCAGGAGGGCCGCCGCCACGCCGCCCACCTGGGCGATCCGGAGGTGCTCCGCCGCCCCCGCGCTGGCCTTCACCGCAGCCGCGCTGAGAGGCGCGCTGCGGTGCTCGGGCAGTATCACGCCGCCCGCCCCGGCCGCTTCGGCGCTGCGCAGGATGGCGCCCAGGTTGTGCGGGTCCTGGACGCCGTCGAGCGCCACCAGCAGGTCGGGCGCCTCCGCCAGCAGCTCGCGGAGGGCCATCAGGCGCCGCGGGGCGACCTCCGCCACCACGCCCTGGTGCACGGCACCCGGCGCCAGCGCCTCCAAACGCGCGGGTGGCACCTCCTCGACCGTCGCCAGCCGGCGGATCTCGGCCAGACGCGGGTCGGGCTTGAGGCCGGCCGCGAACAGGACCCGGCGCACCCGGCCGGCGCGCGCGGCTTCCAGCACCGGGTTGCGGCCGTGAATCAGGTCCGGCGCCAGCGCACCCCCGACTTGGAATCCTCGAGCAGCACCCCGCGCTCTTTCAGCGTTTCACGCAGCCGGTCGGCGGTCGCGAAATCGCGCGCGGCTCGCGCGCGCTCGCGCGCGTCGATCATCTCCTGCAGCTCCGGCTCCAGCGCCTCGTCCTCTGCCCGTAGGACGTCGAGATGCGCGTCCGCGTCCTCCACCAGTGCCAGCAGCGCCAGGCGCGCACCCTCTCCGACCTGCCCTCGGTCGAGTGCCGCATTGGCGCTCCGCACCACGTCGAAAACGTGGCCCATGCCCTGCGGGAGGTTGAGGTCGTTGTCCAGCGCGGCCCGGTAACGCGCGCGCGCGGATTCCGCCTCGCTCGCCAACGCGCCGTCGTCCACGTCGCGCGACGTTTCCTGCAGCCGCGCGTGCAGCTCGCGCAGGCGGCGAACCTGCTCGGCGGCGCTGTGCAGGCCGTCGTCGTCGAAGCGCAGTGGAGTGCGGTAGTGCGCGCCGGCGATCAGGAAGTACCGGATCGCCACCGGGTCGTGGCCGGCCGCCAGAAGGTCGCGCAGGGTGGCGATGTTGCCGGTGCTCTTGGACATCTTCTCGCCCGAGACGTCGCCCAGCATCTCGTTGTGCAGCCAGACCCGCGCGAAGGTTTCGCCTGTGAAGGCCTCGGACTGCGCGATCTCGTTCTCGTGGTGGGGGAACTTGAGGTCGATGCCGCCGCAGTGGATGTCCAGGGTCTGGCCCAGATAGCGCATCGCCATCGCCGAGCACTCGATGTGCCAGCCCGGCCGCCCCGGGCCCCAAGGGGAGGGCCAGGCAGCGCCCAGCAGATCGTCACCGTCGGCCGCCCGCTTCCAGAGCGCGAAGTCGCTGGCCGACTCCTTCTCGTACTTGTCCGTGGCCACGCGCGCGCCTGCGCGCAAGCCTCTGCGGTCGAGCTTGCTCAGCGCACCGTAGGCGGGGAAGCTGTCGACGCGGAAGTACACGTCGCCGTCCACCTCGTAGGCGTGGCCGTCCCCGACCAGGCCGCTGACAAGTTCGATGATGTCGGCGATGCTGTCGGTCGCGCGCGGGTACACGTCGGCCGGCGCGAAGCGCAGCTTGTCGAGGTCTTCGAAGAAGGCGCGCTCGTAGATAGTGCTGTACTCGCGGATGGTCTGCCGCGCGTGCGCGGCCTCGTGCAGGATGCGGTCGTCGATGTCGGTGATGTTCATCACGTGCGTCACCTGGTATCCGCTGACGCGCAGATGGCGCTTGAGCAGGTCGTAGAAGAGGTTGCCGCGGAAGTTGCCGATGTGCGCATAGGCCCAGACCGTGGGACCGCAGGTGTACAGGCGCACGCGGCCAGGCTCCAGCGGTGCGAACTCCTCCAGGCGCCCGCTCAGCGTGTTGAAGAGCATGAGCGTCATCGCGTCTCTTCCAGGAGGACCACCGCCTGGGCGGCGATGCCGTCCGCGCGCCCCAGCGCGCCCACGCCTTCCGGCGAGGTCGCTTTGACGCCGACCGCCTGCTGCTCCAGGCCCAGGCGGTCGGCGAGCAGCGTCGCCATCTCGGCCAGGTGCGGCTGCAGGCGCGGCTCTTCGGCCACCACCACGGAGTCGACGTTCACGACGCGGTAGCCCGCCTCCTCGACCAGGCCGGCGGTCATCGCCAGCAGCTCCAGGCTGGATACGCCGGCGTAACGCTCGTCGGTGTCCGGGAAGTGCTCGCCGATGGTGCCCAGCGCGGCGGCGCCCAAGAGCGCGTCGATCACCGCGTGCGTGAGCGCGTCGGCGTCGGAATGCCCCTCCAGGCCGCGCGGGTGGTCGATGGTCACGCCCCCCAGCACCAGGTCCCTGCCCTCCACCAATCGGTGGAGGTCGTATCCGAGCCCTACCCTCAGGTCGCCGTCACCGCTTCGTGCTCGCGGATCAGGGCTTCGAGGACCTCCATATCCTCAGAGGTTGTGAGCTTGATGTTGCCCGGCTCGCCCGCCACGACCGTAACCGCGTGCCCGCTGGCGGAGACCAGGGCGGCGTCGTCGTCACCCTCCAGGCCGGTCTCGGCGGCCTCGAAGTGGGCGCGCAGCAGCAGTGGGTACGCGAAGCCCTGCGGCGTCTGCGCCAGCATCACCCGCGAACGCTCCAGGTTCTCGACCAGGCGGCCGCCCTCCACCCGCTTGACGGCGTCCCGCGGCGGCAGGCCCGGGATCGCGGCCCCCGATTCCTCGGCTGCCGCCAGCACGCGGCGGATCAAGGCCGGCGACGCGAGCGGCCGCGCCGCGTCATGCACGAGCACGTGGGTGCAGCCCTCGAGCTTGCCCAATCCGGCCCGCACCGACTGCTGGCGGGTCTCCCCGCCCGGGCAGACCTGCACCGGCTTGGCCGGCGCCAGCAAGTCGACCTCGGCGCGCGCCTTCTCCCGGCGCGCGGGCGGGCCCACGACCACGATCTGGTCGACCTCGGGCAGGCCCAGGAAGAGCTCGACCACGCGCGCCAGCGTGGTGCGGCCGTTGAGGCGCACCAGGGCCTTGCTGCCGAGCCCAAGTCGGGTGCCCGCGCCGGCCGCGGCGATGATGACTCCGACGGTCCGCTTCTGGCTGCTGCTCATGCCCGTGACCGAGCCCGCCGGCGGCCCTCACCGTCCTGGCCCGCGGGGCTCGCGAAGATCATGCGCCCGGCCGCGGTCTGGAGGATGGAGGTGACGGTGACCAGGATGGTCCCGTTGAGGTGGCGGCGGCCGTTCTCGACCACGACCATGGTGCCGTCGTCCAGGTAGGCGACACCCTGGCCGGCCTCCTTGCCCTCCTTGACCACGGTCACGTTGAGGTCCTCGCCGGGGATCGCGATCGGCTTCATGGCGTTGGCCAGCTCGTTCAGGTTGAGCACGTTGACGCCCTCCAGCCGCGCCACCCGGTTGAGGTTGAAGTCGTTGGTCATCACCGACCAGCCGGTCTGCTTGGCCAGCCGCACCAGGCGGGCGTCGATGTCCAGCTCGCCCGAGGTGTCGTCCTCATGAAAGCGAAGGGTTGCCTTGGTCTCCTCCTGTAAGGCGGTCAGCACCTCCAGGCCGCGGCGGCCGCGGTTGCGGCGGGTGGGGTCGCTGGCGTCGGCCACGTACTGCAGCTCCTTGAGCACCGAGCGGGGCACGATCAGGGGCATGTCGACGAAGCCGGTGCGCACCAGGTCGAGCACGCGGCCGTCGATGATCACCGAGGTGTCGAGCAGGACACCGCGCGGCTTACGGTCCTCCATCTGAGCCGAGCCGGAGAAGAGGGCCGAGATCTCGTTGCGCCGCGTCATGCCCATCTGGGCGCCGGTCAGCCCCAGGAGCAGGGCGAGCACCGCGCTCAGCGCCACGCCATAGGGAAAGTCGTGCACGAAATAGCCGATGAGCACGGCCACGATCAGGCCGGCCACCATGCCCAGCAATCCACTCACCAGGTCGGGCAGCGGGGTTGAGAACAGGCGGAAGGTCACGCGCCTCCAGCCGCCGAACAGGTACGGCGTGCCGAGGTACGCGAAGATGAGGCCTTCGAGGGTGGTCAGCGCGATGATGGCGGCGCTGGCGGGCGGTTTGATCTCGCCCGTGCGCACCATCGCGTATCCCAGGATGAAGCCGCCTATCACCCCGAGCCCGGTGCCCGCGTAGCGGGCCCAGCGCTCGGTTCTCATGTTTGTCGGTTACCTCCTAAGCAACGCCGGATCCTATGTGGGCAGGAAATGCGGCGGAGATGGCCTCCGCCAGGTCCCGGACCTCGATGGTCCGCAGGGGGCCCGCAGCGTTGGTCGCGCCGCGGGGAATGATGGCGCGGGCGAAGCCCCGGCGCGCGGCCTCGGAGAGGCGGCGCTCGACCTGGGACACCCGCCGGACCTCGCCCGCCAATCCCAGCTCGCCGATCGCGATCGTGCCCTCCGGCAGGGGCAGGTTGCGATGGTTGCTGGCGATCGAGAGGGCCAGTCCAAGATCGGCGGCGGTTTCCGTCACGCGGATTCCGCCGGCCACATTTATGAACACGTCTTTCTGACTCAGGTTGATACTGCCACGGTTCTCGATCACCGCCAGCAGCATGTGCAGGCGGTTGAGGTCGAAGCCGTTGGCGGCGCGGCGCAGCATGGGCCCGTCGTTGCGGCTGAGCAGCGACTGGATCTCCACCAGCAGGGGCCGTGAGCCCTCCAGCACCGGCACCACCACGGTGCCGGTGGCCGCGCGCGACATCTCGGCGAGCAGCACCGCGCTGGGGTCCTCGACCTCGCGCAGGCCCTGCTCGCCCATGGCGAAGATGCCGATCTCGTCGGTGGCGCCGAAGCGATTCTTGGTGGAGCGCAGGATGCGGAAGTCGAGGCGGCGCTCGCCCTCCAGGTAGAGCACGGTGTCGACCATGTGCTCGAGCACGCGCGGACCGGCGATCGCGCCCTCCTTGGTGACGTGGCCGACCAGCACGATGGGCACGCCCGTCTCCTTGGCCGTGCGCATCAGGCGGCCGGTCGCCTCCCGGACCTGCGTGACGCTCCCCGGCGCGGAGTCGACCGCGCCGTCGTAGACCGTCTGTATCGAGTCGACCACCGCCAGCGCGGGCCGCTGCTGCTCGATGGCCTGGATGACGGCGTCGACGTCGTTCTCGGCCAGCATCAGGAGCTCGGGCGTCAGCGCCCCGAGGCGGGCGGCACGCATCCGCACCTGGTGCGCGGATTCCTCAGCCGAGGCGTAGAGGACGCTGCCATGGCGGGCACTGACCTGCAGCGCCGCGTGCATGAGCAGGGTCGACTTGCCGACGCCGGGCTCGCCGCCCACCAGCACCAGGCTGCCCTTGACGAAGCCGCCGCCGAGGACGCGGTTGACCTCGTCCCACTGGAGGCCGAGGCGGGGCGCGTCATCCGCGGCGATCTCGGTGATTGGCACCGGGCGGTTGGGCGACGCGCCGCTCGAGGCGCCGCGGGCGCTGCGCGGGGTGGCCTTGACCGTGAACTCTTCGAGGGTGTTCCAGGCCCGGCAGTGCGGGCACTGGCCCGCCCAGCGCAGCGACTCGCCGCCGCACTCCCGGCAGACGAAGGTGGTGGTGGCTTTGGGCATGGGTTGCGGGTAGGGCGCCTACTCTGGCGGCCCCACAAAAGATTTACAAGCGCCGGGTGGATCTTTTTGGGCTCTTGGGCCGTTATTACAGGTGGAGAGACGAACCGGATGTGCGCCCGGCGCCTGCTCCGATCTCTACGGCGCCGCCTTGACTACCCCCGAGGCGGCGCCATCTTTTTCTCTCCCAGTGCCTCGTAGATGCGGGCCGGGCTGTAGGGCAGGCGCGTGAGCTTGGCTCCCTGCGACCGGACGGCGTCGGCCACCGCGTTGGAGACCGCTCCGAAGGCCCCCACGGTGCCGGCCTCCCCCACGCCCTTGCTGCCCAGCGTCGTGTGCGGCGACGGTGACTCGATGTGGTGGATCTCCACCGGCGGCACGTCGGAGGCCAGCGGCACCAGGTAGTCGAGCAGCGTCGCCGTCCGCAGCTGCCCGTCCTCCGAATAGACGTGCTCGGACAAGAGCACGTCGCCGATGCCCATCGCCACTCCGCCGCGAACCTGGGCGTCGACCAGCTCGGGCTCCAGGATCGTGCCCACGTCCTCGACGGCGACATACCGCGTGACGCGCGCGACCAGGCTTACGGGATCGACCTCCGCCACCGCCAGGTGCGCGCCGGCCGGGTAGATCTGGGTCGCGTCGACGGTCTCCACCACGTCGGTGCCGGGCGCCAGGTCGGCGGCGGCGACCCGGCGCAGGCAGCGCACCACCGCCTCGGTCACGCCCACCGCGCCGCGGCTGGCGAAGGTGCCGCTGCCGAAGGGGGCCACGTCGGTGTCCCCCTCCACCACGTCGACCAGCTCCGGCAGCACGCCCAGCTCGCGCGCGGCCAGCCGCCGATAGGTGGCGGCGTGGCCCTGGCCGGCCTCGGCGGCGCTGGTGCTGATCACCAGGCGACCCCCCTCCGTGACCTGGATGCGCGCCGCGTCGACGCCGGGGATGGTGGTGACGCCCCGCCGCCGGTAGTCGCTGCGCCCGGTGCCGCTGTGCTCGTTGAAGAATCCGATGCCGATCCCGAACCAGCGACCCTGCGCTCGCGCTTCTGCGCGCTCGCGCAGCAGCTGCTCGTAGCCCGCCCGCTCGGCCAGGTCGCGCAGCAGCCGCGGGTAGTCGCCGGAGTCGAGTGCCCGGCCTCCGGCGGTGGTCACCGGCACCACGGGGTGAGCGTTGCGCAGCCGCAGCTCGAGAGGGTCGATGCCCAACCCGGCCGCCACCTCGTCGACCAGCCGCTCGGTGGCGTGGACGGCGGCGTCCATGCCCACGCCCCGGTAGGCGCCGACCGGGCAGCGATGGCTGGAAAGGGCGCGCGCCCGCCAGCGCAGCGCGCGCACGGCGTAGGGCGCGAACAGCGTCTGGGCGCAGGTCGCCGGCTCCAGCGAGGCCGTGAAGGGATGCAGTGAGTAGGCGCCCACGTCGGCGGAGGCCTCCGCGTCGACGGCCAGGAAGCGGCCCTCGGCGTCGACGCCCAGGCGCAGGCCGACCGTGGTGTCGTGGGCGTGGGCGCTGGCCAGCAGGTTCTCGGTGCGGTCCTCCACCCAGCGCAGCACACGCCCGGTCGCCCGCGCGGCGGCGGCCAGCGCCACCTCCTCGGCGAAGACGTGGGCCTTGAGTCCAAACCCGCCCCCCACCTCGGGGACCCGGACCCGGATCAGGTCCTCCTCGATGCCCAGCGTCTGGGCCACGTGCTCGCGCACCACGTGCGGCACCTGGGTGGAGGTCCAGAGCTCGATCCGGCCATCGCGCGGCCAGGCGATGACGCCCCGCGCCTCCAGCGGCAGCGGCGTCTGGCGGGCGGCGGTGAACTCGCCTTCGAAGACACGGGCTGCGCCGGCCAGCAGCTCGTCCACGCCGCCGCTGTCGAAGGTCCGCTCGAAGAAGGTGGTGGGTGCCGCCGGCTCCAGCGGCTCCCACTCCACCTCGGCGGCCTCCGCGGCATCCTCGGCCTCGGCCCGCGTCGCGGCCCAGCAGAGCGCCACCGGCTCCCCGGCGTAGCGGGCGCGGCCGGGCTGGGGCCGCGGCCAGGCGCTGAAGGCGACCGCGTCGGGGATGGCTCCGAAGGCCGCGTGCGCGAAGGGCGAGCGCACGAAAGCGACCTCCAGCGCCTCTGCCGGCAGCTCGACGTCGGCTAGGTAAGGCATCGGCGGACGGCGTCCACGATGGGTCCGTAGCCCGTGCAGCGGCAGATGTTGCCGGAAAGCGCCTCCTCGGACGCCGGTAGGCCGGCGCGGCGCAGGGCCTCCGCGGTGACGGTGAAGCCCGGCCTGCAGAAGCCGCACTGGAACACCGGCCCCAGGTCGAGGTCGACCCCCTCCGCCGTGGTCACGGCATGGCCGTCCGCCTGCACCGCCAGGAGCAGGCACGACCGCACCGCCTCGTCGTCCAGCAATACCGTGCAGGCGCCGCAGGGGCCCTGCTCACAGCCCAGGTGGGTGCCGGTCAGGCGCAGGCGCTCGCGCAGCAGGTCGGCCAGCGACAGCCGCGGCTCGACCTCGCCGGACCACGCCTGCCCGTTCACGGTCAGCGCCAGGTTCACGCCGGCGCGGCGGCCGCCAGGACGTCCTTGAGCACGCGCAGCCGCTCGGCCCGGCCGCCCCCCAGGAGCGGAAAGATGCAGCCGTCGATGCCTGTCTCCAGGAGCGCGGCCACGCGGGAGGCGCACTCAGCCGGCGTCCCGGCCACCGCCAGCGCCCGGGTCAGCTCGTCGCTGACCGCGCCCTGGTGCTCGGCGTGCGTTGAGAGGTGCTGGCTGTAGTCGTAGTCCGCCTTGGCGCGGGCCAGCTCGTCCCGGAACGCCTCCAGGCCGGGCGGGATCTCCGCGAAGTCGGCGATCAGGCGGGCCTCGGTGCTGGCCCAGGAGCGCACGTCGTCCAGCGCCTGGGCCGGGTCATCGCGGGCCGAGAGCGTGGTGACGAGGTTGATGTCCACGTCGGCGCGGGCGCGCCCCGCCTCCGCGATGCCGGCTTCCACCCAGGCCGCCTGCTGGCGCACGAACCCCGGCTCAGCCGGCCCCATCAGGATCACCCCGTCGCAGAAGCGCCCCGCGAGCGTGCACATCCGGCGCTGGGAGGCGGCCAGGTGCAGCGGCGCCAGGCCTGCCAGCTCGACCCGGAAGTAGGTCAGGGCAGCCTCCACCTCGGCCACCTTGGCGGGCCGGGAGCCGATGCCGTAGACCGCGGAGTCACCCGCGCCCACGCCCAGCAGCGCGCGGCCGGGGGCCAGCTCGGCCAGGGCCCGGATCGCGTTGGCGGTCACCGTGGGATGGCGCGTCACCGGGTTGGTGACGCCGGTGCCCAGCTCCATACGAGAGGTGTCCAGCGCCGCCAGGTAGAGGCCCGCGTAGACATCCTTCATGGCCAGCTGGGAATCGATGAGCCACAGGCGGTCAACGCCGTCGGCCTCCAGAGAGGCCGCCAGCTCGCGCCAGCTCTGCAGCGACTGACGAGGGCTGATCCCGATGCTGATAGCGAGCCTCACAGTCTCCGAAGGCTAGCGTGCAACAATCTGAGCCAGATGGCCGCTGCACAGCCGGACGACGAGGTCAACGTCCTCTTCGTGGAGGATGACCCCTCGGTCGCCCAGATGTACAAGCTGAAATTGGAGCTGGACGGCTACCAGGTCCAGATCGCGACCGACGGCGAGGCCGCCCTCCAGATGGCCACCCAGGCGCCGCCCGACATCATCTTCCTGGACATCCGGCTGCCCAAGCTGGACGGGCTGGCTGTGCTGGAGGCCCTGCGGGCCGACGAGCGCACGCGGCAGGTCCCCGTGGTGATCCTGTCCAACTACTCGGAGCGGGAGCTGGTCGAGCGCGGGCTGAAGCTGGGGGCGCTGGAGTACCTGATCAAGAGCCAGACCACGCCGGCCAAGCTGGCGGGCGGCGTCGAGAGCTGGCTGAAGGGCTAACCGCCGAGCGCTAGGCTGTCGAGACGTCGCGCCGGCGCATCAGGGCCAGCGCCGCCGCGAATCCGGCCAGGAAGACCGCCGTCATGGAAATGACCGGGGTCCAGGACAGGTCACCGGCCAGCGGATTCCCGTACAGGTGGAAGATCGACAGGTTGGCCACCCAACCGGGCGCCTTCAAGAGCGGCGCCAGGTCACCCAGGAAGTACTCGACGACCGTGAAAGCCGCCAGCACGGGCACGGCCACCCGCGGCCAGCGGCTGGCCAGGGCGACGCCCAGCCCGCCGAAGGCCAGCGCGAAGGGCCAAAGGAGCACCGACGCGGCGAAAACCCTCCCGCCGTCGAGGTTCAACCCCGAGAAGGGCACCTGGAGCGCGACGCCCACATAGCCCGCGGCCACGATCAGGGCGCTGGCCAGCGCGAACTCGAGCGCGCGGTCGGCGACCACCCGGGTGCGGGAGACAGGAGCGCTGAGCAGTAGCTCCAGGCGCCCTTCCTGGTCCTGCGCCGCCCAGCGCGACACCTGCACCACCGCGTAGGCCGCGAGCAGGAGCAGCGCCGAGGCAAACCAGACCAAGCCCAACATCGCTTCATAGGGGTTGCCCCCCACGCTGCGCGCGAAGAGCGTGCCCAGGGTCTTGTCGCTGAGCAGCGCGTCCGCCGTCGATTTGGTGATCGACACCATCAGCCAGCCCAGCAGCGCAGTGCCTGCCACCCACACCGATAGCCCCCGCTGCTCCCACAGCCCCTCGGTGAAGGGCGTGCGCAGTAGCGGGTTGTGCGAGGCCGCGCGTACCGCGGGGCGCCGGCGCAGCGTGCGGGCCAGCAGCCCCCGACCGAGGTCACGGCGGGAGAACACCAGCACGGTGCCGGCGATCAGCAGAGCGGCGGCGACCGCCAGGCCGAGCGTGCCCCAGGCGTCGATGACGCCGCCCGGCGCGGCCGAGGTGGTGCGGTTCATCCAGTGGAAGGGCGTGATCACACCCAATCCCGAGGCGCCGCTCACGGTGTCGGCGATCCCGTTCACGATCAGCAGCAGCACCAGCGCGCCGATGCCCAGCGCGGTCGCGGTCTGCCGCTCGGCGGGGAATTGGGAGATGAGCAGGGCGAGCGCGAAGCAGGCGAACAGGCCCGCCGCCATGGAAGCCGCCTTGGCCAGCTCGCCGGCCAGGTTGGGGTCCTGCTGGACCAGCGGCGCCACCGCGGAGATGCCCAGCACCGACGCCAGGCAGGCGATCAGCAGCACCAGCCCGAAGGCCGCGCTGCGCGCCAGCAGCAGGCGGGCGCGCGACAGCCCCGCCGCCAGCCACTGCTCGGTGAGGCCCCGATCTTCCTCGCCGCGGCCGATGCCGACCCCGACCAGCCCGGCCCAGACCATCATCAGGATGATGGCCCCGGACAGCCACTTGTACTGCTCGTAGCCACCCAGGGTCTCCGGATGCACCGGCAGCGGGATCAGGAACGTGAACTGCTTGCCGGCCAGGGTGAGAGCGCGGCCGAAGGCGGCGCGCTCGGCCTCTGTCCTGCCGGCGGCGGAACCAAAGGCGAGGCCGTAGAAGAAGGAGAGCCCGAAGCCCGCGATGCTGAAGCCGAGCAGGCCCCGGCGGTGCAACCGCCAGGCCATCCAGGCGATCACGCCTTCGGACCCCCCTGGTAATAGGTCAGGAAAACCTCCTCCAGACTGGGCTCGTGGCTGGCCAGGTTGACGACCTGGTGCCCGGCCAGCACGTCGGCGACCGGCTCGAAGGACCCGCGCACGGTGAAGGTCACGCGGTGGTGGTTGGACTCCACGTCCTCCACCCCGGGCAGGTCGCGGAAGATCTGAGGCTGCGCGTCGCCCGCGAACTCGACCTCGACCTTGCGCACGTGCATCTCGTGCAGCTCCTCCAGGCGCGCGACCGTGACCAGCTTGCCGTGGCGGATGATCCCGACCCGCTCGCAGACGTGCTCGACCTCGGAGAGGACGTGCGAGGACAGGAAGACCGTCGCGCCGCCCGCCTTGGCCTCGTACAGCAGCTTGAAGAACTCCTGCTGGTTGAGCGGGTCGAGGCCGCTGGTCGGCTCGTCCAGAACCAGCAGCCTCGGCTGGTGCATGAAGGCGAGCAGGATGCCGAGCTTGCGCTTGTTCCCGGTCGAGTACTCCCGGAACTTGAGGCCGAGGTCGAGGTCGAAGCGCTCGCTGATCTGGCGCACGCGAGCCTCGTCGACACCGCCGCGCAGGGCGCCGAAGTGGCCCGCGATGTCGCGGCCGCGCAGGCCGCCGAACTGGGGCAGCTCGCCGGGCATGTAGCCGACCAGCCGCTTCACCTCGACCGCCTGCCGCAGGCTGTCGAGCCCGAAGACCTGGGCCGTCCCGCGGGTGGCGTGGATCAGCCCCATGAGGAGCCGGATGGTGGTGCTCTTGCCGGCCCCGTTGGGCCCCAGGTAGCCGAACACCTCGCCTTCGGCCACCTCCAGGTCGAGGTCGAAAAGGCCTCGGCCCCCACCGTAGTCCTTGGTCAATCCCTGGGTCTGAATTGCGCTCGTCATCACCCGTACCAGAAATGCAGGGTCGCTTCGTCCATGAGCCTGGTGGAGCCCTGCGGGAGACCCAGGATGCGGTCGCAAGCCTCGGTGAAGGCGGCATAGCTGGCCAGCACCTCGTCGAAGCTGATGGTCCCTGCCCGGCGGGCCACGAACTGGCGGCTGGCCAGGTCCTGGTAGCCCTGCAGCAGGTAGAGGATCACCTGCGCCGTGTCTTCGGCGGAGCCGACCCTGACCGTCCCCTCCCGTATGCCCTGACGTATCACGGCCGTGAGGATCGGGCCCAGACGCGCCGCGGACAGGCGGCGGAGCTTCTCGCGCAGTAGCGCGTTGGCATCTGAGTTCCAGACCTCGATCAGGGCCAGCACGAAGTCCTTCTGTTCGGCCTTGAACCTGGCAAAGCCGGCGATGACACGCTCGAGCTTGCGAAGAGCCGGCAGGTCGGGGTCGTCCAGGATCGGGGCCACCTGGGCCATCGCAGCTTCGGCGAAACGCTCGACCACGCCGTCCAGCAGCGCCTGCTTGGAGTCGAAGTAGTGGTAGAGGGCGCCGCGCGAGGTTTCCAGCTCGTCGAGCACGTCCTGGATGCTCATCGCCTCGTAGCCGCGGGTCGTGATCAGGCGCTGGGCAACGTCCAGGAAGGCGTCCCGGCGCACCCGGTGGACTTCGACGTTCAGCGTCCGCGGCACGCGCGGATAATAACAGACCGACTGCCGGTTTATTTATTCGTCGGTGAAGCCTTTGGGCTTGAAACCGAACCGGCGCTCGACGCTGTCCAGGGCGGTGGCGTTGTCGAAGCTGAAGAGCTCGAGGGCCGCTTTGGGCAGGGCCGGGTTGGGCCAGAGCGGCACCGGGACGATCAGGCGCCGCTTGCCCAGCCGCCGGGCGATGACGCGCAGGATCTCCTTGAAGGTGAGGATCTCCGCCCCGCCCAGGGGGTGCTCCTGGCCGAGGAGGTCGTCGCGGGTGCAGCTCAGTTGAAGGGAGGTCACCAGGTCCTCGACCCAGAGCGGCTGGAACCGGGTGCCACCGCCGCCCAGCGCCGGCAGGACAGGCGAGCGGCGGGCGAGGTCCTCGAGCGCGGTCACGAAGGGCGCGCCCTCCCCGAAGAGCACCGAGGGCTGCAGGATCACGTACGGGATGCCGCTCTGGCGGACGGCCTCTTCCAGGCCCCAACGGGTCGCCATGTAGGTGCCCTCCGGCGCGGGTTTGCAGCCGAGGCCCGAGACCACCACCAGCCGTTTGACCCCGGCCGCCTTGGCTGCTGCCGCCAGGTTCTCGGTGCCCTGCCGGTTGACGCGGTCGTAGGCGCCCTTATAGGGCTCGCGCTTGTCGCCGGTGATGGCGGCGGCGTGGATCACGATCTCGGCGCCTTCCAGAAAGGGAGGCAGCGTCTCCGGCTTGGTCAGGTCACCGCCGAGGCGGCGTGCGAGACCGCACACGGACTCGCCGGCGGCCTCCAGCCGGGCCAGCACCCGGCTGCCCACGAACCCGGTGGCACCGGTGACCAGGATCACGCGGCCAGGAAATCCAGGATGAGCCGGCTTAACGCCTCGGGCTTTTCGACCGGGATCGGGTGGCCGGCGCCCTCGATCAGCTCCATTCGGGACCCCGGGATCCCCGACTGGATGATCTCGGCCGCGCGCGGCGGGCAGTGCTGGTCGCGATCGGCGCAGACGATGAGCGTCGGCGCCTGGATTCGCGGCAGCTCGGGGTCGAGCGGCAGCGCGTGGAGCGCGGCCATGGCGGCGCAGGCGTTGCCGTAGCCGCGCGGGTCCGCGGTCGACTGGGAGCGGATCAGCCAGCCGTCGGCGAACTCCTGGGGCGCGTTGGCATAGACGTCGCGGGTGTCCTGCTCGAGCGTGGCGAGCAGCTCGGGGGCCTGGCGGCGCACCATCTCGGCCCGGGCGGCGTACCAATCCGCGGCCGAGCGGCCGACCCGGCTGGAGGTCGCGACCGGCAGCAGCCGCTCCACCCGCTCCGGATGGTCGATGGCGGTGCGCATGACGATGGTGCCGCCGAGTGAGAAACCGCAGAGGTGGGCGCGCTCGACCTCCAGCGTGTCCAGCAGGCGGACGAGGTCTGCGGCGAGCTGGTTGAGGGTGCCTGCGGGTTCGCCCAACGAGGAGCCGCCGTGGCCGCGAAAGTCGTAGAGCAGGACGCGGTGCCGGAGCGCCAGCGCCGGCAGCAGCTTCCGCCAGGCGCGGTGGTCGTCGCCGAGCCCGTGGATGAGAACCAGCGGCGGGTCGGCCTCCGAGGGCCCGCGGCCCACCTCGTACCAGGCGGTCTCGATGTCAGCGCAGCGGGCTTTCGGCACTGGCCAGCTCCTTCAGCCGCGTCCGGTCGACTTTGCCGGGTCCCTTGAGCGGCAGCTCTTCGATTATCTCCACGGACTCGGGCCACTTGTACCGGGCCAGGCCGCGCGCCTCCAGGTGCTCGCGCAGCTCGGGCAGCGACAGGCTCCCGACCACAAAGGCGACCGCCCGCTCGCCCAGGTCGTGGTCGGGGCGACCCACGACGCAGGCGTCGCGCACGCCCGGGTGGGTGCGCAGGTGGTCCTCGACCTCGTGCGGATTGATGTTGGTGCCGCCCCGGATGATGATGTCCTTCAGGCGGCCGGACACGTGCAGGAAGCCCTCCTCGTCGATGAAGCCGAGATCGCCCAGGTGGGCCCAGCCGTCCGCTGAGAAGGGCCCTTGGGCCTCGCCCCAGAAGCGCTTCTGGACCGTCGGGCCGCGCATGCAGATCTCGCCCTCCGGGGTGATCATGCAGTCCACGCCGTCGTGGGGCCGGCCCACGGTGTACCAGCGCTTCTCGACCGGATCGCTCGGCGAGCCGACCGCCAGCTGGCCTGCGTCCATGGTGCCGTAGAAGGAGACGACGCGGGAGCCAGTGCGGGTCTCCCAGGCGCGCGCCACTTCGGGCGGCAGGGGCGCGCCGGCCACGGCGGTGCAGCGGGCTGCGGCCAGATCGAGGTCGGGCCGCGCGACCTCGGGCGCCTCCAGCATCCGAATGAGGTTGGTGGGGACGCCGACCAAAAGTGTGGCCTTGGTGCCGGAGGCCACGCGCAGCGTGTGCGCGGCGTCGAAGCGCGGGCGCCGCAGCATGACCAGCGCGGCGCCGGCGCGCAGGCAGAACAGGCACATGCCGCCGATGCCCTGCATCAGAGGCGACATCACCAGGACGCGGTCGGCCACGGTCACGCCCAGACGGGCGGTGAAGCGCTCGAAGGTGGCCTGCTTGAGCCCGGCGTGCAGGGAGGCCAGCTTGGGGAGGCCGGTGCTGCCGGACGTGAGGGCGACCTCGACGATGCGCTCAGGGTCGGGGTCGGGAGGCGGCAGTGGCTTCGGCGCGCCCTGCGCGGTGAGCGCTTCGGCCTCCGGCTGGCGGAGGATTCGGCGGGCGCCGGTGGCTTTGAGCGCGTGCTCGATCTCGGTCCGGCCCAGGTTCAGCGGCAGCGGCATCACGATGGCGCCGATCAGGGGGATCGCGAGCTCGAGCGCCGGGTACTCCCAGACGTTGGGCAGCTGCACAC
Organism: Candidatus Dormiibacterota bacterium; assembly: GCA_036378695.1. Taxonomy (GTDB): domain Bacteria; phylum Chloroflexota; class Dormibacteria; order Dormibacterales; family Dormibacteraceae; genus CF-28. Next base: position 15,859 of record DASUVY010000002.1, read on the forward strand.
CCACCACCTCTCCGGTCTTGACGCCCTGTTCGCGCAGGCGCCCCCCGGCTAGCCGCGCCCGCTTCGCCAGCTCGGCGTGTGTGATCGTGAGCTCACCGTCGATAAGGGCCGGCCGGTCGCCGTGCGCCTCGATGTAGCTGAGCGGCAGGTTCGGAGTGCCGTCGGGCATGCGGATATCTTGTCCTGCAGGGTGGAGCTGGGTCTGAGCGGCCGGTCGGTGATCGTCACCGGCGGCGCCTCCAACATCGGGCGGGCGATCGTGCTCGCCTTCGCCGCCGAAGGCGCGCGGGTGCTGATCGCCGACCTGGATGCCGCGCGCGCTCAGCAGACGGCCGTCGAAGCCGGCTCGGGAGCGGCGGTGAAGGTGACTGACGTCACCTCCTGGGATTCCGCCCAGGCGATGGTCGCGGACGCGGTCCATCGCTTCGGCGGTGTCGATGTGCTGGTCAACTGCGCGGGCTGGACAGTCGACCGGCTCTTCGTCGAGAAGCCCCGCGAGGAGTGGGAGAAGGAGATCGCCATCGACATGTGGGGCTTCATCAACTGCACGCGCGCGGTGCTCGACGGCATGATCGAGCGGCGGCGCGGGCGCATCGTCTCCATCTCCTCCGATGCGGGGCGCATCGGTGAGTTTCGGGAGGCGGTTTATTCGGGGACCAAGGCGGGCGTGATCGCGATGTCGAAGTCGATCGCGCGCGAGGTCGGCAAGCACGGGATCACGCTCAACGTGGTGTGTCCCGGGTTTGTCCCGGGCCGCGCGGAAACCTCGGGGTCGGAGTCCGTTTGGGCCGGCGACCAGGGCGCGCAGTTCACGCCCGAGGTGCTGGAGAAGGTCGCACGCTCGTATCCGCTGCGCCGCTTGGGCACGGCGGAGGACGTCGCGCCTGCCGTTCTGTTCCTGGCGTCCGACCAGGCGTCGTACATCACCGGCCAGACGCTGTCCGTGGACGGCGGTTATACCATGATCTGACGCTCGCTTCGCCTCGCTTCGCGGGCTGGAACCGTCCCGGTTCCCCCCGCGTGCCCCCCTCCGGCGTACGCCGCCACCCTAGGCTCCCAACGTCTGGATCACGGACTCACACAGCCCGGCCAAGCCGGGCCTTACTTGCCACGCTGGCTACACCATGATTTAGCGCATGGCTGAAACCCGGGTCGGTTTGAAAAGCGTTCTCGACGCCATCGGCAACACGCCGCTGGTCCCCCTGCGCAAGCTGGTGCCGGAGGGCTCGGCCGAGGTCCTCGTCAAGCTCGAGTACTTCAATCCCACCGGCTCCTACAAGGACCGGATGGCGCTGGCCATGATCACGGAGGCAGAGGCGCGCGGCGACCTACGTCCCGGGATGTGCGTCGTCGAGTACACCGGCGGCAGCACGGGGTCGTCGCTGGCCTTCGTGTGCGCCGCCAAGGGCTATCGCTTCAAGGTGGTGTCGTCAGACGCCTTCTCGCTCGAGAAGCTGCGCACCATGGAGGCGCTGGGGGCGGAGCTGACGCTGGTGCCCAGCGTGGGCGGCAAGATCACGCCCGACCTGATCCCGCGGATGATGGAGAAGGCGCGCGAGATCGCGGCGGAGGAGCCCAGCTACTGGACCAACCAGCTCCACAACACCGACTCCATCAAGGGCTACGAGGAGATCGGGCGCGAGCTCGCCGCGCAGGCGCCCGGCATCGACTTGTTCTGCGGGGCCGTGGGCACCGCCGGGATGCTGATGGGTGTGGCGCGGGCCCTCCGAGAGGCCGGGTCCCGGGCGCGGATCGTGGCCCTGGAGCCGGTGACGTCCGCAGCGCTCACGGGCGGCGCGGTCGGGGCGCACGGGGTCGAGGGGATCGCAATCGGCGCCACGCCGCCGCTGCTGGACCGCGACTTCTACGACGAGGCGCGGGTGGTCGACGAGGCGGAGGCGCGTTCGGTGGCGCGCAGGCTGGCGCGTGAGGAGGGCATCTTCACCGGCATCTCGTCGGGCCTGAACGTGACGGCCGCGCTGCAATTGGCGCGGGAGCTGGGGCCGGGCCGGCAGGTGGCGACTGTGTGCGTCGACACCGGGCTGAAGTACCTGGCCGGGGACCTGTTCACGACCGGCTGAAGATGCCGAGCGCCGGCGCTGGAACCCTTTTCAGCGCTCAAAAGGGTTCCGCTGCCGGCGCTCGGCTATAGGCGACCTACTCCGCCGAGGCTGAGGTTCCTGCCGGCTCGGGCTTCTTCGGCGCGGGCTTCGGCTTGAAGGTGAAGCCCTCGGAATCCGGATCCACGTCGATCACCACCGTGTCGCCCCTCGCGATGCGGCCGCGCAGCAGCTCTTCGGAGAGCTGGTCCTCGATGCGCGTCGTGATCACGCGCCGCAGCGGGCGCGCACCGTAGACCTTGTCGAAGCCTTCCTCGCCCAGGCGGTCCTTGGCTTCGGCGGTGACCTCGATCTCGATCTCCTGCTCCTTCAGGTGCTTGCTCAGGCGGTGCAGCTGGAGGTCGACGATCTCGCGGATCTGCTCCTTGGTCAGCGGCTTGAAGGTGATGATGGCGTCGACGCGGTTCAGGAACTCGGGGCGGAACATCCGCTTGAGCTCCTCGTCGATCTTCTCCTTCATGAGCTTGTGGCGCCGGTCGACGTCGGTCTCGCCTTCGGCCAGGGAGGCCTGGAAGCCCAGCGCCGTCTGCGCCTGGTTGATGTCACGGAGGCCCAGGTTCGAGGTCATGACCAGCAGCGTGTTGGCGAAGTTGACGACCTTGCCCTTGGCATCGGAAAGGCGGCCGTCCTCGAGGATCTGCAGCAGCATGTTGAAGACCTCGGGGTGCGCCTTCTCGATCTCGTCGAAAAGGATCACGGAGTAGGGCCGGCGACGCACCGCTTCGGTGAGCTGCCCGCCCTCGTCGTAACCGACGTAGCCCGGCGGCGAGCCGACCAATCGCGCCGTGGTGTGGCGCTCCATGAACTCGGACATGTCGAGCCGGATCAGCGCGTCCTCGGTGTCGAACATGTACTCGGCCAGCGCGCGCGCCAGCTCGGTCTTGCCCACGCCCGTGGGGCCCAGGAAGATGAACGAGCCGATCGGCCGGCGCGGATCCTTGAGCCCGGCGCGCGCGCGGCGCACCGCCTGGCTCACGGTCTGGATGGCGTCCTCCTGCCCGATCACGCGCTTGTGCAGCTCCTCCTCCATGCGCAGGAGCCGGCTGGTCTCCTCTTCGACGAGGCGCGAGACCGGCACGCCCGTCCAGGCGGCCACGATCTGCGCGATGTCCTCCTCGGAGACTTCGGGAACCGTCTCGCCGAGCTTGTCGCGCCAGGACTGCTCCTTCTGCGCGTACTTCTCCTTGAGCTTCTTCTCCTTGTCGCGGATG
>DASUVY010000003.1:0-2088 GCA_036378695.1 Candidatus Dormiibacterota bacterium
CGGAACTGCCGGGCGTGGGCGAGGCGCCCGGCCCGGGCGGCCAGGCGCGGGGCCTTGCGGTTGTAGCTCTGTCGCAAGCTGACCCCAGCCTTCCTGGCCAGGGCGACGAGGGAGCGGCGCGCCCTCTCGTAGAGCCGGCTGTCGGTCGGGTGCGCGATCGCCTTCTCCATCACCGTCGTGTCCACGACCACCCGGGAGAGGCTGCGCCCCGTGAGCGCGCCCGCCGCGCGGCCGGCCTCGATGGTCTTGGTCAGCAGCCACTCCGCCCCTTCCTCGCCGATGCGAGGGCGCCAGCGGCTGAGCGAGGAGGGGTGAAGGGGCAGGCGGTGCTGGAAGAACACCTCGCCGGTGAAGTGCTGGAAGTACGGGTTCTCCACCCAGCGGGCGAGGACGGCCTCGTCGGAGAGGCCATAAGCGTGCTGCAGGTACATCAGCCCGGCCACCAGACGGGGATGGGTGGCAGGCCGCCCCTCCGGAGAGGGGAAGAAGCCGGCCCAGTGCTCCTCGAACCAGGACCAGTCGATCAGCGCCGCCAGCCGGACCAGCTCGTGGCGCGTGTCGATCATGTCGAGCAGGCGTGGGCGCGTCGGGTCGGCGTGTTCGGGCGAGCGGGGGCGGTGCCTCATAGGCGCCAGAATCGCAGGGTTTGCGCCCCATTCCAACCAAACCCTGCAGTTCCAGAACGCCCAACTCGGCCGACTACCAAACCGGATCAATGGATTGGGAGTTGTTCACGGCCGACTAACGGAGGACGGCAGGGACATATTTCGCACGCTCACCGGACACTTCTCGGCGCTGGCGCCGCTCTCGGTGGCGGAGCGGGAGCTTCTGCGCGAGCTGTCGGCCAAGGGCGACGCCCTGGAGCGGATCGCCGGGCTGGTGGACTTCGAGATGTTCCGCCCCGGGCTGGAGCGGGCGGTGCCGCGATCGGACGGCGCCAAGGGCGGGCGGCCTGCATTCGACCCTGTGCTGATGTTCAAGGTCCTGCTGCTCCAGGCCATGCACACGCTCTCCGACGAGCGCTGCGAGTACCTGGTCAAGGACCGGCTGTCGTTCATGCGCTTTCTCGGGCTCGGCCTGGCCGAGCCGGTGCCGGACGCCAACACGATCTGGACCTTCCGCGAGGCGCTGAAGCGGGCGGGCGCGGTGGAGACGCTGTTTCAGCGCTTCGACGCCATGCTGAGAGAGGCTGGCTATCTTGCGATGGGCGGGCAGATCGTGGACGCCACGATCGTCGCCGCCCCCAGGCAGCGCAACACGCAAGCCGAGAAGGCGGCGATCAAGGCGGGGCGCGTCCCCGAGGGCTGGGCGGACAGGCCGGCAAAGCTCCGCCAAAAGGACCGGGACGCGCGCTGGACGGTGAAGTTCTCCAAGGCCAAGCCACGGGAGGACGGAGCGCCGCAAGCCGATCTCGCGGTTCCGGCGTTCGGCTACAAGAACCACGTCTCGATCGATCGCCGGCACCGGCTGGTCCGCCGCTGGACCACCACCGACGCCGCCGCGCACGACGGCGCGCGATTGGGCGATCTGATCGACACCGAGAACACCGCCAGTGAGATCTGGGCTGATACCTCGTATCGCTCGGCTCGGAACGGGGCGCTGCTGGCCGGGCGCGGCTTGGTCTCGCGCCTGCACCGCAAGAAGCCGAGGGGCCGGCCGATGCCGGCGCGCACCCGCCGGGCCAACGCCCGCAAGTCGGCCGTGCGCGCCGCTGTCGAGCACGTCTTCGCGCACCAGAAGGGGCCGATGGGGCTGGTCGTGCGCACCATCGGTCTCGCCAGGGCGCATGTGAAGATTGGGCTCGCCAACCTGGCGTACAACATGCGCCGCTATGTCTGGCTTAACAGGCGAAGCGCGCCGGCATAGGACCGCTGCAAGCGGGCACGAACCGCCGCCGCCTCGCCGCCTGGAAAAGTACCGTGGGCCAGTCCGCCCACAAGTGTCTCGAGCGTGCTACTGTACCCCACCGATCCACCTCAAATCGTAGACGTCACCAGGTTTTTGGAGGCGTCCAGCTCCTATGGTTTGGGAGCGGCGACGGGCTCCAGCCCTGGCCCGAGACCGTCACGCCCTGGATCAACCGAGACT
>DASUVY010000004.1:0-9886 GCA_036378695.1 Candidatus Dormiibacterota bacterium
GTCGTGGTCTTGCCCGCGTCGATATGGGCCATGATCCCGATGTTCCGGATCCTGGCCAGACGCGTTTTGGTCGCGGGCGCGGTTTGAGCCACGGCTGTGATGTCCTTCAGTCCTCCTGCCTAGTACCGGAAGTGGCTGAAAGCCTTGTTGCTTTCGGCCATCCGGTGGGTCTCTTCCTTCCGCTTCACGGCGCCGCCGGTGTTGTTGGAGGCGTCGAGCAGCTCGAAGGCGAGCTTCTCGGACATACTCTTCCCGCCCCGCTGGCGCGCGAAACGCACCAGCCAGCGGCGGGCCAGGGCGAGCCGGCGCTCGGGCCGGATCTCGATCGGGACCTGGTAGGTGGCGCCGCCCACGCGCCTCGGCTTGACCTCGAGCAGAGGCGTGGCGTTGCGCATGGCGCTGTCGAAGATCTCCATGGGCTCGCGCTTGGCCTGGCGGCTGGCGCGGCGGAGGGCGTCGTACATGATGTGCTCGGCCACCGCGCGCTTGCCGTCGCGCATGACGATGTTCACGAACTTGGCCACCGCCTCCGAGTTGTAGATCGGATCGGGCGTGGCGGGACGCTTGGGGGGCTTGTTACGTCGTGGCATGGCTTAGGCCCGTGCCGCTTTTTCGCGCTTGGCGCCGTATTTAATCCCCACGAAATCTGGCGATTTCGCGGGGGCCCCTGTGAGGTGGCTTCGAGTCATGTGCGTGCCGCCTTCTCGCGCTTGGCTCCGTATTTGCTACGGCCCTGCTTGCGATTCTTGGTGCCGGCGGTGTCCAGGGTGCCCCGGATGATGTGATAGCGGACGCCGGGCAGGTCCTTGACGCGGCCACCGCGGATCAGCACCACCGAGTGCTCCTGCAGGTTGTGGCCGATGCCGGGGATGTAGGCGGTGACCTCGATGCCGGTGGTGAGACGGACGCGGGCGACCTTGCGCAGCGCCGAATTGGGCTTCTTGGGCGTGGTCGTGTAGACGCGCACGCAGACGCCCCGGCGCTGGGGCGAGCCCTTGAGCGCCGGTGATTTCGACTTCTTTACGGACGGCTTGCGGCCGATCCGAATCAGCTGCTGGATGGTCGGCAATCGGGTCTCCGAATACGATTTCTGATCCCACGCGGAAGCGACCGCGTGGGCGACAAACGAGGAGTATATCAGGCGACCGAGGTCACGCCCGAATACGTGGGAGGTGGCCGGAAGGTGTAGCCGAGCTCTTCTTCGACCAGCGCGGCGAAAGCCAGCGGGGTGAGGTCTTCGGAGAGCGGGCCGACCGCCTGGATGCCGATCGGGAGGCCGTTTTGGCTGAGTCCGGCCGGGATCGCGGTGGCGGGCAGGCCGGTCAGGGCGGCCAGGCCCGGGTAGACCTCGAGGCGCTTGTAAGGCTGCGGTTCGCCATTCACCTCGATCTGGCGCCGAAGGAAGGGGCCCTCCAGGTGAGGGAAGGCGGCGGTGATGGTCACGGGCGTCAGCAGGACGTCGTAGTCGCGGAAGAAGTCCTGCCAGCGGGCCCGCGCCAGGTCACGTTCGTCGATGAGCTGTTCGAACTCCTCTGGGCCGGCCCGCAGTCCCCTGAGCATGGCCGGCGCCAGCGGCTCGGGCGCCTTGGCGATGGAGCCGGCGATGCCCTCCCGGGCGTCCCCGGCCTCGGCGAAGGTGACCGCCGCCAAAAGCGCGGCGAAGAGCTCCTCCTGGGCCCAGGCGTCGTAGCCCTCGGGCTGGGCGGTGCGGCACCGCGGCAGGCAGCGGGCCAGCTCCTCGACCGCGGCCTGGATCTCGACGTCGACCGGCAGCCAGTCGAGCCAGGGCAGCACGGCGACCCGCAGCTCGCGCAGGCTGCGGGCACGGGGTGGCGGCAGCTGCCGCTCCTGGATCACCTGGAGCGCCAGCTGCAGGTCTTCGGCGGTCCGGGCCAATGGGCCCAGGACGGCCATCACGGGCGCGGTCGGGAAGTGGCCGACCGGCGGCGCCAGGCCCTCGCTGGGCTTGTGGCCGAAGATCCCGCAGAACGCCGCGGGCACCCGGATCGAGCCGCCGATGTCGGAGCCGAACTCCAGCGGGCTGAGGCCGGCCGCGACGGCGGCGGCGCCGCCGCCCGTCGACCCGCCCGGTGTCCGGGCGTGATCCCAGGGGTTGACCGTGCGTCCGAAGAGGCGGTTGTTGGTCTGCCAGTCGCCGGTCAGCAGGGGCACGTTGGTCTTGCCCAGGAAGAGCGCGCCGGCGCCGCGCACCCGGCTCGCCAGCGGGCTGTCGGCGCTCGCGATCGCCTCCCGCCGGTAGGGGTCGCCCGAGGTGGTGCGCAGCCCGGCGACGTCGATGGAGTCCTTGATGGTTACCGGGAGGCCCGCCAGCGCGCCCGCCATCCCGCCCTCGCGCGCACGTGCGCGCGCGTCCTCCGAGTTGTCGGTCACGATCGCGTTCAGCTCGGGGTTGAAGCGCCGGATGCGCTCCAGGTGGAGCTCGACCAGCTCTAGCGGTGAGACCTCGCGCATCTGAAGCGCGCGCAGCATCTGGGAGGTCGAGCTGAAGGCGTCGATCACCGCCCCAATCGTAGGGGCGAGGCTTGCCTCGCCCGGGCGGGGCAAGCCCCTCCCCTACGGATCACACGAACAGTTTCGGCGCGTAGACGACCCCGTGGTCGCGCAGCGCCGAGAGCACGCGGCGCAGCTTGGGGCGCCAGTAGGCCTCGGGCGACCCGTTGTGGTGGTCCCAGACCGTGCGCGTCAGCATCCGGACCAAGCTCCAGCGGTAGTCCTCCAGCAGGGCCTCGAGGGAGTAGCCCGGCGCGTCGAGCCGCGCGTGGTAGCGGCGCAACAGCACCGTCTCGTGAGCGGCCCGCTGGTCGGACGTCCAGAAAGTCCCGAGCAGGAAGGCCAGGTCCTCCCCTGGCGTATCGACGTGGGCATGCTGGAAGTCGATCAAAGTCGGGCTCCCGCTGTGCTCAGGCCGCGGCACCAGCCAGTTGCTCAGGTAGCAGTCCCCGTGCGCCAGCACCAGGTGCGAGACGCGGCCGCCCCGCTTGGCCAGCCAGCGAGCCCACACCGGCCGCAGGGAGTCCACGACCGCGTCGCAGGCCGCCCAGTCGGCTTCGGTGACGTGGTCGCCGACCGCGCGTCGGAAGCTGTCCAGCTCCTTGCGGCAGACGTCGGCGAAGCGCCCGAAGGCGGTCGGCCCCTGCAGCCAATGCGCCTCGGGCAGGCCGGTGCGCAGGGCCGCGCGGCCCCGCCAGGCGTGATGGAAGTCGGCCAGGGAGTCGACGATCGCCTTCAGCCGGGTCGAGGTGGGCACGCCGTGCCCGTCGATCAGCGAGCGCCTGGTCACGGGGTGCTCGTGGCTGCCGCTCAAGTCCTGGAGCAGGAGAACCGACCGCCCGCTCTGCGGGTCCTGATAAGCCAGGTAGCAGGGCGCGAGCATGGGCAGCTCGCGCTTCAAAGCTTGCTTGTAGAAGGAGACCTCTACGGCTCCCGCCCGGGTCGCCCAGTCCTTCTTGAGCGAGACCTTCTGCACCAGATGGCGGGGCGCCTCGTCCGTGGCATCCTCCGAGTAGGTCAGGGTCAGGCGGGTCACGTCCGAGTTGAAGGCCGCCGTCGGCCGCGATGCGACCTCCAGCACCTCGCCACGCGGCAGCGCGCCCGACGCCCGCAATACCCGGGTCAGTTCTTCGGCCCGCACGACGCGGGCTAGTGTGCGGCTACGTAGAGCAGATTGGAATACGTTGCGCCCGGCCATTCGTCGACCGGGATGAGCGGGGCGCCCTTGACGTAGGGCTTTACCAAGCTCCAGTCCCAGCGCTGGACGAGGAAGACCACCGGAGCGTCCGACTCCAGTAGCTGATGGGCCTGGTTGTAGAGCGCGTCCCGCTTGGTCTCGTCGCTCTCGATGTCGGCCACGCGGATCAGCGCGTCGTAGCGGGCATTGCGCCAGCGGGCGCCGTTGTTGCCGTCGGTGGAGCGGAACAGATCGAAGAAGTCCTGTGGGTCCGGGTAATCAGCGGTCCAGCCAGTGGGACCGGCCAGGGTGAAGTTGCCGGAGCGCAGCCGCTGGTCGTAATCGACGGCGTTCAAGGCCTGGATGGATACCGAGACGCCAAGCGCCCGGTTCCACTGGGCAACCACCGCCTCGGCGATGGCCCGGTCCAGGGGCCGGTCGTGGACGATCATGGGCAGCCCGGTCAGCTGGTCGTGGGGTACGCCGACCGCGTCGAGCTGCTGCTTGGCAGCGGCGGCGTTGGTCTCTTCGGGCTTGCCATCCTCGGGGTGGTAGCCGTTCATGCCGCGGGGGATGAGCGTCGTCGCCGCCCCGGCCCGGCCCTTGAACTGGTCGCCGACCAGCGCCTCGCGGTCGACCGCCATCGCGAAGGCCTGGCGGACGCGGCTGTCCTGGAATGGCGCCCGCTCCACGTTGAAATCGATCCAGAAGGTGGTCAGCTCGGGAACCTTGACCACGTCCGCCGAGACGGGGTCGGGCGGATTCACCACCACGTCCAGGTCACCGGCCTTGTACTTGGTGACCGCGGCGGCATCGGAGCCGAAGGTGAAGGTCAGGGTTGAGAGGGTCGGCCGGCCTCCCCAGTAGCTGTTGTTGGGAGCCAGGGTCACCTGGTCCTTGGTGGTTTCGGTGACCCGAAAGGGTCCGTTGCCGTTGGTGCCGGGGGCCTTCAGCATGTCCGCCCTCAGCGGACCGCCTTCGGGCAGGGCAGCGATCCATTTGGCGGCGGCCATGGGGCCGGGTAGCTTGACCACGAAGGTGAGGTCGTCCTGGGCCTGCAGGCCGAGCGCGGCCAGCGCAGGATCGACGCGGTCGGCGTCGTGGCGGGGGTCGAGCGCATTGGCCTCCTCTCCGCCTTGGACGATGCGCGCGAAGAAGTCCGCCTGGGGAGCGGCCGTGCGCGGGTCGATCAGCCGCCGCCAGGCGTAGACGAAGTCCTGGGCGCGAACCGGCGAACCGTCGGCATAGCGGCCATTGCCGCGCAGGCGAAAGGTGTAGGTGAGGCCGTCGTCGGACACCGTGTAGGACTCCGCCGCCGCCGGCTGGACGTCCCGCTCGTCGGCCGTCGGCTTCAGCAGCGGCTCCGAGAACTGGCGCACCACCGCCAGCTCGCGCTCGTCCTGCACCAGTGCCGGGTCCAGGCTGCGCGGCCCGTCGGGCAGGCGCACGCGCAGGATCTGATCGGAGCTCAGGCTCTGGCTCTGGGTGCGGAGCGAGGCGGGCGCGTTCGTGGAGCAGGCGGTGAGGGCTGCCAGCACCACGGCCAGCAGCGCGGCCCAGGGGGGGCGGCGGGGGGAAGGGCTTTGCCCGGCCCGCCGGAGGGGGGAGGCCCCCCAAACCAGGCGACGCACGCGCTCACTGTACCGGGAGCTTCGACAGCCTCCAGGCGGGTGATCGAGGGGCGCTGAGCCGGCGCAGCCGGTAGGCCGCCAGCAGCTCCCCGGCATTCACCGGGGTCTCCAGCTTCTGCGCGCGCAGCGGTCCCAGCACCAGGCCCGGCACCGGCGCCGTGGCCGCGGCCGGAGGCTTGACTGGCGTGCGGCCCAGCACCTGGGACACGGTGCCGAAGGCCAGGCCGCGCGCCCGGGCACCCTGGATGATCATCCGCAGCGCGGGCGCGGTCATGGGGGCGTTGGGGCCCCCATGCAGGTGCATGAGCACGATCGAGCCGGGCCGCAGGTTGCGGAGCACCACCGCCGCGATCGCCGGCGCCGAGCTGTTGAAGGCGTCACCGCTGCGCACGTCGCCGGAGATCACCGTGAGGCCCAGCTCGCGGGCCAGTGCCGCATCGCTGCGGTCGTAGCAGTCGCCGGGGAAGCGGAAGAGGCTCGGCCGCAGCCCGGTCGCCGCCTCGATCTCGTCCTGCGCGCGCTGGATCTCGGCCGTCCGGTCCGCCGCCGCGCCCAGCCCGTAGCAGGGCGTGCGGAAGGCGGCGTGGTCGTAGCTGTGGTTGCCGATCTCGAAGAGCTCGTCGCGGGCCAGGCTCCGGGCGACCTCCGGGTAGACCTGGGCCCAGAGGCCGGTGAGGAAGATGGTCGCGGGCACCCGCTCCGCGTCCAGGATCTCCCGGACCTCCTGGTTGTACCAGCTGAGTACGTGGCCGGAGCGAAGCTGGGCCAGCATCCCCGGCGTCATGTCGGCGTCGAAGGTCAGGGCCACCAGCGGGTTCTCGCGGGGACCGTTGTCGAAGGCGCCGACCGCGTCCGCGGGCGGATGGTCGACCGTCGCCAGGACAGGTGGCGGCGGCGGGAGCGGCCGCACCAGCTTGCGGGCCGGCGTGACTGCCTGCGCGGACAGCGGCAGGAACAGAACGGCCAGCATGGCGACGCACGCGGACAGCAAAGCGCGCGCGCCGCGCGCTCCTCCCTCTCCCACCTGGCGCGGAAGCCTAAGCCAATTCCTGCTCTCGTAGGTGCCGGCCGTAACCTCTTGGCATGGTCCCCGAGCGGCTGCTCGCCGAGCAGGTCACGGCTGAGGCGTTGCTGGCCGACTCCGTGGTGGTGGCTGACCACAAGATCTACGTGCAGGGCGGCGCCTGGAACACGATCTTCGCCCAGGCCCTGCCGGTGCGCCATCCGCGGATCGGGATCGGCCTGGTCGTGCGCGTGCCCTACGCGCTGGCGGACAACATGGTCAAGCGTTTCGTGCTCACCCTCGAGGACGAGGACGGCAACCAGGTGGCGATAGGCGATCCGGGCGGCCAGGGCCGCATCGAGGGTTCTTTCCCCGTCGGCCGGCCGCCGGGGATCCAGCCGGGCGATGAGCAGCTGGTCGCGCTCGCCATCAACCTAGACGGCCTGCGCTTCGAACGCGCCGGTGCCTACGTGTTCAAGGTCCTCATCGACGACCGCGAGGTGAAGGCGCTTCCCTTCCGGGTGCGCGTCAACCAGCGTTGACCGTGAACGGAACCGCCGCGTTGTTGCAGTAACCGAGCGCGTTCCAGACCTGCTCCAAGGGCTGCCGGTTGCCGGCCGTGTCGGTCGCCCGCGCCAGCAGCTCGCCTTCGCCTTCGTACTGCGCTTCCCAACGCGTCCACGCGTAGGGGGGTGCGGACTCTTTGAGCTGCGCCGGGAACCAGGTCCCGCCGCCGTCGTCAGATAACTCGACTGACGCGATGGCGCCCGCGCCACTCCACGCGTAGCCGGATACCAGGCCGTCCGCCACCCGCGTGATCAGCGCCCGGACCTGGATCTCGCGCACCGGCCTGCCCTCGATCACGTAGCGCTCGACCTGGAAGTGGCCGCGGAAGGGCTCTCGCAGGTACCGGATCGCGGTCAGCCACTTGACCGAGGCCATGCCGTACCAGCCCGGCACCAGCAGCCTGACCGGCCCGCCGTGCTCCATCGGCAGCGGCTCGCCGTTCATGGCCGTCGCCAGCAGGACGTCGGGATGGCGCGCCATCTCCAGCGGCAGGGAGCGGGCGAAGCCGTCGGCGCCTTCGAAAAGCACCTCGACGGCACCGTCCGGAGGCGGTGAGTCGGCCACCACGACGGCCAGCGGCACGCCGCCCCAACGGGCGGTGGAGACGGCGCCCAGGTTCCACTGCTCGCCCGGTACGGGCGGGCTCAGGTAGGCCCGCCCGTTGCCGGCGCATTCCAAGGTGACCACCAATTCCCGGCTGGCCTGCTCCCCGAGGCGTACCGCACGCCCTTCGATCGTCAAGGCCGGCCGGTCCCGCGGATAGGGGAAGTTGTTGCGATGGAAGTGCTGGCCGGGCGGCGTGAGCAGCCCGGCGTGCGCGGCCAGGTCGGTCTCCGTGCAGACGACCGGGCCCTCAGCCACTCTCACCGCTCGATCGGGACCCCCACCATCGAACCCCACTCGGTCCACGACCCGTCGTAGTTGCGGACGTCGGGATAGCCCAGAAGCTCATGAAGTACGAACCATGTGTGGGCGCTGCGCTCACCGATCCGGCAGTATGCAACGACCTTCGAGTCGGGCGTCACCCCCGCGCCGCCGTACAGCTCGCGCAGACGGTCGGGGGGCAGGAACTCGCCGGTCTCGGGGTTGACCGCCTTGGCCCACGGGATGTTCCGCGCGCCCGGGATGTGACCCGGCTTCTGCGCCTGCTCCTGAGGTAGGTGGGCGGGCGCCAGCAGCTCGCCGCGGTACTCCTCCGGCGAGCGCACGTCGACCAGCCGGAAAGCGTCGTTGCCCACGACCTCCTCCAGCATCTGGTCGCGCAGAGCGCGGATCCCTGAAACAGACCCGCCCGTCCGGTAGCCCGTCGCGGGCGCCGGCTCCGGCACCTCGGTGACCAGCTCGCGGCTCTCGAGCTCCCACTTCTTGCGGCCGCCGTCCATCAGCCGCACGCGGTCGTGGCCGTAGAACTTGAAGTACCAGTACGCGTAGGCCGCGAACCAGTTGTTGTTGCCGCCGTAGAGGACGACCTGCGTGTCGTTGCCAATGCCGAGCCGGTCCATCAGCTGCGCGAAGGCCTGGGGTCCGATGAACTCGCGGCGCAGGCGGTCCTGCAGATCGTGGCGCCAGTGCACGCCCAGCGCGTTGCGCAGGTGTCCGCGCCCGTAGGCCTCCGTGTCCTCGTCGACGTCGAGGATGCGCAGGCTGCTGTCCTCCAGACTGGCCGCGACCTCGTCTGTGGTCACCAACACGGACTGGGTTCCAATCGCCATCTCACCAACCTCCTCAGGGTGTTGGCGACCAATCTGCGTGCAGCCCGTTCCTGCGGCGTTCCCGGTCTATGATCCCGCTGCACGCCATGGGGGGCCTCTGCCGCGTGGGCCTTATGGGTGGATTCCGGGTCGAGGTGGACGAGCAGCCCGTCCCCGAAGACCGCTGGCGGCATCGCCGCGGAGCGGACCTGGTCAAGATCCTGGCCCTGGCGCCCGGCCACCGGCTGCCGCGCGAGCAGGTGATGGAGATGCTCTGGCCGGACTTCTCGTCCGAAGCGGCCGGCGCCAACCTGCGCAAGGCCATCTATTTCGCCCGCCAGGCGTTGGGGGCGGAGGCGGCCATCGGAGTCGGCGGTGGCGTGGTCGCGCTCTGGCCGGAGGGCCGCTTGGAGGTGGACGTCGACGAGTTCGAGAGGGCGCCTTCGCTCGCAGGCTATGCGGGCGAGCTGCTGCCGGACGACCGCTACGCGGAGTGGGCGGAGGCGCGGCGGGAGCGCGCTCGCCGGCTGCTCCTGGAGGTGCTTCGGAGGGAGGGTCGCTGGGAGCAAGTGCTCGAGATCGACCGCGCCGACGAGGATGCGCACCGGGCGCTGATGCGCGCCCATCTCCAATCCGGCAATCGCACTGCGGCCCTGCGTCGGTTCGAAACGCTGCGCGGCGTACTGCGGGTCGACCTGGGGGTGGGCCCCAGCCAGGAGACCGTGGCCCTGTTCGAGCAGGCCCTCGAGTCAGGGCCCGAACCTGCCACCGCCGAGCAGCAGACCCAGGCGCTGATCGCGCGGGGGCTGGTGCAGTGGAGCCTTCAGCAGCTTGAGGAGGCGGACGCGCTCGCGCGCTCGGCGCGCGCCCTGGCGCTGGCTTCCGGGCTCAGCCGCGAGCTGGGCGAAGCCAGCACCTTGCTGGGGATGGTGGCCATGGCTCGCGGCCGCTGGGCCGAACAATTCCGGTCGGACTTCCTGGAGACGTTGGACCAGGCGCCGGGCCGCGCGGAGTTCGTGTTTCACGGCCATCTCTGCCTGGCCGAGGTTTCCGTGTACGCGCTGGGCAGCGCGGACACGCTCCCGATGGTTGAGGAGTTGATGGCCGTGGCCGAGCGGCGAGGCAATCTCGCCGGCCAGGCCCTGGCCCACCTTCTGCTGGGCGCGCCCGCGCGCTGCACCGGCCGTCTCGCCGAAGCGCGGGCTGAGTACGCGCGGGCGCTCGCCCTATACGAGGAGATGGGCTACGGCGCCGGCCAGGCCCTGGCCCTGATCCGCCTGGCGGGGGTGGCAGTGACGGACGGTCG
>DASUVY010000005.1:0-35708 GCA_036378695.1 Candidatus Dormiibacterota bacterium
CACAAGCAGAAGTCGGCCGAACGGGGTGAGCATCGCCCTACGATGTGCCATCGAGAGCCTCCTGTCAGGGTCGGTTTGAGCAACTCAACCCCACAGGAAGGCTCTCGCCTTGTCAATGACCTACTCGGGAAGTACAACTAGCGATGGCGCTGCTCGAGCTGAAAGGCGTGGACGCGTTCTACGCCCGCATCCAGGCGCTGCACGGAATCAGCCTCACTGTGGACCGGGGCGAGATCGTGGCCCTGATCGGCTCCAACGGCGCCGGCAAGACGACGACGCTGCGCACCATCAGCGGCCTCATGCACCCGGCGGCGGGCACGATCACCTTCGACGGCCGGGACATCAGCGAGACACCGCCGCATCGGATCGTCGAGCTGGGCATTTGCCAGTCGCCCGAAGGCCGCCGGCTCTTCCAGCGCCTGACCGTGCAGGACAACCTGGAGATGGGCGCCTACTCGCGCCGCGACCGGGCCGGGATCCGGGACAGCCTGGAGAAGGTCTTCACGCTGTTTCCGCGCGTCAAGGAGCGGCGCCACCAGCTGGCGGGGACGCTGTCCGGCGGTGAGCAGCAGATGGTGGCGATCAGCCGGGCGCTGATGTCGAACCCGCGCGTGCTGATGCTCGATGAGCCCTCACTGGGGCTGGCGCCCCTGATCGTGGACACCATCTTCGAGATCATCAACGAGATCAACAGCTCGGGCGTGCCCATTCTGCTGGTGGAGCAGAACGCGGTCAAAGCCCTGGACGTGGCCCATCGAGCCTACGTCCTGGAGACGGGCACCATCGTCAAATCAGGACCGGGCAAGGAGCTGGCCCAGTCCGAGGACGTTCAGAAGGCCTACCTGGGGATCTAGACCCGCTCAGCCGGGGTGCGGGGTGTAGCTCGCGTAGAAGAGGTAGCCGAGCAGGAGCACGAAGAGCCCGTACTCGAGGACGACGTTGCGGGTCATCGTCTCCTCCACGGTGTGCCGGATGATCCCGCGGTTGACGTACCAGAGGAAGACCAGGATCGCCGCCATCGGCCCCTCCTGGTAGCTCAGGTAGACGGTGATGGCCCAGGAGAAGAAGGTCACCAGCTGGGCCACGAAGATCGAGAAGAGGAAGGCGCGCCGGGGCGGCATCACCCGGCCCAGCGAGCGAAAGCTGCGGTAGGTGGCCAGCGCCGAGATGGCGAAGATCCAGCCCAGGCGCACCGGCAGCGGCAGGTTGACCGTGAGGACGACCAGGAAGGCCGCCGCCATGGCCAGGACCATCACGGTCTCCTGGAGCACCACATGGCCCGGCTTCTCGCGCTCGCGCAGGCGCCGGTGGTCGAGCCAGCCCGAGACCACGAAGCCCAGGCCGAAGATCGCCACCATGGCGTCGAACTTCCACCAGTCCATCGGGAAGGTGGAGAGCCCGGCCACGGCCACGGCGCCGATGGCAACCGGTATGTAGCTCTCGACCGAGGGCGCGCCCTCGTCCGTGCGCAGGTAGCCCAGCAGGGCCGGGAAGGCGAGGACCAGCAGCCCGGCCCCGAAGGCCCAGACCTGGCTGGGCGCGACCAGCTCCGATTTCAGGCCCAGGGCCAGCGCCACCAGCACGATGGCCACGAAGACCAGGAAGCGGCCGTCCCGGCGGTCGGAGACGTCCGTCATGCGGGCGACGTGAAGATCCGGCGGCGGAGGCGTCTTCACGAAGCGGTCAGTCTAGCTACCGGCCCTGCCATACCGGTCTTCGAGGCGGACCACGTCCTCGATCTCGGGTGTGGAGACCTCGAAGACGTCACAGTCCTCGACCGCGGTCATGCGGTGCCGGGTGCCGGGCGTGATGTGCACCGTGTCCCCCACCTTCAGGCGGTGCTTCTGGAGCGCGCCGTCCTCCCCGCCCAGCTCCAGGTCGAGGACGCCGGCCGCCAGGTAGAGGCACTCGTCCTTCTGCCGGTGGTACTGCAGCGAGAGGGCCTCGCCGCGGTTGATGTGCAGGATCTTGCCCAGGTAGCGATCGGTGACGGCCCAGCGGATCTCGTAGCCCCACGGCTTGTCGACCCGGGTGTCCCGGCCGCGCTTAACCTCCGCCATGGCCACCCAGGCCGACCACGGCCTCCAGCTCCCCCAATCGCTTCTCGACCGCGTCGGAGTCCTGGGCCTCGGCGTAAACGCGGATCAGGGGCTCGGTGCCGCTGGTCCGCAGCAGCACCCAGGAGCCGTCCTTCAGGAAGAACTTGAAGCCGTCGTCGTCGCGCACCCGCTCGACGTCCACGCCCGCCACCTGCTTCGGCTGCTTCTCGCGCAGCGTCTCCAGGATGCGCTGGCGGTCCTGCTCGTAGCTGTCGCGCGGCAGATGGATGTCGTGCCGGGCATAGGCGTGCGGGCCCACCTTCTTCTCCAGGTCCTCGAGCAGCTGCGAGATCGAGCGGCCGCTGCGCACCATCATGTCGGCGAAGCAGAGCCCGGCCAGGATGCCGTCGCGCTCCGGGATGTGGCCCTTGATCGCGAAGCCGCCGCTCTCCTCCCCGCCCAGGACGGCGCCGGTCTCCATCATCTTGGGCGCCACGTTCTTGAAGCCGACCGGCACCTCGTGCACCGGCACGCCGTACTGCCGCCCCAGCTCGTCCGCCATGTGGGTCATGTTGAGCGAGCGCACCACCGGCCCCTTCCAGCCCCGCATCTCCACCAGGTACACCATCAGCAGCGCGTAGACCTGGAGCTGGTTCACGAAGCGTCCGCCCTCGTCGATGATCCCCACCCGGTCGGCGTCGCCGTCGGTGCAGATGCAGAGGTTGTAGCCGCCGCTCTTCATGGTCTGGAGGGCTTCGGAGAGGTTGGCGGGGATGGGCTCCGGGCTGACGCCGCCGAAAAAGGGGTTGCGCTCGGCGTGCAGCTCGATCACGGTGGTCGAGCCCCCGGTCAGCAGCTCCTGGACGTAGTCGTAGCCGCTGCCGTGCATGACCTCGTGGAGCACGCGCAGGCCGCCGACCTTGATGGGGTCGAGCTCCAGCATGCGCGCGATCTGGGCGTAGTAGGCCGGGCGCGGGTCGTAGCGGCGGATGCGAGGTGAGTCGGCCGGGTCGCGCTTGACCTCGCTCACGGCGTGAATGCGCTTCTCCAGCTCGGCGATCACCTCCGGCGGCGCCGAGCTGCCGGTCTCGGGCTTGTACTTGAGGCCGTTGAAGATGTACGGGTTGTGGCTGGCCGTGATCACGGCCGCGCCCGCCGCCTGCTTGTCGATGACCGTCCAGGAGGCGACCTGGGTCGGACTGGGACGGTCAAAGAGGAGGCTGTCGACGCCGTTGCCGGCCAGCACCCGCGCCACCTCCTCGGCGAAGATCTCGGAGGCGAAGCGGCAGTCGTAGCCGACCACCGCCAGCCGGCTGCGGCCCTTCTCAGCCAGGTACTCGGCGACGCCCTGGGCCGCGCAGCGCAGCGTCTCGTAGGTGAAGTCGTCGGCCACCACGCCGCGCCAGCCGTCGGTGCCGAACTTGATCTGCGAGGCCGGCATCGAGCTCAAAGATACTGGGCCATCTTCTTGTCGCGGCCGAGGGCCTCCACCACTCTCCTTACGTCCTGCGCCCGCGACTTGGGACACACCAGGAGCGCGTCCGGGGTGTCCACGATCACGACATCGCGCAGCCCGATCGCGGCCACCAGCTTGCCCGGGGCCGAGATGAAGCAGGCCTCGGTGTCGATCAGCACCTGCTCGCCCTCGACCACGTTGCCGTGGGCGTCCTGGCGCAGGAGGTCGGCCAACTCGGTCCAGGAGCCGACGTCGATCCAGTCGAAGGTGGCCGGGACCAGGAGCAGGCGCGAGGTGCGCTCCATGACCGTGCGGTCGACCACCTCGACCGGCAGATTCGCGTAGGCGCGGGCGGCCGCCGCCTCGTCGCCCCGACGGCGGGCGGCCAGCACCTTCTGGAGGCCGTCGAAATGCGCGCGGCCGTGCTGCTGGAGCTCGGCCAGGAAGCTGCTCAGGCGCCAGCCGAACATGGCCAGGTTCCAGTAGAAGTCGCCGGCGGCCAGGAAGCGGCGAGCGCGGGCCAGGTCGGGCTTTTCGACAAAGCGGAGTACGCGGAGGGCCCGGGCGCGGCCCGCGCTCACCGGCTCCCGTGCTTCGATGTAGCCCAGGCCGGTGGCCGGGTAGCGAGGCTGCAGCCCCACGGTGACCAGGTCGCCCGATGCCCTGGCAACGGCGCTGACCCGGCGGATGGTGGCCGCAAACTCGGCCCGGCCGCGCACCACGTGGTCGGCGGGCGTCGAGACCATCACGGCCTCGGGGTCCTCCTGGGCGAGGGTCAGAGCGGCCAGGCCCAGCGCGTTGGTGGTGCCTCGGGCCGCAGGCTCCACGATCAGGTGCTCCGGACCCAGCTCGGGCAGGATCTCGCGGATCAGCGGCACCTGGCGCTGCTCGGTGAGCACGTACACGGCGGCCGCCAGCGGCCGGATGCGCTCGTAGGTCTCCCGAAGTAGCGGCCGTCCGCTGCCCGAAAGGGGCAGCAAATGCTTGGGCGTCGAGCGCCGCGAACGCGGCCAGAGCCGGGAGCCGGCGCCACCGGCCGGGATCACGGCTAGGGGCCGGATCAGGCGCCGACCTCGGCCTTCAGCTCCTCGACCCGCGGGGTGCGCTCCCAGGGCAGGTCGAGGTCGGGGCGCCCGAAGTGCCCGTAGCACGCGACCTGCTTGAAGAGCGGACGCCGCAGGTTGAGCTCCTTGATGATGCCCAGCGGCGAGAGGTCGAAGAGCTTGACCAGCGCGCCTTCCAGCTCGGCATCGGGCACCTTGCCGGTGCCGGCAGTGTCCACGCGCACCGCCACCGGCTTGACCACGCCGATGGCGTAGGCCAGCTGCACCTCGCAGCGCGCGGCCAGCCCCGCCGCCACCACGTGCTTGGCCACGTAGCGCGCGCCGTAGGCGCCGGCGCGGTCGACCTTGGTGGGGTCCTTGCCCGAGAAGCAGCCGCCCCCATGGCGCGCGTAGCCGCCGTAGGTGTCGACCTGGACCTTGCGGCCGGTGAGGCCGGTGTCGGCGACCGGGCCGCCGATCACGAAGCGGCCCGTGGGGTTGATGTGGCGCTTCATGCCGTTGGCCCGTAGGGGCTCCGGGACCACGGCGTCGACCACCTGCTCGGCCAGGTCGGCCCGCAGCTGATCGGTGTCGACCTCGTCGTGGTGCTGGGCCGAGACCACCACGTTGTCCACGCCGGCCGGCCGCCCCTCGCCGTCATAAGCCACGGTGACCTGCACCTTGCCATCCGGCCTCAGGTAGGGCAGCTCGCGCGACTTGCGGACATCCGCCAGGCGGCGGGCCAGCCCATGGGCCAGGCTGATGGGCAGGGGCATCAGCTCGGGCGTCTCGTCGCAGGCGAAGCCGAACATCATGCCGCTGTCGCCGGCACCGCCCACGTCGACGCCCTGCGCGATGTCCGGCGACTGCTCGTCGATGCTGACCAGCACGCCGCAGGTCTCAGCGTCGAAGCCGTACTTGGCGCGGGTGTAGCCGGCCTCCCGCAGCGTGCCCCGGATCAGGCGCGGGATGTCAACGTAGCAGTCGGTCGTGATCTCGCCCGAGACCAGGACCAGGCCGGTGGTGACCGTCGCCTCACAGGCCACCCGGGCCAGCGGGTCCTTGGCCAGGATGGCGTCCAGGATGGCGTCCGAGATCTGGTCGGCGACCTTGTCGGGATGGCCCTCGGTGACGGATTCCGAGGTGAAACGCGTGGCCATATTGCCTCCTCCACTCGCCCCGCGCCGGCCAGGCCGGGCAACCGGATGTGCCCAGCCCCCAGGCGCCCAGGGCTAATGCCGTGAGAACGTCGTGAGGGTACCAGTCGGCTACCCTTGCGCACCTGCATGACATCGATGACAGCCCGCTCCCGGCGGCCGACGCTGTGGGACGTGGCGCGGGTCGCCGGGGTCAGCGCCAAGACGGTCTCGCGCGTCCTCAACGACGAGCCCGGGGTGGCGGCGGAGACGATCTCGCGTGTGCGCTCGGCGATCGCCCAGCTCGGCTTCGAGCGCAACGAGGCGGCCCGGCTCCTGCGCACGGGCGCTCGCGCGCGAGCCCGCAACCTGTGCCTGGTGCTGCCCGACCTGGGCGACCCCGGCCGGGCCGAGCTGGCGGGCGGCCTGGCCGAGGCCGTGGAGGCGCGCGGCTACCGGCTGCTGGCGACTTCTTCCGACGGCACACCTGAGGGCGAGGCCGAGCTGGTGCAGGGCCTGGCCGAGCGCGGGGTTGACGGCTTCTTCCTGGTTTCGCCCGCCCCCGACCACCGCTACCTGATCCCGCACCTGCGGCAGGGCGTGGCGGCGGTCTTCCTGCTCCAGCCCGCGGCCCAGATGCAGGCGGACTGCGTCCTCATCGACGAGACCGACGCGGCCCGGCAGGCCACCCAGCACCTGCTGCGCTACTGGCACCGGCGCATCGCCTTCATGGGTCCTCGGCACGAGCAGTTGGTCGGCTACCAGCACGCCCTTTCCGGAAGCGGCATCACCCCCGATCCCGACCTCGTGCGCACCGCCGTTCACGAGCCCGCCGAGGCGGAGGTGGCGGCGCGCGAGTGGCTGGCGGCACCTGGCGGGCCGACGGCCGTGGTGGTCGCCGGCGCCCGCCTGGCGCGGGCCGTGCTGCGCCCTCTGCAGGGCAGCGGGATGGGGTTGGTGGTGCTCGAGGAGATGCCCGACGTCGACCTCCTGAAGACACCCCTGACCACGGTCTCCGGCGACCTGCGCGAGCTGGGCGCTCGGGCCGCCGACGTGCTGGTGAACCGGCTCGAGGGCCGTGCCGGGCCGCCTCAGAAGGTCGTGCTGCCGGTGCGCCTGGTGGCCCGCGGCTCCGGGGAGGTGCGGCCGGGGGTGACCCGCCCGTCCCCCGAAGCTCGGCGGGCCTGGTTCCGCCGTGGGTAGCGCTTAACGACTGCGAATCGTCGTCGGACCTTTACAGGCCTCGGCTGATTTCCTGTTTCGGATGTCGCGGTTGGCCACCCAGACTCCGGCGCAGTGGTTCTCAATTCACGGTCCCGCCGGCTGCTGCTGGGCGCCATTTTCGGGTGCCTTCCACTCTTCGCGAACCTGCCGGCGCACGCCGCAGCCGCTCCCGTAAAGGGTCCTCACCATGACCTGGCGCGGGGTCATTCGGCTGCTTCTACAAGTGCCACCGCCAGCTCCTTGCAGCTGCAGTCGGGCGGCGGGGCGGTGCTCACCAACCCCAGCGTCTACCTGAGCTTCTGGGGCACGCCCAATGCGAGCGCGCGGTCCTACCTGGAGTCCTTCTTCAGCGCCGTCGGCGGCAGTGATTGGGCCAACGTGGCCACGCAGTACTGCTCGAACGCACCCGTGGGCGCCACCAGCTGCGGCGCCGGCTCCGCCTTCGCCGGGAATCCCGCCGGGCAGTGGAAGGGGTCCTGGGTGGACACCAGCACGGCCGTGCCCACGACGCCGGTCGACGCCGACGTCGAGAACGCCGCCCTGCGGGCGGTCGCGCACTTCGGCTACCACCCGGGTGCCATGTATTTCGTGGTCACGCCCAGCGGGTCCGCGGAGAGCGGGTTCGGCACCTCCTGGTGCGCCTGGCACGGCTCGACCGTGAGCGGTGGTTCCCAGGTCCCCTACACCTACCTGCCCTACCAGCCCGACGCAGGCGCGTCGTGCGGCGTGAACGCGGTCAACCAGACCGACTCCTTCGGGCATGGGATCTTCGACGGCTTCAGCATCGTGGGCGGCCACGAGTACATGGAGTCGATCACCGACCCTTACCCCAACAGCGGCTGGATCGACGCCAACGGCAACGAGAACGGCGACAAGTGCCAGTGGAGCGCGGGGCCGGTGGCCGACCACACCTTCGGTTCGACCGTCTTCGCCGTGCAGCCGACCTGGTCCAACGCCAGTGCGTCCTGCGCCATGAGCCTGGGCAGCGTGACCCCCCCGCCGCCGCCTCCGCCGCCTGCGCCCACCCCGCCGCCCCCCGCGAGCGGGCCCGGGCACGGCTACTCGATCCTGAACTCGGCCGGAGCGATCTACAACTTCGGCAGCGCCCGCTACTACGGGAACCTGCTCGACCACGGTTATCCCGGGGTGGCGGTCAGCCTGGCCGAGACGCCCGACGGCGGCGGCTACAACATCCTGACCCGGGCCGGCGCGATCTACAGCTTCGGGGACGCGACCTATTTCGGCAACCTGCTCGACCACGGCTACCCGGGTCCCGCCGTCTCGCTCTCCCAGACGCCGACCGGCCGGGGCTACGCGCTGCTCACCGGTTGGGGCGGCATCTACACCTTCGGCGACGCCCAGTACTACGGCAACCTGGTCGACCACGGCTATCCGGGCACGGCCGTCGCCCTGGCTTACACGGCCTCCGGCCGCGGCTACTACATCCTCACCGCCGGCGGCGCCATCTACAGCTTCGGCGACGCCGCCTACCGCGGCAACCTGCTCGACCACGGCTACCCGGGGGTCGCGATCGGCCTGGCTGTCACCAAGGACGGACTCGGCTACTCGATCCTGACCACCTCGGGCGCCATCTACAGCTTCGGCGACGCCGTCTACTACGGCAACCTGCTGGACCACGGCTACCCCGGGCCGGCGGTGGCCATCGGGGACACGCCTTAGCCGCTTGTGGCGCGCCGGGGGGCCGCATAGGATTGCCGACGGTTTGAAGTCCCGCTACCTGTTGGCTGCTGCCGCTTGCCTGGTGTTAGAGACCCTCCCGGTCCATGCAGCGTGGGCCGTGTCCACCCCTACACCGACACCAACTCCATCACCCTCGACGCCGCCACCGGCGGCACCGCCCATCGACAACGCCAATCACCTGTACACGCTGGATGGCTACGGCGCGGTTCACCCTGCCAACGCCTCACCGCCGCTTTCGACGTCCGCCTACTGGTCCGGCTGGGACATCGCGCGCGGCCTGGCGGTATTGGCTGACGGAACGGGAGGCCTGGTCTTGGATGGCTGGGGCGGGCTTCACCCGATCGGGACCACGGTGCAACCTGGTTACTCGGCGTACTGGCCGGGCTGGGACATCGCACGATCTGTGGTTCTGGCCAGCTATGCCACCGCCAACGATCCAGAGGGTTGGGTTCTGGACGGTTGGGGCGGTATTCACCCCTTCGGCGGGGCGCCTGACATAGCCTTACCGGCCTACTGGCCGGGTTGGGACATAGCGCGAGGCCTTGTCGTTTTCCCCGCCCCCAAGGGCCAGGCGGTACAGGGATACGTCCTGGACGGCTGGGGCGGCCTTCATGCCTTCGGTGGCGCGCTGGCCGTTCCTGCCAGTGCCTACTGGCCCGGCTGGGACATTGCGCGTGCCATCGTCCTGGTCCCAGGCTCCGCCGCTAACGCGCCTGGCGGCTATGTGCTCGACGGCTGGGGCGGCTTGCACCAATTCGGCTCGGCACCACCTGTCGCTTGGTCGGACTACTGGCGCGGCTGGGACATCGCCCGCAGCGCCACGATGTGGACGGCTGCGCCAGCCGGCGCCCCCGGTGGCTGGGTACTGGATGGCTGGGGGGCTCTGCACCAGTTCGGTAGCGCGGCCCCGGCCGCCTCGAACGTCTACTGGCCCGGCTGGGACATCGCCCATGGAGTCGCCGGCGCTGGTTCTTCCAGTGCCGGTCGGAAGGGCGGCCCGCCGCCATCCACTCACAAGATCGTCATTAGCCTGAGCCAGCAGCATCTGTGGGCCTATGAGAACGGCCACGTTCTGATGGACACGGATGTGAGCACCGGCCGACCCCAGCTGCCAACGCCGGCCGGCGACTACAAGATCTTCTACAAAGCCTCGCCATATCTCATGCGCTCGCCGTGGCCGGAGTGGAGCCCGTACTGGTACCCGGACACTTGGATCAGCTACGCGATGGAGTTCATTGACGGAGGCTATTTCCTCCACGACGCGCCCTGGCGAGACTGGTTCGGGCCCGGATCGAACATCTACAACGGCACCCACGGCTGCGTGAACATCCCCGGAGGTTCGGGCTGGGGGCCGATCTTCTGGCTGTGGAATTGGGCTCAGATCGGTGACGAGGTCGTAGTACAGGCCTGACGTTCCGCCCCCGCCAGGCCATCACAGGCACGCCGCGAAAGACCGTGGTTAGACTTGCCCGGCCTTGCCGGCGCCGCACCGCATGACACGTTGGCTTGTGGCGATTGCGGTCGCCGCGATCGTTTCGATCGCCCTTACCGGTTATGTCCCTGTCTTGGGCGGAAGTTCACGAGTGACGTCTGCACAGCCATCAAGCCGGCCCGTGGCAGCGGCGGCAGACAATGCCGGCCACCTTTACGTGCTGGACGGCTGGGGAGGACTTCACCCCGCCAACGGCTCTCCCAGCTTGCCTTACACGGGCTACCAGCCAGGTTGGGACATCGCGCGGGGGCTCGCGGTCTTCCCGGCAGGAGACGGCGGATACTCACTCGACGGTTGGGGGCGCCTCCATCAGTTCGGAAGTGCTCCACTCATCCAGCAAAGTAGTTACTGGTCAGGCTGGGATATTGCGCGGAGCATCGCCCTCGCGCCCTGGGCTGATGCGGCGCATCCGGACGGGTGGATCCTGGACGGCTATGGGGGTATCCATCCCTTTGGCAGTGCTCCCAGCCTGGCGTCATCGACGTATTGGCCGGGTTGGGACATCGCACGCGGGCTGGTGGTTCTTCCCGGCTCGCAGCCGACGGCGGCCGGAGGCTACATCCTGGATGGCTGGGGCGGTCTCCACCCGGTCGGCAACGCTCCGCCGGTTGGTTGGTCGGCGTACTGGCGCGGCTGGGATATCGCTCGTTCGATTTCGATCCTGCCAGGCAGCGCCTCTCCGGGCGGATACGTCCTGGACGGCTGGGGCGGCTTGCATGCCTTCGGAAGTGCGCCCCAGACCGAGTGGAGCGCTTACTGGCCGGGCTGGGACATCGCTCGCTCCCTCGTGCAATGGTCGGGTGCTTCGGCCACGTCGCCCGGTGGCTGGGTGCTGGACGGCTGGGGTGCCTTGCACCCGTTTGGGAGCGCACCCAGTGTCGGCTACTCGGCTTACTGGCCGGGCTGGGATATCGCCCGATCCACCGCAGGATCGGGCACCGCCTCAGGCGGGCGTGGGCTCGGTACTCGTGTTCTCGGTGTCCCTGCCTACCGCCAGATCCACAGCCTGGACTGCGAGGCGGCCGCCCTGCAAATGGCATTGGCGTATCGCGGCTTCAACATCAGCCAGGACGCAATCCTGGGCGCGATGCCCGATGATCCAAGGAGCGGGTACTTCGACGCCACCGGCCTGCGCTGGGGTGATCCATACACGGCCTTTGTCGGCAGCGTCGACGGGAGCACCTCAAACCACACCGGCTACGGTGTTTACTTCCCGCCTATCGTGAGCGCCGCTCAGCACTTCGGGGCGGGTATCGCTCGAGCCGGTGAGGGGGTGGCGCCGGCTGACGTTTATGCGGCCGTCTTGGGCGGACATCCGGTGGTCGCGTGGGTGACTACCGACTGGGGTCACCACACCGGTGGCTATCAGGCTTTCGATGGCAGGTGGGTTATGTACTCGCCCGTCGAGCACGCGGTCGCGGTGGCCGGAGTTAGCGACAGCTCTGTGCTGGTGAACAATCCGCTGTCTGGTCCGCAGTGGATCAGCAAGTCTACGTTCGAGTCTGCGTTTTCTTCATTTGACAACATGGCTGTGATCGTGGTCTGATCCCGTCGCCCCTCTACGTCGAAACCGACCTATGTCTCGTCTAAGCACTGCACTCGTCCTCATGATGGTGGCGCTCGTCGCTGGATCGAGCGGAGCGTATGCTGCGCCGCCCAAGGCCGACCGTCCGCCACCGGTGCCATCGCGGCAGCACATAGTCAGCCCCACTGATCAGATCGCCAAGCCGGCGGAGCTCAGAAAGGCCGCTTCCGCCAACGGCCCCGCACCCTTCCTGACCCGCCCGTACTGGAATTACCACGCGGTCACATCAGTCTTCGACCACTGCAATCCGGACTACTCGCACGACGGCAGCATCTGTGAGGTAGACGGAACCGTCGCTCGGGCCAGCAATGGCGTCGACCCAACCTTCACCGCCGGATATGCGATCACTCCCGGTGGACAGGACTATCTCTACTACGACGGTCACAACGGTTGGGACATCGCGCTGAACTATGAAACGCTGTTAGCAGCCGCGGACGGGACCGTCATCCTCGCGGGCTGCGACCCCAACAACGGCGGTTGCGGCGCCGGATTCGGCCTCACGGTGACGATTGATCACGGCAATGGATTCACGACACGTTACGGCCACATGTCGCAGATCTACGTCGTGCCGGGGCAGGTGGTAACCCGCGGGCAGGTGATCGGCGTGAGCGGCAACACCGGCGCCAGCACCGGGCCGCACCTGCACTTCGGGCTCTATCTCACCCAACCCTGGACAGCCATCGACCCTTGGGGCTGGTCCGGCGGCTACCCCGATCCTTGGCCATCCGACTCCGGCGACCTCTGGATCACCGGCAATCCTCAAAATCCGGTGCCCTGGGCGCCGCAGAACGTGTCGGCGGTCGCGGGAGTCGGGTCGGCGACCGTGAACTGGACTGCTCCATCGTTCGATGGTGGCAGCGGAGTGAGCTCATACACGGTGACGGCGAGCTCCTCTGGCCCCAGCGTCACGGTGTCCGGGTCGCAGACCTCCACCGTCGTCACAGGATTGGTACCTGGAACGCTGTACACCTTCACGGTGACGGCCAGCAACGGGGTGGGTACCGGACCGGCCTCCGTACAGTCCAACCCGGTCATGGCCAAAGGCACACCGGTCTCGAGCTGCGGTGCACCCAGTGGCACCTGCGGTTACAGCATCTTGACCGCCGCCGGCGCCATCTACAGCTTCGGAACAGCGCGCTATTACGGAAACCTGCTCGACCATGGCTACCCAGGTCCGGCGGTCAGTATCGGCGAGATGCCGGGAGGCGACGGCTATCAGATCCTTACGGCCGCCGGGGGTCTGTACAGCTTTGGATTCGCTTCTGGGCAGTATCGTGGAAACCTGATCGACCACGGCTATCCAGGCACCGCGACCGCGATGGGGATGATGCCCGACGGCGCCGGTTACCAGATCCTGACGTCCTCCGGTGCCCTATACAGTTTCGGCTCGGCTGCCGGCCACTATTACGGCAACCTGCTTGATCACGGCTACCCCGGTCCGGCAGTAGGCCTGGCGATGATGCCTGACGGCAACGGCTATGCCATCCTGACCGGGGCCGGCGCCCTGTACACCTTCGGATCGGCTGCCGGACACTACTATGGGAACCTGATCGATCACCACTATCCCGGTACCGCAGTGGCGATCGCCATGACTCGATCTGGTCTGGGCTATTCGATCCTTACCGATTCCGGGGCCATCTACTCATTCGGGGACGCGACCTATTACGGCAACCTGCTGGACCACGGATATCCGGGCCCGGCGGTCTCACTCGGCGACACGCCCTAGCTCGGCCGTACGATTGGGCCGCATGGGCCCAACGACGGCGATCGCCGGCTCTCGCCGGTGGGCTGCTTGGTCCGCGCTCCGCAGCGATCGGTACCTCCGTAACAACGCGATCTATCTGACCGGCAGTGTCGTAGCCGGCGCTTTCGGCTATGTATTCCACTTCGTGTCCGGTCGGCTGTTGGGTCCGGCCGGTTACGGTGTCGTGGCCGCAGCGATCGCCGCCATCTACCTACTGACGCTGCCCTCACTGATCGTGCAGCTGGTCAGCGCGCGCTTCGCTAGCTTGGCACTCGCTCAAAGATCGCCCGCGCAGGTTGGTCCACTGGTCCGCGGTTTGACGCTCGCGTCGCTGGTGTTTGGCAGCTGCGTGGCGCTTGTGATGATCGCGCTGGCACCGGTTGCCGCGCGTGCCTTACAACTCGGCGATGTGCGGGTCGTCTACGTGCTGGCCCCCAGCACTCTCCTGGGACTTGTGGTTTCGGTAAACCGGGGCGTCATGCAGGGCCTGCTGCGCTTCGGAGGTCTTTCCGTAAATGTCGTGGTGGATACCTTCTCGCGGGTGCCGGCGGCGGCGACGTTGATTCTCGGAGGCCTGGGACCATTGGGCGGCGTCGCCGGCGTCATCGCAGGACCGCTGCTGGCATATGGACACTCGCTCGCGTTGCTGCGTGGCGCCCGATCAGCAGGTGGCGGAACGCAGGGTGCGGCCGCCGCCACCGGCGAACAAACAGATCTACGCATGGCTGAGGTCGCCCGTTACGCGGCGCCGACGGCGGTGGCCGTGATCGGAGTCACCTTTCTCTTCAACGCCGATGTGGTACTGGCGAAGCACTTCCTCAGCGCCGAGCAAGCGGGTGTATACGCGGCTGGCTCGGTACTGGCCCGGGTGGTCTACTTTCTGGGGATCACCATCGCCACAGTGATGTTTCCCGAGGTCGCCGCGCGCCACGCTCGCGACCGAAAGCATTACCACGTGGTGGACAGGTCTCTGGCGTTCTTGGCGCTTATAGGGATCGCGCTGACCGTGGTTTACACCGCCCTTCCCGGGCTGGTGTTGCTGCCCTACGGCTCGGGCTTCGCCAGCGTGCAACCTTACCTCGGGCCTTTCGCAGTCGCCCTCAGCCTGCTCGCCGTCGCGAACCTGCTGGTGAATTACTTCCTCTCCGTGAACAGCCCGCGGTTTGTGATCCCGCTGCTCGGCGCCTGCCTGCTCGAAGTCGGTTTGATTCTCCTGTTCCACGGCAGCGTGGCGCAGGTCCTGATCATGCTGCTCGCCACCACCGGTGCCCTGGCCGGCACGCTCCTGGTTCTATACCGGCTCGAGCGGCGTGGACGGGAGCTCTAATATGGCGGTCGTGGACCTATCCGTGGTGGTGCCCGCTTACTGTGAAGGCGAGCACATCTATGACAACCTGTGCCGCCTCCTGGGCGAACTCGATCAGCTCGATCTGGATTATGAGGTCATCGTCGTGTCCGATGGCAACACCGACGCGACGGTGAGTGAGACGGAGCGGGTGGGTTCTCCGCACATTCAGCTCGTGTCGTACGAAACGAACATGGGCAAGGGCCATGCGCTAACGCGCGGAGTCGAGCGCTCTCGTGGCGAGCTCGTCACGTTTATCGATGCCGATATGGAACTCGATCCGAGAGAGATCGGAAGATTCATCGATACCATGCGCCAGGGCCACTATGACATCGTGGTGGGCTCTAAGCGACACCCCGAATCCCGAGTTCAGTATCCGCGGATGCGGCGACTGGAGAGCTGGATCTATCAGCTGCTGATCCGGCTACTGTTCCGGCTCAACGTCCGGGACACACAAACCGGATTGAAGCTGCTGCGTCGGGAGGTTCTCCTGGACGTGCTGCCGAGACTGGCCGTCAAACGGTTCGCCTTCGACTTGGAGCTGCTCGTCGTGGCTCAGCGGCTGGGATACCGAAAGATAGCCGAAGCGCCCGTCGTGCTCGAGTTTCAGTTTTCGAGCACGATCGATGGACGGTCGATCTATCAGATCATGTGGGATACGGCGGCGATCTTCTACCGTCGCTACCTGTTGCGGTACTACGACCGCCCCGCCCCGCGTCTTTCGATGGACTCCGCCAAGATCGACAACGTCGTCACCAAGCCGTCGATCAGCGAGTAATTGTCAGGCGCACTTAGCGGAAATTTCCCGCCGGTTTCCGTCATCATCCCTCTGCATCGGGACAATCGGGCCTTCCGCGACTGCCTTGCCGCGTGTCTCGCGCTCGATTATCCCGATGTCGAGATCATCGTCGTCACCGACTCTCAAATAGGACTGCCTGAAAGAGCGCGACTGGTCCTCACGGGCCGGACCGGTGACTCCGGCCCGGGCGAAAAGCGTGACCTCGGGATGCACCAGGCCCACGGTCAATACCTGGCGTTCGTCGATGACGACGCTGCTCCCCGGCCGGACTGGCTGCGCTCCGCCATAAGCGCCTTCGCCGACCCATCCATCGCCGCGGTGGCGGGGCCCGGTCTGACACCCGTCGAGAGTCCATGGCGCGAGCGCCTCGGCGGCGCGTTTTACGAATCCTGGCTGGGCAGTGGGCCGTACCGGTACCGGTTCCGGCCTGGTCGACGCCGTTCAGTGGACGACTACCCGGCCTACAACCTGATCGTCCGCCGCTCGGCGGCGGAACAGGTGCAGGGCTGGGGCACTGGTTTCTACGGCGGCGAGGACACCGTTATCTGTCTGGCCTTGGTGGAGGCGGGCTGGACGATTGTTTATGACCCCGACGTTGTTGTCTATCATCGACGGCGGCCGGTGCTGCGGGGACATCTGGCGCAGGTCGGCAACGTCGGCCTGCACCGCGGCTATTTTGTGAAGGCGTATCCCAAAACATCCCTCCGTATCTCCTATTTCCTGCCCGCCGCGGGGACCGTGGCGTTTGCAGCTCTCGCCGCCTCTGCCCTGACCAAGTCGTCGATGCGCAAGCTGCTGCTGGCCGCTCTGGGCGGCTACTACGTGGCGGGTGCAGGATTGGCACTAGCAGAGGGAGGCGAGCCGGTGCTGTCGATGGCGCTGCCGGCGGTGGCTCTGGCGTCCCATCTGACTTACGGCATTCAGTTCATCAGGGGCCTGTTCACACGCGACCTGCACCGATGAGCGCGCCATTGCCTGGCATCAGCGTCCTGATTCCGACCCTCAACGCGGAGCGCTACCTGGACGAATGCCTCCGTTCGGTACGCGACCAGGATTATCCAGCCAATCTGATCGAGATTCTTGTCGCTGACGCCGGATCAACGGATTCCACGCTAGAAATCCTGCGGCGCCACGGCGTGGACCGGATTATCGGGAATCCTGGTTTGAGCGGTGAGTCGGCCCGGGCCATCCTGAATCGCTTGGCCAGTCGTGAGCTCATCTTGTCCATTGATTCAGACAACTACCTGGTCGGATCAGACTGGCTGCGCCGAATGGTCAAGCCGCTCCAGGAGGATGCGACCGTTTTCGCCTGCGAGCCATTGCGCTGGGACGTCGCAGCGCAGGACCCACCCCTGAATCGCTACTTCGCCCTGACGGGCGTGAACGATCCGGTGTCGCTGTTCATGGGGAACTACGGACGGTTCAGCTATTTGACCGGACGCTGGACCGAAATGCCACACGCTGAAGCGATGAAAGATGGCTATCGCGTAGCCGAGCTTCGACCGGGCTTGGTGCCCACAATGGGCGCCAACGGTTACCTGGCTCGAACCGAACTAGTCCGGCGGGTAACGACGAGCGACCGGTACTTCGACATCGACGCGGTGGTGCAGCTGGTCGCCATGGGCCATCGTCGGATAGCCAAGGTCGATGTTGCGATTGGCCACCATTTTGCCGCCAACTTGAGCGCCCTGAATCGCAAGATCCGGCGTCGGATTGAGGACTTCCTCTTCTATCGAAGGGAGCGCAGATACCCCTGGTTGAAATCGGGTCAGCTGTCTCTCTTGCGATTCTGCGTTTACACGATGCTCGTCATCCCGCTGGTCTGGCAAACCGCGGGGGGCTGGATGAGAAAGCGTGACTCGGCGTGGCTCTACCATGTGCCCGTCTGCTGGTTGACTCTCGTTCTGTACGCCCGCGCGGTGCTGATGTTTCAGGTCCGACGCGCTCCACACTCACGCGTGGGCTGGAGGCATTGATTCGGTTCAGGCGCGTCTTCACTCGCTCTGGTAACTTGCCCACCGCCATGATCCTGGGGCTGGTCTTCATGTATTCCCGGGTTCAGGCGCTTGCGACCAACACCAGCGCCGGGGTTACGCGCAGATCACGTGGAGTGGCCTTCGCGAGTCCTCCGGGTCGCAGCTTCGGCACCTTGCTCGCCACCTCGCCGCCGGCTAAGAAAGAGATGGCCTTTCGGATGGCGGACGGGTCTCAGATAACCTGTCGTATCGTCGACAGCGGCAGCTTGCTGTCAGTTTACGTCGACGCCGACTACGACCTGCCAGGCACCGACTGGGACTCCGTCGATACCGTAATAGACGTCGGGGCGCATGTCGGGTCGTTTACTGTTTGGGTCGCCCGGCGAGCGCCGCGAGCGCGCATCGTCGCGGTCGAGCCGAATCCTCAGAGCTTTCACCTCCTCGAACGCAACATCCGGCTGAACGGGTTGAGCGATCGAGTTCGCACCATCAACGCCGCCGTCGGCGCCGAAGCTGGTCGCGTCGCCTTCGAGTCATCAGAGCACTCGCTCGGAACCAAGATGTCGACCCAGGGCAATGGCGCTTTGATGGCCGATGTATTCAGGCTCGCCGACCTGATCCAGGAGTCGGGTTTCAATACAGTTGATTATCTGAAGCTCGATACCGAAGGTATGGAGTATCAGATACTTAAACACGCAGATGCTGGGGTGCTAAGGCAGATCAGACGGCTCACCTGTGAGTATCATCCGGTCGCTGGCGAGTCTGTCCAGGCTCTGGCGGATCAGCTCGAAGCCGCCGGCTACAGCGTGGGACGGACCCACGGCACGGTCGGCGTCATCTGGGCTACCCGTCTGCAGCGGTGATCATGGACCAGAGTTCACGAGCCAGATGTCGATGCCACCTAGGCTTTTGACAAGCGTCATGCCATCGACGCTCTGCGGCAGGTCCCAGCCGGCTCGTGTGTAGTCGGCACGGTGGACGAAGACGTACCGGATGCCGTAGCCGCGAATCTGTCCCACGACGCCAGAACGGTAGTAGGGCTCGAGCTGCGCCGCCGCGTCAGCGACCGGCCCACTGCCGGTGATCTCATTGAGGAACGTCGGATGCAGATGGATCATCTGGTACAGCTCGTACTGACGAATCTCGATTTCCTGGTCTTGGGGAGAGCCTGAGTTGGCGGGATACTCGAGCAGAATTCCCTGCGGCTGATCGCGCAGCCACACGTATGCCGCCGGGGCCGGCAACAGCCGGGTGACATGCGATGGCGGTTGGTTATTGAACTCAACGGCCAGCAGTACGAACGGAATCGCGAGCAGGAATCGGCGCCTCCCCGAGCCGAGCGAGCCCTCCAACCTGCTCATCGCCAGTCCAGCCAGCAGCACCGAGCCCAACATCACGAGCACTGCGAATCGCGCGTATACGCGGAAGAAGGTGATGAACTGAAATGCATAGAACGAAGGCGCGTGAACGTCGTGGCCAAGCACGTGAACGGTGGGAGGCTCCGCCATTGCGAGCCCGGCGGCCATCATAAAGAGCGCGCTGATCTTGTGGAAGAGGGCGCCCCTGACCAGCACCCCGAGGCCGGCCATGAGGATCACCGTGTAGCCCAAGAACAGCGAGGATTCGGTGAAGTTGCTGCCGTGAAGGTGGGCTTGCTCCCAGTCACGGATGGCGCCCGGCAGGAGAGGATTCGAATGCCACGGCTCCAAGTACTCGCGCAATCTCGCCGAGTACACCACAAGCTCGTTCAGATTTCTCACCACATTCCCAAGAGCGCCGCCGAAGGTCTGGCCATAACTGCCGCTGCCCGGCCTATGTGCGAACAGGATGCCGACCGGAACGAAGAGGGAGGCGGTGGCTGCGACAAGTGCCCCGGCAGCCAGGTTAGACACCAGCCACCGGTGCCATCGAACCTCACGAGGCCGAATGAGAACGTGAGCGGCGGCGAACGCTACGAGGCCTATGGAGAGCACGTAGGTCAATGAATAGTCCATCCAGAATTGCAGACCGAGCATGGCCCCGGCGGCGACGAGACGCTTCCAGTCCTTGGAATCGCGCCAGGCCACCAGGAAAAAGAGGGTTAGCGCCGCGAACTCCAAATGGGTTTGGTAGGCATGGCCTTGTGCCTTCTCAACGTGGTACGGGCTGAACGCAAACGCCAGCCCTGCGAAGGCCGCCGACACAGCCGGCAGGCGGAGGCGGCGTCCCAACAGATAGACGGCCCATGCCGTGAGCGGAAAGCCACTCAACACCAGGATGTTGTAGCTCGCTATGGGGCCGATCATGGCGGACAGCGGCGTGAACACCAGCACGGGCAGGACCACGAACGGCAGCTCCGACCAGCCAGAGCCAAGCGGCACACCTTGCAGGGCGTTGTCGAAGATTGGCTGTCCATGCGCAAGCGCATAGCCCCACCACCAGAACTGGCTGACGGCACCGGTGGCATCCCCTGGCGTGCCATAAATCTCGTCCCCAAAGTGCAACGCCAGGGGATAAGTGACGATCATCGCCAGCGCGGTAGCCAGCATAAACACCAGGAATCCCGCGGGCGCCCAGCGTTGCTCAGTCGTGGACAAGGTCCGCATGCCGGCCTCGGCACGGGTGGTGCTAGCCTTCAGCAAGATCATCATTGAGCGAGAGCCGAAGCCCGTCCTGCATATTCATCGCGAGCCACAGCACACCGCTATCCGGGCCCATGGACTACTTCGAAGAGTATTTGCTTCGCGAGGGCCATACGGTGCTCAGAGTTGACCATCCGCTGGACAGTTATACCGGTCGTTTCAGCACGTTGACACGGAACGGCACACCGATCCGTCGCTGGCGCCGAGCCGCCCGTGGGCTTGTCGGGCTGTTGTGGGACCTCTGGCGCACGGTCCGGGAATTTGGGCGTGCGCGAATCGACGTTGCGATCGGTGCCAACAATTTTGACACGTTCAGCCTGCTGGTCGGCAGAGCCCTGACACGCAGACGCACGCCTGTCATCTACCTGGCCGCAGATTTCGCCGAACAGCGGTTCAGCAACCCCGTGCTGAACGGCATCTACATGGGCGTGGAACGCGTTGCCGTCCGCCACGCCGACAGGATCGTATCCAACTCGCGCCGGGCCGAAGCACGGCGTTTGCAACTCGGTCTCGATCCGCAACGCAGCCTCATCGTTCCTAATGGTGTGCGGCTGGCACGTCCGGAGTTCCGGCCCAAAGCGATTGACAAGGGTCATTTTGTCTTCATCGGCTCGGTCACCAAGGAGCACGGACTGTACGAGCTGGTAAAGGCGTTGGCGCCCGATATAACAAATCTCGCCATCATCGGCGGCGGTGAGGATTGGGATCGCGTGGTCGGATACTGCCGCAGCAGGGACATCCCCTTGACGCTGCACGAGGCTCGCAGCCACGACTTCGTTCTCCGGTTTCTCGGTGATTTCGATGGTTTCGGGCTGGCTCCGTACAACCGGCACTCCAGATGGACTTACTATTGCTCGCCGCTGAAGGTCAGCGAATACATCTCGTCTGGCCTGCCGGTGATCACATCGTCAGTTCCTGAGATCGCCAACCTCATTCGCGAGCGACAGCTCGGCATAGTGTACGACGAGCTTGACGCGTTGGAATTGGCCGCTGCGATCAGGCGTTTCGATGCTCATGATTTTCATACCAAGGCGGAGCGGTTCTACAACGACTACAACAGCGACCGCCTCCACGCGGGGATTCTGAATTGACATCGGGCCTGGCGCTGGCTCGCCAATCTCTCGCGCTCGACATCAGAACATTGGGGCTGCCGTATTGGCCGGCTCGGAAACGAATCTCATTCCTGCAGGCAAAGTACCGGCTCCTGGTTCGGCACCTGCGAACTCCCTTTCGACTCGGTGATTCCCACCTTCGGTGGTCGGGTGACGTGATCTACTACGAGTCGCGACTGGGTTTTGCAAGCTACCAGAGCATGCTCGTACGCAATGCGGGCCTCCTCCGGACGGGAGGTGTCAGCAGCATCGAGTTGGTCATCGACTGCGGCGCCAACGTCGGCTTCTTCTCCAAGATGATTGCCGATGTGAGCCCCCACGCTACGATCCACGCGATCGAGCCAGTACCGATCACCTTCGATTGCCTGAAGCGCAACTTCTCGGGCATGCCGCGGGTGCACGCCCATCAGCTGGCGCTCTCCGACCTCCCAGGCCAGCTGCGAATGGCCGTCGACGCCAGCGACCCTTCCATCAGTCACGTAGACGAGGGAGGAGAGATCATCGTGCCCGCGATCACGTTGGACGAGTTCGTGGCACAAAACGAAATCAACGGGATCGATCTCCTCAAGATAGACACGGAGACCTTCGAGGCACATGTTCTGCGCGGTGCGCGGAGCTCTCTCGCCCGCACGCGATATGTGCTGATAGAGATCACGATCGAGAATAACGAGCATTACACGCTGTCATCCTTGATGTCGCTACTACACGGCGATGGCTTCGACTTTCAGCTCGTCGCCTTCCGCAACTACGCCGACCGTGGCGAGGGCCGGATCCCCATCATGGATTGCCTCCTGGTCAATCGATGGACTCAGGAGGGACGCGCCCTGTCCGCGGCCGGTAGCTCGAGGTAGTGGATTCCCGACTTCTTGAAGAGGCGAGATCCCTGAGCTCCCAGAAGCACCGTGGTGGCATGGCGGGCGCCTTCGATCATGGCCTCGACACGCTGCGGTCGCAGGTCCCAGCCCTCGGTGGTACCCAACACCGGGCAAAGGACTACCAAAGTGGCGCGGTTCCGAAGTCTCTCGAACTCGCTGAGCATATGGTGATGAAGGGCCAGCTGCAGCGTGCGCGCGATCATCGAGCCCCAGGTGCGACGACCCGGCTCGTACTCACCACCCGCCATCAGGCTGATGGCCAGCACGTGGCGCGCTCCGTCGTCCACCGCCACGTCCATTGGCGTGTTGTCGACGATGCCGCCGTCCATGTACTCGCCGTCCTCCATCATCACCGGCGGGAAAACGCCCGGGATCGCGGTGGTGGCCTGGAGAACGGGCGCCAGCGGTCCGGACCGGAACACGCGGGGCACGCCTGCGCCCAAATTGGTGGCGACCACCGCCAGCGGCACGCGCAGCTCGTCGAAGGCGTCGATACCGACGAGGTCGAGCTGGCGCTTGATCAAACGCTGCACGTTGGCCGCCGGCAGAGCGGCCAGTCGGGCGCCGCGCAGGCGCGAGAGGAGGATGCCCACCGGGTGGGCGCTGAAGACGTCGCGCGCCAGCTTGGAAAGCCACGTCTGGCGCAGCATGGCGGCGCCGCCCAACGACGGATAGGCGGCGATCGACGCGCCGTTGAGCGCGCCCACGCTGGTTCCCACGATGGCGGCAGGCGGATCGAGGCCAGCTTCGAAGAGTGCCGTCAGCACGCCCACCTGGGCGGCGCCTCGCGCGCCGCCCCCGCCCAGAACCCAGGTGCGCCGGGTCGCCAGGCTTAGGTCCCCTCCTCCCAGCTGTTCAGGTACTTGACCTGCTCCTCGGTCAGGGTGTCGATCTCCACACCCATCGCGTGCAGCTTGAGGCGCGCCACCTCGGCGTCAATCTCGTCGGGCACGTCGTAGACCTGGCGCTCCAGGCTGGCGTGGTTCTGGACGATGTGCTCCAGTGACAGCGCCTGGTTGGCGAAGCTCATGTCCATGACCGCCGCGGGATGGCCCTCGGCCGCGGCCAGGTTGATCAGGCGGCCCTCCCCCAGCACGTGGAGGCGCCGGCCGTCGGCGAGCTTGTACTCCTGGACCATCGGCCGCACATCGCGCACCGAGCTGGCCAGCTCGTCCAGCGCCTTGAGGTTGATCTCCGAGTTGAAGTGGCCGGAGTTGGCCAGCAGGACCCCGTCCTTCATCACCTCGAAGTGCTTGCGGTCCAGCACGTTGACGTCGCCCGTGACGGTGACGAAGATGTCGCCGACCGCCGCCGCGCTGGACATCGGCATCACCTCGAAGCCGTCCATCTTGGCCTCCAGCGCCTTCACGGGATCCACCTCGGTCACCACCACCTCGGCGCCGTGGCCCTTGGCGCGGCTGGCGAGTCCGCGGCCGCACCAGCCGTAGCCGGCCACCACGAAGGTCTTGCCCGCCAGCAGCACGTTGGTGGCGCGGACGATGCCGTCGAGGGTGCTCTGGCCTGTGCCGTAGCGGTTGTCGAACATGTGCTTGGTGTCCGCTTCGTTGATGGCGATGATCGGGTAGCGCAAAACGCCCTGCGCCGCCATCGCGCGCAGGCGGACGACGCCAGTCGTCGTCTCCTCGGTGCCGCCCAGCACGTCGCCCAGCCCCGCCGTGCGGTCCCGGTGCAGCATGGTCACCAGGTCCGCCCCGTCGTCCATGGTGAAGTTGGGCCGGAAGTCGAGCGCGGACTCGATGTGCTGGTAGTAGGTGGCGTTGTCCTCGCCCTTGATGGCGAAGGTGTTGACGCCGTGCTGCTCGGCCAGCGCAGCCGCCACGGCGTCGTTGGTGGAGAGTGGGTTGGAGCCGCACAGCGTCACCTCGGCGCCCGCGGCCCGCAGCGTGATCATGAGGTTGGCGGTCTCGCTGGTGACGTGCAGGCAGGCGGACACCCGCTTGCCCGCCAGCGGCCGCTCGCGCGCGAAGCGCTCCCGGATCAGGAGCAGGACGGGCATCTCCCGCGAAGCCCAATCGATGAGGTCTTGGCCCGCCTTGGCGAGGCCGATGTCCTTCACGTCATACGTCTTGGTGGTGGTGCCCATCAGGCCTCCTAGTAGGTGATCACGCTGTGCACGGGGTGGCCTTGGAGCAGCTCACGACCCGCGAGCTCCCCGAGCTCGACCAGAAACTGCGCGCCGACGACCCGGCCTCCCAGCTGTTCGATCAGCTTGACGACCGCCGCGGCGGTGCCGCCGGTCGCGATCACGTCGTCGACCACCAGCACCCGCTGTCCCGCCTCGACCGCGTCCGAGTGCACGTGCAGGACGTCGTCCCGGTATTCCAGCACGTACTCGACGCTGACCGTCTGGCGAGGCAGCTTGCCCTCCTTGCGAATCGGCACGAAGCCGGCACCCAGCAACATCGCCATGGCGCCCCCGAACATGAAGCCGCGCGCCTCCATCGCCGCCACCAGGTCCACCCGGCTCTGGCGCCAGGGTTCGACCATCGCCTCGATCGCCGCAGTCAGCGCCTGGGGATCGCGCAGCAGCGGCGTGATATCGCGGAAGAGGATCCCGGGGACGGGGAAATCGGGGACGTCCCGAATGAAAGAGGCGAGGTTCAAATCGCAGCCCGAAAGTATTCCAGAGTCCGGGCCAGGCCCTCCTCGAGCGACGTGCGCGGCTCCCAGCCGAGGATGCTGCGCGCGCGAGCGGTGTCTGGCCTCCGCTGCTTGGGGTCGTCCTCGGGCAGCGGTCGGAACTCGATCGGGCTGCTCGACCCGGTCAGGTCGACGATCCGGCGCGCCAGCTCCAACATGGTGACCTCGTCCTGGCTGCCGATGTTGAAGGGCAGGTGATCGCCGCGGTCCACGATGGCCAGGATCCCCGCCACCAGGTCCGCCACATAGGTCAGGCTGCGGGTCTGGCTGCCGTCGCCGTAGACGGTCAGCGGCTCGGCGCGCAGCGCCTGGGTCATGAAGTTGGGGAGCACGCGGCCGTCGTCGATGCGCATGCGGGGCCCGTACGTGTTGAAGATGCGCACGATCCGGGTGTCGATCCCATGCTTGCGGTGGTAAGCCATGGTGAACGCCTCGGCGGCGCGCTTGGCCTCGTCGTAGCAGCCCCGCGGACCCAGCGGGTTGACGTTGCCCCAATAGCTCTCGGGCTGGGGGTGGACGAGGGGGTCGCCATAGACCTCCGATGTGGACGCGAGCAGGAAGCGGGCGCCCTTGGCCTTGGCCAGTCCCAGCAGATTGTGGGTGCCCAGGGTGCCCACCTTGACGATCTGGATCGGATAGGCGGGAAAGTCGACAGGCGAGGCCGGCGAGGCCAGGTGCAGCACCCAGTCGACCGGCCCTTCCACCTCCACGTGCTCGCTGACGTCGTGCTCGACCAGCTCCACGCCCGCCAGGCCTTCGAGATTGGCGCGGCTGCCGGTGATCAGGTTGTCGAGGACGACCACGCTCCAGCCCCGCGCCACCAGCGCCTCCGCGAGGTGGGAACCGACGAACCCCGCGCCCCCCGAGAGAACCGCGCGGGCGCTAATTGCGGCCGATGCCCCGGTAGACGAAGCCCAGGTTGCGC
The DNA here is from genome assembly GCA_036378695.1 of Candidatus Dormiibacterota bacterium. Classification (GTDB taxonomy): domain Bacteria; phylum Chloroflexota; class Dormibacteria; order Dormibacterales; family Dormibacteraceae; genus CF-28. The sequence goes on from DASUVY010000005.1 coordinate 25,735, forward strand.
ATGGCGGCGGGGTCGTAGATGTTGCGACCGTCGACCAGTACCGGCCGGCGCATGGAGCGCTTGATGCGCGCCAAGTCAAGCTGGCGGAACTCGTTCCACTCCGTCACCAAGAGCAGGGCGTCGGCGCCCCGCGCCACCGCGTAGGCGTTGCGCCGGTACTCGACCTCGGGCAGCAGCTGCTTGGCGCGCCAGACGGCGGCGGGGTCGTAGGCCCGCACGGCGGCGCCGTGGTCGAGGAGCGCGCGCGCGATCTCCAGGCTGGGCGCCTCGCGCATGTCGTCGGTGTTGGGCTTGAAGGAAAGGCCGAGCAGGCCGACCAGCTGGCCCCGCAGCGTTCCCAGGCACTCGCGCAGCTTCTCGACCGCCACGATCCGCTGATCGCGGTTGATGTCCATGACCGCGTGCAGCAGCTCCGGGTGATAGTCGAAGCGCTCCGCGGTGGCCGCCAGCGCTTTCACGTCCTTGGGAAAGCAGCTGCCGCCCCACCCGATGCCGGCATCCAGGTAGCTGTGGCCGATCCGGCGGTCGTATCCCATGCCTTCGGCGACGAGCTTGGCGTCGGCGTCGACGCGCTCGCAGATCCGCGCCATCTCGTTCATGAAGGAAATCCGGGTGGCCAGGAAGGCGTTGGAGGCGTACTTGACCATCTCCGCGGTGTAGATGTCGTAGATCAGGACCGGCGCGCCCAGCGGCTCATAGAGCGCGGCCACGCGCCGGGCGGCCTCCGGCGAGTGGCCGCCGATCACGACCCGGTCCGGTTTGGTGAAGTCGAGCAGCGCCGAGCCCTCACGCAGGAACTCGGGGTTGGAGACCACCTCGACGGCATCCACCCTGTTGTGCTGGGCCACGATCCGCGAGACCACGTCTCCGGTCCCGATGGGCACCGTCGACTTGTTGACGATGATGAGCGGGCCGTTCATTGCTTCAGCGATGGCCGCGCTGGCGGCTTCGACGTGGCGGAGGTCGGCCTGGCCCCCTTCCCCCTCGGGGGTGGCCACCGCGATGAAGGCGAACTCGGCGCCGTCCAGCGCCTCCTCATATGAGGTCGTGAAGCGGAGACGGCCCGCCCGGGCATTGCGCTCCACCAGCTCCTGCAGGCCCGGCTCATAGAAGTGGATCTGGTGGCGGCGCAGGCCCCGCACCTTCGCCTCGTCGATGTCGACGACGCTGAGGTCGTTACCGAGGTCCGCCAGGCAGGCGGCGGTGGTCAGGCCGACGTAACCGGCCCCAATCACGGCGATGCGGCTCAAGTGGCCTCAATCATGAAGTAGCTCCGCGTAAACGCGCGCGGTCGCCTCCGCCGTCCGCTTCCAGGTGTACCGCCTGGCGCGCTCCAGGCCCCGGCGGCGGGCGGCCTGGCGGCGGCGCGGGTCGAGCATCAGCGCGGCCGCGGCGCGGCCCAGCGCTTCGGAGTCGCCATCGGCCACCAGCTCGGCGGCCTCGCCAGCCACCTCGGGCAGGCTGGAGTTGGCGTAGGCGACTGCCGGGCACCCGCAGGCCATGGCCTCCAGCAGGGGCAGGCCGAACCCCTCGTAGCGGCTCGGGAAGACCAGGCAGCCGGCCGCGCCGTAGAGGTCGACGAGCTCGGCCTCCCCCACGCGGCCGAGGCGGACGGCGGCGCCCATGTCCCCTGGTGCCTGGGCACCAGGGTCACCCGCCAGCACCAGCGGGGCCGCCACGCCGGCCGCCTCGGCCGCGCGCCAGGCGGCGAGCAGCCCTTGGGGATCCTTGCGGGCGTCCAGGGCGCCCACGTAGAGCAGGTAGCCGGGCTCCAGGCCGTGGCGGGCGCGCACGCGCGCCTCCGCGCCCTGGGCGACGCGAAAGGCGGCGCCCACGCCCTCCGGCACCACCTCGATCCTCGCGGGGTCCACCCTGGCCAACCGCCGGGCGTCAGCCGCGCTGGCCTCGGAGACCGCCAGCACCCGGTCCGTCTTGCGCAGGAGGCGCTTGCCGGCCCAGTAGCGGATCCGCTCACCGAAGAGCGCGCGTCCCCCGTAGGCCCACGGAATCAGGTCGTGCAGCGTGGCCACAACGGGACAGGGCGCCCGCCCGGGCAGGGTCAGGCTGGTCGCGTGGTAGACGGCCGGCCTGATCTGCTCGAGCGCGAAGCGCAGCGCCAGGGTGTCCTCGAAGTTTGAAAGCCGGCCGCGGTAGCGCTTGCGCAGCGGAAAGGTCCGGAGGCCCGTGTCGGGGAGGGGCAGACCGGCGTCGATCAAGAGCGCCAACCGCGAGCCCCAACCGATCTCCTGCAGCCCCCCCAGCAGTCCGCGGACGTAGGTGCCCACGCCGCGCCGCGCGTCGAGGCCCTGGAGAGGCCGTCCATCAAGCAGCACGGGGTTTGCCTTAGAGTCCTGCTGCCGGCGCTCCACCCCATGTTCCAGCACACGTCCAGGCATCTCGTCGCCGCCATTCTGAGCGCAGTCGCGTGCGCAGCCGCCGCGCCTATGCCGGCCGCCGCCGCGGCCCTGCCGCCCCACGACGAGACCCGCCCCAACGTCATGCGAGAGGCGGCCGTGCAGGTGGCCCAAGCGCAGCCCGGGCCGACGCCGGTCAAGCGAGCCGGCGCGGCCGCGCAGTTGGGAACCGCGACCAGGCGGCCCGGCCGGGAGGTCTTCGGCTTCGCCGACGCCGGCTCACTCGGCGACACCACCGTGGGCTATCCCAGCTGGGACTTCAGCCAGCTGAGCACCGTCGCCTATTTCGGGCTGTCGGTCGGCCCCAGCGGCGCCCTCAACCAGGACGGCGGCTGGAACGTGATGAACTCGCCGACCTTCGCCGGCTTCCGGGACACGGCCCACGCCGCCGGCGCCCGGGTCGTGCTGACGCTGGTCCTCCAGGACCTTGGCGCGAACATGTGCAGCGGCCTCGCCAACCGCCAGGCCACCGTCAACCAGGCCGTTCCACTCGTGACCTCGATGAACGTGGACGGCGTCAACCTCGACTACGAGGGCACCTACCAGCAATGCGCCGACGGCCAGACCAACCAGGCCATGCTGGTCGACCTCGCGGCCAGGCTGCGAGCCGCCCTGCCGGCGGGGCGCAGCTACCTGACCATCGACACCTACGCCAGCTCGGCCGCCGACACCACCGCCTGCAACTGCGGGTTCTTCGACGTGCGCTCCCTGAACGCCTACGTCGACGCCTTCTTCGTCATGGAGTACGCGCTGGAGTCGTCGAACTCGAGCCGGCCGCCGCTGAGCTGCGCGTCCGGAACGCTTTGCCTCTCGCCCACCTCGCCCCTGGGCGGCTATTACTGGAACGACACCACGACCAACCAGCAGTACGCCGGCTTGGTCGGGGCCGCCAAGGTGATCATGGGCGTGCCCTACTACGGCGACAAGGCCTGCGTGGCCTCGACGGCGCCCAACGGAGCCTCGGCCGGCAACTACGCGACCTCGGGCTACTACTACAACAAGTCGATCGCCGGCCAGTCGACGGTGAACAGCTTCAGCGCCCACCGCGACGCCAACGATCCCGCCGGCAACGAGCGCTGGGACTCCTACTACTTCAACGACACCTCGCCGGGCGGCTTCACCTGCTGGCGCGAGCTGTACTGGGATGACGCCTCATCCCTTGCGACCAAGTACCAGCTCGTGCTGGCCCAGGGCCTGCGCGGGGTCGGCCTCTGGAACCTCAACCTGGGGGGCGGCACCGCCGCCTCGCCCGAGCTCTGGAGCACGCTGGCCCAGTACTTCAACTGCCCGGCCAGCGTCAGCGTCAGCCCCGCGCAGGCCTTCACCACATTCCAGGTCAGCCTGGCCGCGCCTTGCGCGGCTGCCAGCTTCGACGTGCAGGCGGCCGATCTCACGCTGGGGCAGGGCTTCCAGATCATCGGCAGCACGGCCGGGACACAGCTGACCGTCAGCGGGCAGCCCAGCCACAGCTACGCCTACCAGGCGCGCAGCCACTCCGCCGGCGGGGTCAGCGCCTGGTCGGCCCTGGCGACCACGACCGTCTCGGCGACGGCCGGCAGCCCGCGGCCCTTCGGCGTCCTCTACACGCTGGACGGCTGGGGCGGTGTGCACGGCGACGACAGCCCGCCTCTGGCCACGAGCGCGTACTGGCCGGGGTGGAGCATCGCCCGTGCCCTCAAGGCGCTGCCGGGCGGGCAGTCGGGGGTCGTCCTGGACGGCTGGGGCGGCCTGCACGGCTCCGGAGGCCCGCTCACCGTGACGCCGACCGCCTACTGGCCCGGCTGGGACATCGCGCGAGACCTGGCGCTGCTGCCCGACGGCAGCGGCGGCTACGTGCTGGATGGCTGGGGCGGCCTGCATCCCTTCGGGCTCAACGGCCACCCCGCTCCGCCCGCCGCGCGCGTGTCGGCCTACTGGCCCGGCTGGGACATCGCGCGCAAGCTGGTCGTGTTCGGGGACGGCTCGGGCGGCTACGTGCTGGACGGCTGGGGCGGCCTGCACGCCTTCGCCGTGGGAGCGGCGCCGCTCCCGACCGATCCGGCGGTCTCGGCCTACTGGCCGGGCTGGGACATCGCCCGCGACCTCGCGCTGGTCCCCGGCGGCCGCTCCGGCTACGTGCTGGACGGGTGGGGCGGGCTGCACCAGTTCGGCGGCGCGACCCCGCTGGCCGCTCCCGCCTACTGGCCTGGCTGGGACATCGCCCGCAGCATCGTGATCTACGCGCCCACGGCCGGCTACGTGCTGGACGGCTGGGGTGGGATTCACGAATTCGGCGGCGCGCCCGCCATCGCGAGCTACGCCTACTGGCCCGGCTGGGACATCGCGCGCGGCCTCAGCTCCGGCTGAGGCCGATCGGGGCGCGGCTATCATGGACCGCGCCCATGGCAGTCACCCACGTGTACACGCGGGGCGTGGGCGCGGGCTACGTTTTCGGCCAGCTGCGCGAGATGCTGGACCACCGCGACCTGCTCCTGCTGCTGACGCAAAAAGAGCTCAAGGTCAAATACAAGGGCACCGCGCTGGGGTTCTTCTGGTCGCTCCTGAATCCGCTGCTGATGATGGTCGTGTACACGGCGGTCTTCACCGTGATCGCACGCTTTCCCGTCGAGCGCTATCCCGTGTTCCTGCTGGCTGCGCTGCTGCCCTGGACGGCGTTCAGCGCGTCGGTGATGTCGGCGACCAACAGCATCGTGCTCAACCACAACCTGGTGCGCCGCGTGCGCTTTCCGGTCGAGTTCATACCGCTCAGCATCGTGCTGGCGTACGTCGTCAACCTGGTACCCAGCATCGGCATCCTCTTCCTTTTCGCGCTGGGCTTCCAGCAGCCGTTGGGATGGCCGCTGCTGGCCTTGCTGCTCCTGGTACCGCTGCAGGCGATGTTCACGATCGGCATCGCGCTGATCGCCTCCTCGCTGACCGTTTACCTGCGCGACGTGGAGCACCTGGTCACGCTGGGCATGACGGTCTGGTTCTTCGCCACGCCGGTGCTGTACCCGCTGAGCATCTTCCGCGGCAAGACACTGGGGACGCTGCTGCAGCTGAATCCCATGACGTGGCTGATGGACAGCTACCAGCGCGTGTGGCACGAGAACGCCTGGCCGCAGCCGCTTTTCGTCGCCGGCTACGCGCTGGTCGCCATCGTCGTCCTGGTCGCGGGCCAGCTTCTCTTCACGAGACTGTCCCGGCGTTTCGCAGAGGAGGTCTGAGGTGAGCGAGTCGGCGATACGGCTCGACCACGTCAGCAAGCGCTACCGGCTCTACCGGCGCCGGCACCAGTCGCTGAAGGAGGTGCTGGTGCGCCGCAGCTTTGGCGAGTGGCGCGACCTCTGGGCGCTGGACGACGTCACCATCGACATTCCGCAGGGCCAGATCGTGGGCATCATCGGCGAGAACGGCTCGGGCAAGAGCACGACGCTCAAGGTCCTCTCCGGCATCGTCTTTCCCGACCGCGGCGTGGCGCGCGTGCGCGGGCGCGTGACTTCGCTGCTGGAGCTGGGCGCGGGCTTTCAGCCGGAATACAGCGGCCGCGAGAACATCCATCTCTACGGCGCGCTGCTGGGCCTGCGCCGCGCTGAGATCGATGCCGGCATCGACGCCATCATCGAGTTCTCGGAGCTCGGCTCGCGCATCGAAGATCCGGTCAAGAACTACTCGTCCGGCATGTATATGCGACTCGGATTTTCGATCGCCGTGCACCTGCATCCGGACGTGCTCCTGATCGACGAGGTGCTGGCTGTCGGTGACGCGGCCTTTCAGCGCAAGTGCTATGCGCGCCTCGCGGAGCTGCACGACGGCGGCTGCACGATCCTGCTGGTCAGCCACGACCTGGAGTCGGTGGAGCGCTTCTGCCAGCGCGGCATCTGGCTGCACCGCGGGCGCGTGGCGGCGGACGGTCCGGTGGCAGAGACCATCGAGCGCTACCTCGACATCTCGTCGCGTCCTCTGTCCGAGCGCGAGCTGGGGCTGCCGGGCGTCGACCGCTCGGTGCCCTCCGGTGACGTCCACGTGGTCTCGGCGCGAATCCTCAACGCGCATGGCGCTGAGGCGCGCCACCTGACCTCCGGCGAGGCGGCGACGCTGGAGGTGCGCTACCTGGCCGACGCAGAGGTGTCCGGCGCCGCCTTCAGCTTCACCGTCAACCGCAACGACGGCCTCCGCTGCGTGGAGACCCCCAGTGAGACCGGCGGCACCTACACGCTGCCCAGGGGTGAGGGGGTGGCGCGCCTGCACCTGCCGCGCCTGGGGCTACACGGCGGCCTCTACAACGGCTCCATCGCCATCTACGAGCCCGCCTCGGGCCGGCTCCACGACCACCAGGACCGGATGCTGCCATTCAGCGTCGTCGATCCGCGCGAAGGAACCGCCGTGGCCTGGCTGGACTACGAGTGGGAGCTCGAGCCCGCGCTGGCGAGCAAGCGCGCGCGGCCAGAGGCAAACCGGCCGGCCGTGTGACACGCGTCCTGGTCGTCGCCGCCGACGTGGTCGGCCAACGCATGGCGGGTCCCGGCATCCGGGCCTGGGAGATGGCGCGCACGCTTGGGGACCGCCACCAAGTGACGCTGGCAGCTCCCCCACCACTGCCAGCGGCCGCCACCGGCTTCGAGATCGTCGAGGCCGCACGTTCCGGCTTGCGCGGGGCGGCCGCCGCCGCCCAGGTCGTGATCGCCCAGCCGGTGGCCTTCAGCCTCTTCCCTGTCCTCCTGGAGAGCGAAGCGAGGAAGGTGGTCGACGCCTACGACCCGGCGCTGATCGAGGGGCTGGAGCTGCACGCCGGCGAGGCGGCGCCCGAACGCCTGGCTCGTCACGGCGAGGACCTGCAAAGCCTGCGGGTCGCGGTGCAGGCCGGCGACTTCTTCCTCTGTGCATCGGAGCGCCAGCGCCAGTACTGGATCGGCGTGCTCGCCGCGCTGGGCCGCGTCAATCCGCTCACTTACGCGGCCGATCCGACGCTCCGCAACCTGCTGGCAGTGGTGCCCTTCGGCATTCCCGAGCAGCCCCCGGCGCCGGGCCGGGCCCGGCTGCGCGACGGGCAGGCGATCGGCGCCGAGGACCCCGTCGTCATCTGGGCGGGCGGCATCTGGGACTGGTTCGACCCCCAGACGCTGGTGCGGGCCGTCGCCGGCGCGGGCCGCGAGCTGCCCAACCTGCGCCTGGTCTTCATGGGCGCCGGGCACCCCAACCCCAGCGTGGGGCAGCCCGCGGCGGCGGGCGCGGCGCCGCGCCTGGCGCGCGAGCTGGGCCTGGAAGGCAAGCATGTCTTCTTCCGGCGCGGTTGGGTTCCCTACGCCGAGCGGGGCAGCCTGCTGCTGGAGGCCGACGCCGGGGCGGTCCTGCACCGCGATACGGTCGAGAGCGGCCTCGCCCTGCGCACGCGGGTGCTCGACCACCTGTGGGCGGGCCTGCCGTCGATCGTCACCGCCGGCGATGCCATGGCCGACCTGGTGGAAGCCGAAAAGCTGGGGGTGGTCGTGCCTCCCGGCTCAGAGGCGGCGGTGTCGGCGGCCCTCGTCAAGGTCCTGGGCGACCGGGCGTTCGCCGCGCGCTGCCGCAAGTCGGTGCAGCGGGTGGCGGTCCGCTATCACTGGTCCCGCGTGCTGGAGCCGGTGGCCGCCTTCTGCGACCACCCGATCGCCGCCGCCGACCGCGAGGTGCTGGGCCGGGCGGCCGCGCTGCCGCGGAGTGGTCTGCCGGTGCGCCGCGCCTGGCACAGCCTGCGCCGGGACGGCCCCCGCCAGTTCGCCCGCCGGGCCTATCGCTACCTGAGGCGGCGGACGGGCTGAAGCCGCGCCTGGCGGTAGGCGGCCAGGCTGAGCTCCACGGTCCTGTCCCAGCTAAAGCGAGCTGCGGTGGCGCGGCCCATCGCCAGCAGGCGCGACCGCAGCTCGGCGTCCTCCAGCGCCCGCGCCCACACCGCCGCCGTCGCCTCGGGATCGGCCGCGTCGAAACGCGCCTCGCTTTCGGTGACCAGCTCGGGCAGCGACGAGTTGTCACCGCTGATCACGGGCACCCCGCAGCGCATCGCCTCCAGCACGGGCAGGCCGAAGCCCTCGTAAAGAGAGGGGAAGACGAACAGCCGGCAGGCCTGATAGAGCGACACCAGGTCCGGCTCGGGCAGCTCGCCGGCCAGCAGCAGGTCTGCGCGTATTCCCAACCGGGCGGCCTGGGCCTGCAGGGAGTCGCGCGTCCCGGTCGAGAGCGCACCCGCCAGCACCAGCTGATGGGCCGCCCGCAGGCCGGCCGGCAGCCGACTGTAGGCCGCCAGCGCACCGCCGAGGTTCTTCCGCCAGTCCCCGCCGCCGACGTAGAGGCAGTAGCCCGGCCGCAGCCCGGGCAGGCTGGCCGGCCGTGGCTCGCCGGCCGGCGGCCCGAAGCCCGGTGCGCAGTCCAGGTAAACGGTGTGCACGCGCGCCGGGTCGAGGCCCAGCCACTGCAGCGCGTCCCGGCGCGTGGCCTCCGAGATGGTGAGCACGGCGTCGGCGCGCCGCACTATGTCCAGGCGCGTCATGTAGGCCAGCTTCTCGGCCGACGGCGGCACGTAGCGCTCGGCGAAGAGCAGCGGCACCAGGTCGTAGAGCGTCACCGCCAGGGCGTGCCGGCGGTCGCGGGCCCACGCCGGCCAGATGGCATCCAGCGGCAACAACTCGAAGGGCGAGAGCACGTGGTATAGGACTTCTTCGCCGGGCGCCCGGACACCGTCCAAACCTTCGTCTACGCCCGCCAGCAGCTCCGGGTGCAGGCGGCGGAAGGCGGCTGCATAGTTCGCAGCCACCCGGCCCAGCCCGCGCCCGCGGGATTCGGGGGTGGCTGCGGCCTGGGCGCCGAGGACGACCTGGAGCGGCGCGAGTTCGCGTTCCAACGGCCGCTATCTTGAGCACGTGGGCGAGATGGCCGCCGAGACTCCGGACATCGACGGCCTGGTCAAGGAGCTGCAGCAGACCGTCCAGGCGCGCTTCGACGCGGGCGAATACCCGCCCGACCTGGAGCGGGAGTTGCGCGCCCACTTCCAGGACGTGGTCCGGGAGCGGCAGCTGCCGGACCGCTTTGCCGAGCTGATGCGCCGGGTCGACGACGCGGCGGCCTTCAGCCCGCACCGAATCCAGCTGATCTCATCTCTCCCCGGCGGGCGCCGGCTCCACGGCGTGATCGGCTCGGTGGTGCGGCGGCAGGTGACCGGCATCCTGGACCAGAACCGCCTGTTCGCGATCGCCGTCCGCGACCTGCTGACGCGGATCATCCAGTCCCTGCCCGAGCAGCAGGCCGCCGCCGGCACGACCTGGTGGGACATCCCGGAGGGCTACCAGGAACGCCTTTACGGCACCCCCGAGGCCGTGGCCCATAGCCTGCGAGCGCTGGCTGCCCATCTCGACGTGCCGGGCACGGTGCTGGTCCTGGAAACCGGCCGCGGCGAGGTGCTCGGCGCGCTCCGGGAGCAAGGCATCGCCGCTGAGCCCGGCGAGGGCAACCCACTGATCGACCTCGACGCGCGGCCCGACCGCTCGCTGGCAGGCTTGGCGCTGCGACGCGTGGTCGAGCGGCTGCCCGCGCCCGAGGTCTCCCGTT
>DASUVY010000006.1:0-4393 GCA_036378695.1 Candidatus Dormiibacterota bacterium
CAGAAATTCATGGGGGACTCCGTTATGGCCACCTTCGGCGTCCCGATCGTCCGGGAGGATGACGCCGAGCGGGCCCTGCGAGCGGCGTGCCAGATGCTCGAGCGGCTAACCGAACTCAATAGCGAATTCAGGGCGCAGCATGGCGTCAGCCTGGCCATCCGAGTCGGCGTCAATACCGGCGAGGTTATGGCCGCCTCCGACCAGAACGTCGTGACCGGCGACGCCGTCAACGTGGCGGCTCGACTGGAGCATATGGCCGAGCCGGGAACGATCCTCGCCGGCGAGCGAACCTACGCAGCGGCCCGCGACGCCTTTGTCTTCGACGAGCCCGAATCTCGCGAGGTCCGTGGGAAGTCGGCGCCAGTGAAGGTGCGGCGGGTCCTCCGCCCGCTGACCGACGCGCTCGACCGGCGCAAAGGGATGCAGGTCGCCATGGTCGGCCGCGAACAGGAGGTCGAGTCGCTCGCCAGTCTCTTCCACGAGGCCATGGACGCGAACAGCCCGCGCCTCGCGATGATCTCCGGGCCGGCCGGTATCGGCAAGAGCCGCCTGGTCCGCGAGTTCCTCAACCTGGCGTCGGCTCGCCATCCGGAGACGACGTTCCTGCAGGGACGCTGCCCCTCGACCGGCGAGGGGCTGACGTACTGGGCGCTCGGCGAGTTGCTCCGGCGCGAATGCCAGATCTCGCTCGATGACCCGGCGAATACGGCGGCCGAGCGACTCCGTCAGAAGGTCGAAGCGGTGCTCAAGCCGGTGTCGGCGGACAAGGCAACGATCGAACACACGGTCAATGCCCTGGCCTTCACCGCGGGAATCAGCATCCCGGGAAACCCGCTGGACGTCACCCGCCCATCGGCGGTGCAGCTTGAGCTGTCGATGGCCTGGCCGCGCTTTATCAGCGCCTACAGCGCCACAGGCCCGGTGATTCTTGTTTTGGAGGACCTGCACTGGGCCGGCGACCGCCTGGTTGAAATGACGGAACGGCTGCTGGCGCGGTCGACCGGTCCCATTCTCCTGGTCGGGACGGCCCGACCGGAGTTTCGCACGGCTCATCCTGAATTCGGCGAGGGCAGCGAGGCGGCCGCCGCCCTGTCGCTCCGTGCGCTGACCTCTCAGCAAAGCACCGCGCTGCTTAGCGAAATCCTCGAAGGGAGCGCGATCCCCGAAGGATTGCGGCGCGACCTCGTCACCACCGCCGACGGCAATCCCTTGTTTCTCGAAGAGATCATCCGACGGCTGATCGACGAAGGCGTGCTCGTTCGTGAGGGCTGGACTTGGCGAGCGACTGGCTCGCTACCGGCGGCGCTCCCCGACACCGTACTGGCGGTGCTCGGAGCACGTATCGACGCCCTCCCCCACGCCCAGAAGCGCGCGCTGCAAGAAGCCGCGGTCATCGGTCGCGTCTTCTGGGAAGCGCCCCTTCGGCAGGCTAGCGGAAACCCCGATGTCACCTCGAGCCTGCTGGCGCTGGAAGCCCGGGGCCTGGTGTCGGTTCGACCGACATCGTCGGTCGCCGGCCAACCAGAGTTCATTTTCAAGCATGCACTCGTGCGCGACGTGGCCTACGCCAGCTTGCCGAGGGTTCGGCGGGCGCGAGCTCATGCCGAGGCCGCTCGCTGGCTCGAGCAGATCGCCGGAGATGGCGCCGAAGAACTCGCGGAGCTGATCGCCTACCACTACCGCAAGGCGCTGCTCGGCGAGGACGCCGACCTCGCCTGGTCGGACAATCCAGCGGCTCGCGCCGAGCTACGGACCAGAGCCTTTGCCGCCCTGCTGGCCGCCGGAGCCGTCGCCCGCAAGCGGTTTGCCATCGCGCAGGCGCTCGAGCTGCATCAGGACGCGCTCCGCCTCGCGGTGCATGACCAGGAGCGCGCTAAGGCGCTCGAGGCGATCGGGGACGATAACGAGGGGGCGTTCCACGGGGACGACGCCGTTGCCGCGTGGGAAGGAGCACTGGTAGCGCTGGAGCACAACCCCGAGGCACGGACGGACCGGATCCGGCTCCTCGTGAAGAGCGCGACGATGACCTGCATCCGCTGGGGCGGGTTCAAGGTCGTACCACCAACTCGCCAGGTGGACGATTACATCGACGCCGCGCTGGCGGCTGAGCCAGAAGTGCGCGATCGCGGTTGGCTTCTCGCCATGCGCGCCTACTGCAACACGCGAAAAGGCGATTCGCGGGAGATCGATGCGATGCCGATGACCGAGCGGACGCGAGCGGGCGAAGAGGCGGTGCGGATTGGCGAACAGCTGGACGATGTCGACATTCAGGTGCTCGCGACGCGGGCGCTGAGCGGGCTGTGCATCACCCAGGGCGCATACGCGCGCGCGATGGAGTTCACCCGACAGGAGGAGGCGCTCGTCGACCGCATCTCCGCCAGCCGCGACCGAGCGCTCGCCCTCTTCTGGAACGGCCTGCGCCGCATGGATATCGATGGCCGCTACGAAGAGGGGCTCGAGTCGATGCAACGCAGCTACCAGTTGGGCCGGCAACTCGCAACCCACGACACGCTGCACGCGACGTTCGGCCTCCTCTACGGGAACGCCAGCTTAGGGAGATGGGAGCGGATCGACGCGTTGCACGACGAGCACCTGGCCGGCTTCCAGAAAGAGACGGATATGTCGTGCCCCTTCGTGCGAGGCGGTCTCATGATCTCCGCGGTCGTCCTGGCTCATCGCGGAGATGTGGAGCGTGCCAGGGAGACGGCAGGACTCGTCCCGATGAACTGGTCGGAGCCGGCATTACCGGAGGCGCTCCATGGGTTCGCGCTGTTGGCCAATGGTGATGCGGAAGCGGCCCGCGAGGAGGCCCAACGGATCCTCGCCACGAAGCGGCGCTTGACGTATGAAGAAGCGCCGCTCGAGGTCGTGCTCATGATCGACGCCTTGGTCGCCTTACACGACGCGGAAGGACTGCGGGCATTCTTGCCCGAAGCTGAACGAATCCGCCAGGCTGTCGCAGTGCTGGGACCGGCGATCGACCGCGCCAGCGGGCTCATGCGTCTCTGGGAGGGCGATGCGAACGGAGCACGCTCTGCACTCGAACGGGCGCTGGCCGAGTACGACAGGCTCGGCACTCCTTTCGAGGCAGCCAGGACCCGCGAGTACCTTGCCGAGGCGTTGCCTGCCGACCAGCGCGGGCCAGTGCTCGACGCTGCGTTGCTGCAGTACGAGCAACTCGGAGCGACACCTCATGCCGAGCGGGTGCGCGCCCAGCTCGAGGAGCGCGTGCAAACGCCTCAGTAACAAGGCCAGCTCTAATAGCGTGATCACGCGATGCGCGCCGACCGCTTTCCGGCGAAGCTTGGGCCATCAGGTGTGAAGGAGGTCACGAGATGAAAAGCCAGGTAATCGCACTCCCCGGCGGGGTGATGCCGGCGTCCGTCCGCTATGCGCCCCTGCAGTCAGCGCTCGGCGAGGAGGTTGAGTTCCATTTCAAGGACCTGGAGGTGTACGCGGGAGACGAGCCACCGCCCGGTTACTCGGTCGAGCAGGAAGTAACCGCCCTGGGCAGGTTCGCGGACGCCCTCAAACTTCGGCGCTTCCATCTGGTTGGCTATTCAGGTGGCGGCTTCGTCTCTCTCGCCTTCGCAGGCACCTATCCCGAACGGCTGCTTAGCCTGGCCGTGTTCGAGCCGGCCCGTGTACCCGGGCCGCTCGGCCCAGAAGAGGCGGCGCTCGATCGCAAGCTCCGTCAGGGGCTGGCCGGCGCCGAGGGCCCGGAATTCATGCAAGCCTTCACCAGCCTGCAGGTTCGTCCGGGGGTCGAGGTTCCGCCGCCGGCCGGCCCGCCGCCCCCGTGGATGGGAAAGCGTCCCCTGGGTCTTGCCGCCATGCTGCGAGCCTTCGGTGAGTACCGCTTCGACCGAAGCCAGCTTCGCCGATGCCACGCGCCGGTCTTTTACGGCTACGGCGATCTCACCAGCGAGATGGTGGAATTCCAGGCAGCGGTCCTGGGAGGCCTTCTGCCGGATGTCCACATCATGCGGTTTGCCGGCATCCACCACTTCGTCCCGCCGGAGCAGATCTATACGGCGGACCACGTCGAAGCGTTGCGCCAGCTATGGCGCCGGGGTGAGCGCCGCGCTCAGCCAGACGCCGCGACGACGGCCGGCCGAACATCGGCGTAGTAGCTCAGCCCACCCCAGAGGCGCGATGTGAGGACGAGGCAAGGAGGACCCGGCTGGGCGCTCCCTGCGTCGCCGATTTAGTTGGTTAGATCGTTTTTTGCTTCGATGTGCCTCTAGGGCTAATAGCCTTCGTCCGCTGCGGATGGAGGGTTTCCCCCCGCGCAAGCATCGCAACGAATTGCTCGATGCGGCGAGCTCGGGTCTCGGCTCGCCTTGCCTGATGGACTCGGTAGAGCACCGCATAGCGGTTCGCCGCGGAGAGC
>DASUVY010000007.1:0-51411 GCA_036378695.1 Candidatus Dormiibacterota bacterium
TCGCTGTCGTAGATCAGGAACGGTGCGATCGCGTTGACGCGCTCGACGATGTTGGTGCGGTACAGCATCTGGCTCTGCGGCGTGACCTGGGGCGACACCAGCAGGTTGAAGTCGCCCAGCCGCAGCGCCCACAGGGTGCGCGAGGTGCCGTCCATGGGCACGCCGTGGCCGCCCTGGTAGGTGACCGTCTTGTTCTCACCGGTCTGGCTCGGGTAGTCGAACTCGGGCTGGCTGGAATGCCCGATCACATAGCTGCCGTCCTGCGCCTGCTCCCCGAAGTAGATGTCCGGCTGCGTGACGGCGAGCTTGCCCGTGGTGGGGATGTCTCCCGCCACGTAGTCGGGCAGTCCCTCGCCCACCACCGCGCTCACCGGCGAGGCGGCCACGCTGTAGCCGTGCGTGTAGACCAGGCGCTGGTTGACCCACGTTTGCGCCTGTGAGGGCAGCTTGGAGGAATCCAGCTCGCGCGCGCTGATCTCCAGCTGCTGGTAGTTGCCGTCGACCCGATAGCGATCGAGGTCGATGTCGTGGAACAGGTAGTACGTGCGGATCGTCTGCAGCTGCGCGTAGGTGTCCAGCAGCGGCCGGTAATCCCAGAGCCGCAGGTTCTGGATGGTGGCCTGGTCGTTGGTGACGTCGGCCGCGGTCAGCGGCGCGTCGCCCTGGAACTGCTGTGCCTGCACGTCCTGCAGGCCATAGGCCTGGCGCGTGTACTTGATCTCGTTCTGGATGTAGGGACGTTCCTGGTTCAATTCCGCGGGCTTGACCGCCACGCCCTGCACCAGGCTCGGATAGATGGCGCCCAGGACCGCGGCCACCGCCCAGATCGACGCCGCCGCGATGGGGATCGCGTAGCGCCGGCGCACGAGGTTGAAGAGCAGCAGCGCGCCCAGCAGCACCGACAGCACCGCGCGCCCCGCGGCGATCGGCGCGCGCGCGTTGACGTCTGCGTAGCCGGCGCCGAAGACGACGCCGTGGTGCTGGTACAGCAGGTCGTAGCGCCCCAGCCAGGCCGTGCCGGCCAGCGTGAAGGCGATCAGCGCCAGCAGCACGCTGAGATGTGCGATCGCGATCGGCGCCAGGTTGAGGTCGAAGCTGTCGCCGCGCCAGGCGTAGGCGGCCGCCACCAGCAGGGCCGTCATGAAGAAAAGTCCCAGGAGCCAGTTGGCGACGTCGTGCAGCAGCGGCAGCTGGAGCAAGTAGAAGGAGATGTCGAGACCGAACAGCGGCTCGCGGACGCCGCTGTCGGAGTAGTTCAGGAAGAGCACCAGGTCCTGCCACTGGCGCCCGACCCCGGCCGACAGGATGAGCGCGATCAGCGCTCCTGCGCCGAGGCCAGCCAGGCCTACGCCTGAGCGCACTGTCGCCCGGCGGATGCCGACCGCCCGCAGAGGTCCCCCCGACCGCGAGCGCACGGCCACCAAGACGTTGCCGGCCGCAAACAGGAAGGCGATGAGCAGGCTGCCCGTGAAGAGCCAGGCCTGGTAGCGGACGCGCGACAAGTACACGTCCTGCAGCCCCAGCGCCTGATACCACTGGGTCTCGGTCCAGAAGCCGATTAGCGGGTTGGCGAGGATGACGACCAGCAGCGCCAGGCCGAAGAAGCCGACCCCGATCCAAAAGCGCCGCGGTGGGCGGGGGATCGTGAAGTCCTGGACGTTGAAGGGCGACCGCTCGAAGGGGTCGAACGGCGTGTACCGGCGGCCCATGCGCCGTCAGCTTATTCCCTGACGGAAAAGGCTACGGTCAGCCCGTATAGGCGGTAGGAGCCGATGCAGAACGCAGCCATGGCGGCCAAGTGGAGGTCGGACAGCGGCGGTGAGGCGGTCTTCACCGCCCAGCTGGAGCCCGTGCTGCAGCCGGCTTACCGCCTGGCCTGCGCCATGCTCCATGACCCGCAGCTGGCCGAGGACGCCGTGCAGGACGCCGCGCTCAAGGCCTGGCGCAAGCTCGACCGCCTGCGGCCCGGCGCCGAGATGCGCCCGTGGTTCCTGGGCATCGTGGCCAACGAGTGCCGCAACACGCGACGTTCCGGCTGGTGGTCACGCGTCGGCGACCTCATCGGCGAGCGCTCGGTAGAGGCCGCCTCGGATGCCGTGGTCGCCGGCGTAGACGTGCGGCGGGCGATCCGGCGACTGGACCACCGCAGCCGGCTGGTCCTGGTGCTGCGCTGGTACCTCGACCTGCCGGTCGACGAGGTGGCCCGGGCCGCCGGATTGAGTGTCCACGCGACCGAAAGCCGGCTGGCACGCGCCATCCGGGCGCTGCGCAAGGAGCTGCGAAATGACTGACGACGCCCGGCTGCGCGCCGACGTCTTGCAGGCCCTGGAGGCCGTGACGCCGCTGGCCCCTTGGCTCACGTCGACCGTTCGCGACTCGCTGCGCGAACACCGCAAGAAAGGAGGGAGGAGGATGCTCGCTGCAACCCGTTTCTCGGTTCGGGGTCTGACCGCCGTCACAGCGGTCCTGCTTGTGGCGCTTGTCGCGGCCGCCGCGCTGGGGCTGCTCGCACTGCGTTCGGTTGCGCCCCTAGTGCCCGCACACCGGAGCACCACCTCGATCGCCCACTACGCGGACAGCGTCGGGACGGATTACGGCCATGTGGTCGACACCGTGCCTCGGGCCTGCGTCGCGCTGGACGACACTGGCTGCCCGGGAGCGATCGCCACGGCCGTGAGCGCGTGCCAGGCTTTCGTTTCGGATCTCGACCGCACGCCGCCGCCGCCAGGACTGGAGGCCGTGCACGGCCGGATGCGGGTGGAGCTGCAGGCGGCAATCTCCGATCTGCAACTGGTGCTAGCCGCTTTCCAGGCCAGGGACCTCGCGCACATGAACAGGGTCACTGAGGCCTTCGTTGCTGAGCTGACCGCGGTCGACCTGGCCAAGAGCTATGTGTTGGCGCTGAATTCCGGACCCTCCACGCTCAGTGACAGCGAGGCCCGCTACGCCAGTCGGGTGGCCTCAGGCTACGATCACCTGCAGTTGGCGACCTTCAACACCACGGTCGTCGGCTGCAAGCTGGCGGATGGCGGGTGTGCGGCGCTGTGGACGGTGGGCATCGCCGCCGAGCAGGACAAGGTCCGGAGCTATCAGTCGGACCTTCAGGCCAATCCGCCGCCCAGCCGATTCGCCTCGACCAGTCAGTTCCTTCAGGGCGACCTCGCCGCCGAGATCCGCGATCTGGATGACGTGCGAGCCGCGTTTGCGGCGCGGGACGACAACGCCATGGACATCGCTAAGCAGAACCTGACCTATTTCGCGGGCGCCATCACCCATGACGCGGGTGACGTCATGTACGCACGCTGAGCCCCGCCCCTACTTCTTCTCCGTGGCGTGCCCGTTCTTGGCCGCCTTGGCCGCCATCTCCTCGGCGGCCTTGGCGCCCTCGATCATGGAGTCGATCAGCCCGTACTTGACCGCCTCCTCGGGCGTCATGAAGAAGTCGCGCTCCAGGTCCCGCTCCACCTTCTCCGGCGGCTGGTTGCAGTGCTTGGAGTAGATGCGCACCAGCTCGGCGCGCTGGCGCAGGATCTCGCGCGCGTGGATTTCGAGGTCCGTCGCCTGTCCCTGCATGCCGGAGGCCCAGGGCTGGTGGATGAGGATCGACGCGTGCGGCAGCGAGAAGCGCATGCCCGGCGCGCCACCCGCCAGCAGCAGAGACCCGCCGCTGGCCGCCATGCCCGTGCACAGCGTCGCCACCTGGGGCGGGATGTACTGCATGGTGTCGTAGATCATCATCGCGGCGGTCACCGAGCCGCCCGGCGTGTTGATGTAGAGCCACACCTCGCGCTCGGGGTCCTCGCTGGCCAGGAAGAGCAGCTGCGCCACCACCAGGTTGGCGATGTGGTCGTCGATCGGCTGGCCGAGGAAGATGATCCGGTCCTTCAACAGCCGCGAATAGATGTCGTAGGCGCGCTCGCCGCGGCCCGTGGTCTCCAGGACGGTCGGGATCAATCCCATCTGGTCACCTCAAAAAGCCGATCTGCCGCCGCCGGGCGGCGTTGTCATTGGCGGAAAGGAAGCTGGTGAAATGCGCCACCGTGCGCAGCGTGTCCACGTCCAGCGACTTCATCATGCGCCTGAGCTGAAGCCGCGGGTCGGCCTCCCAGGCGACGGCGTTGAGCGGCTCGCCGGCGCCCAGCTCGCGGGCCAGCTCGAGATAGATCTCGCCGACCGTGGTCTCCAGCGCGGTGCAGACCGTGAGCAGGCGCTCGACCGAAATCTCCTTGCGGCCCCGCTCCACCTCGGAAAGGAAGGCAGGCGAGATCCCGGCCGGGCCGGCCACCTCCTGCAGCGAGCGCTCGGCGCTCTCACGGCGCCGGCGCAGGATGGCGCCCAGGGTCGTCCGGACGTGCTCGGCGGTTTCGCTGTGGGCGAAGCTCATATGCTTGCAGAGAAGTCTAGCGGTTCAGTAGCCGAAGCGCATGGCGATCATCAAGGTGAAGATCACCAGGAAGGCCGCCAGCTCGATCACCAGCAGACGGCGCAGGCGCTCCAACGCCTGCAGGTTGCCGTCCAGCGCGGGCTCGGTGGCCGGCGTCAGCACGCGGGCGCCAAACCCGGCGAGGAAGACGCCAACCACTATGGCGGCCGCATATGTGAAGAAGTACGTGCTGGGAACCTGCAGCCCGAGCACGAGACCGCGCACGATCCCGCTCAGGATCGTCAGTCCGGCGAGCGCCGCGATGGACCGTCGAAACCGCGGCCAGAACGCGGCCATGAACTGGGCCCGCGTTCCCACCTCCAGTCGAGCCAGCACGGGAAAGAGCATGAAGTCCTGGTAGAGCACGGTCCCAAACCAGGCGATGCCCAAACCGACGTGCAGCCACTGCAGGACGATGGCGACGTAGAACATCGGCCGACAGCCTAAGCCAGCTCAGCCCTGGCGGCCGCGCACCTCGACCTGGCCCTTGGCGATGCGCGCCTGCAGCCGCAGCTGCGGGAACGTGGACGGCCCGCGCACCAGCGCGCCGTCGCGGAGCGAGAACTGGGACCCATGCCACGGGCAGGTGACCACACCATCGCTCGCTTCGCCCTCGTCCAGTGGCCCACCCGCGTGCGCGCAGGCGTTCTCCATGGCAAACACGCGCGGACCTTCGCGATAGACCAGCACGGCCCGGCCCTCGATCTCGACCTTTTGCGGCGCGCCGTCGGCCAGCCGCGATTCCGGGAGCACCGGCGTCCACTTCTCCGGCCCCGCCGTCCAGGCGTCGTGGTTGACGCTCATCCCGCGCCCGAAAACCAGCTCGCCGCCCAGCCACGCCGCGGCCGAGCTCACCGTCAGGCCGGCGGCGGACAGCGCCACCGCTCGGCTCCGCCGTCGGCCCAAGCGCGCCTGCAGGCTGGCCACCTGCAGGGCCAAGCCCGCCACGTTCAGCAGCCCATGCAGGAGGCCCAGGCGCTTTTCGCGGCCGTCCGTCACCGTCCAGTCGGTCACGCCCGTGATGGCCGTGGCCACGGCGGTGGTCGAACCGGCCGCGCTGAGCAGGCCCGCCGAGCGCCCGGCGCCGAACAGGTCGAGCAGCAGGCTGCCGCTCCAGAACCCGATCGGCAGGTCGGTCAGGACCGGATGCAGCGAATGCCCAAGCCAGGTCCCGTGCAGGATGTCCTTGACCGGCCGGGCCTCGGGCAGGTCGAGCAGCGGCTGCAGCAGCTCGCTGATGTACCTGCCGACCTTGTCGAGCCAGGGCTGCTGCTCGAGCGTATCCAGCAGGGCGGCGCTCCAGCCCTCCTGCATGGTGGAAGGCCGCGCCGGATCCATGCTCACCCGGCTCAGGCTACGCGCTAGTCCTTGAGGTTGACGGGGTCGAGCAGCTCCTCCTTGGGGCGCTCGATGCGCTGGCGCGAACGCATGATCTCGATCAGCTTCTTGCGGCCCTTGGGCGGGCCGATCATGATCGCGCCCACCAGCTTGTCGTCGAGGAAGAACAGCTTGCGAAAGAACTTCTCCTCGAACGAGAAGGTGCGCACCGAGTCGAGCCCGGGCTGGACATCGGGCGTGACGCCCATCACAGCCAGCGTCGACCCGAACATGGTCGTGGTGTAGGTGGGGACATCGAAGAAGTCCTCCTCGGCGCCCGCCATGTTGTGCGCGGCGACCTTGCCGTGCGCCTCCGCGTTGTCCCAGGTGCCCATCTGGTTGTGCTTGCCGATCATGAGGTCGAAGAAGACCGCGATGTCGCCGGCCGCATAAACATCCGGCAGCGCGGTGCGCAGCTTGGCGTCACACACGATGCCCTTGCGCACCTCCACGCCCGCGCGCGCGACCGGTTCCACGTAATAATCGAGCCCGACGCCATACGTGAGCGTGTCGAAGAGCACCTTCTCGCCGCCCTGCGTCTCGGCCTGGTAGCGGCCGTTGTGGCGTGTAAACCGTTTTACTTCGTCGTTCACGATGAACTGGCAGCCGGCGGCCTCCCCCAATTGCCGGCAGAGCGTGCCGCCCTCCTCGTCCAGCACGTAGCGCAGGAACCAGGGCCCGCGCATGATCCAGGTCACGCCGCGGCCGCGGTGCACCACGCCCTCCGCGATCTCGTAGCCGATGAAGCTGCCGCCCATCACCAGCGTTCGCTCAGAGGCGTCCGCGCGCTCGATGATGGCGTCCGTGTCGTCGATCGTCTGGAAGCCGAGCACGTGGTCGACGTCCTCCGCGCCCGGCCAGGGCGGCGGCTTGGGCCGGCCGCCGGTGGCCACCAGCAGCGCGTCGTAGGCCAGCTCCTGGTCGCGGTTGGTGCGCACCACCTTGGCCTGCGGGTCGACCTCCGTGGCCCAGGTCTCGAAATGGATATCGATGTTCCGGGCGGCGTAGTCCTCGACGGTGCGCATGAAGACCTTCTCGCGGCGCACCTGCCCGCGCAGGTATCGCGGCAGCGCGACCCGGTTGTACAGCGGATGCCGCTCGGCGGCGACCATGGTGATCGCGCAGTCGGCGTCGAGCTTGCGCAGCTCCTCGGCGCAGGTCTGACCGGCGATCCCGTTGCCGAGGATGACGTAACGGCGTGTGGTCAGATCCGGGGTCCCCGAAAAATCATGGATTTTTTGGGGTGGAGAGCGTCAGGTCCAGCACCGAGAAGTCGAACGCACGGTCCGGCTGAGAATAGCCGACGGCCTCGAAGTCCTTCGCGGCGGGGTGCCCGGGCGGTACCAGCAGCCCCACGCCCTCCAGGCCGTCGGCGTCCGCCTCGAAACGCAGCGCCAGGAGCAGGTCCTGCAGCGCTCCACCGGCGCCCGCCACCAGCGTCGCGTAGAGCCGCCGGCCGCCGAACCCGGGGCCGACCAGCGCCAGCGCGCGCGCACCCGCCCCCTCGCGCACCCGCCCCTGCTGCAGCAGCTCCGCCAGATAGGCGCCGTCCACGTCGCGGGGGCCGGAGGGCAGAGGGTCGAGCCGGTCGTAAAGCGCTAGCGCGGGATCGGCCTCCAGCGCGCGCAGCAGCCGGTCGGCCTCAGAGCTCGGTGGGATGCGGGCCGGTTCGCCGCCCTCTTGGCGGGCGGCATGGAGGACGCCGACGCCGGCGCGGCGGCGGAAGCCCTCCGATTCGAAGAGCGCCAGCGCGTCGGGGTTACCGGTCGCCAGCCGCAGCACCTCGTAGCCCAGGCCGCGCACCTGCTCGATGGCCGCCCGGAGCATGGCGCGGCCGATGCCCTGGCGCTGCAGGCTGCGCGCCACCCGCATGCCCTCGTAGTAGGCGACGCTGCGCTGGATCGGCTTCCAGCGGTGGACGGCCACCACCACGCCGTCCAGCTCCCCGGCCTCGAAGGCGCCGCCCGGGCTGGCCAGCCACTCGTCGAACACCCGCGGCAGGTAGTCGTGGCCATCCCAGATGTCCGCGACCAGCTCCGTCACCCGCTCCCGGTCGGCCGCCCGCAGCGGCCGCAGGATCAGTTCGTCCGCGGCCGCCAGTGCGCCACCCCCGACACCATCTCGCCCGCCTCCCAGGCCAGCCGGCCGTCAGCCTCCGGCAGCAAGCGTTCGGCCAGGAACGCCCGCCCCCGCGCCTCGTCCCAACGCTGCCCCAGCGCGGACCGCGCCTCCTCCACCGCCGCCTCCAGCGAGTCGTAGACGGGCCGCGACGGGTAGCGGAGCGTGGCCGCGTCGAAGTCCAAGCCCAGCTGCCGCAGCACCAGCCAGAGGTCGCGGAACTCGGGCATCCGGGTGCGCGGAAAGCCCAACGCGCCGGCCAGCTCCTCGGCCGGCAGCGGCGGCGGCCGGTCGCGCATGTAAACGAAGACCCGCTCTCGGGCCGACGCCTCCAGCTTCTCCAAAAAGGGCGCCACCTCCGCCACCCCGTACAGGACGTGGCAGCAGATCACGAGGTCGGCGGGCGCCGGCTCGGCGTCCTCCCAGGGGCTGGCGATCACGGTCAGGTTGGGGGCGGGCTCCAGCAGCTCCCGCATCCCCTCGGCGGGCTCGACCGCCGTGACCCAGTCCACCCGCGCGGCCAGGGGCAGAGCGTGCCGGCCCCAGCCCGCGCCTACGTCGAGCACGGTCTTGCGGGGCGAAAGCCAGGGTTCCAGGAAGTCCAGGAAGGGGTCGTCGGGCCGTCCGGAAAGCGACGCCTTGAACCCCGCCGCGCGCCGGTTCCAGTACCCGCGCTGGCCCGCGCCCACCGCCTCGGCCTCCGCCTGCCGTGCCTCGACCAGGGCCCGCCATTGGGCCGCCCAGTCGGTCTCTCTGACCAAGTCCACCTGTGGCAGAATTCTCGGCGCTCGCCAAGCAACCGCGTTTTTCGCATGCCGGCGCGTCCGCGCCTTGAATGGAGAAGCCAATGCTTGACGACGCCGAAAGGGCGGTCCTCGGCCGCTACTTCACCAACCTGGACCAGCCCGTCTTCGCGCTGCGCAACCTGCCGGAGGTGGTGAAGGGGGCGCTCTTCTCCCGCTACTCCCGCACTGAGAAGAGCTTGCGCCAGGTCCTCCTGGACGAGTTCATCCAGGCGCCCGAGACCGGCTTTGCGGAGCTGGTGGCGTCTGCCCCGGCCGCCGAGGACAACCTGCTCGCGACCCGTCGCGCCGAGGAGTTCTACGACCGCGTCCTGGTCGGCTACGGCGACGACTCGGTGGCCGAGCTGGCCGGCGCCCACCTCGCCGTGGAGAGGGTGTCCACGCTGGCGGCCAAGGCGCTCCAGGACTCGCGGATCGGCATCTCACCGCTCGAGAAGTCGACCCGCTACGTGCGCTTCGACCGGCCCGACGCGGCCGGCCGCTGGGCCTACCACCGGGGACCCGAGCTGGCCCACCCCGTCTACGAGCCGGCGCTCGACTCGCTCTTCCGCACCTATTCGGACCTCGTAGAGCCGCTCACCGAACGCGTCCGCCAGCGGCACCCACCGGAGGCCGGCGAGAGCGAGCGCGCCTGGAAGACGGCCACCCGGGCCAAGGCCCTGGACCTGCTGCGCGGCCTGCTGCCCGCCGCCACCCTCACCAACCTTGGCCTCTACGGCAACGGGCGCGCCTTCGAGTACCTGATCACCAAGATGGCGGCCCACGAGCTGCCCGAATGCCGGCAGCTGGCCGGCGACATCCACGAGCAGCTGACGCTGGTCATCCCCAGCTTCGTGCGCCGGGCGCTCGACGACCGCTATGGGCGGCCGGCGGCCGAGCGCATGACGCGCAGCGCGATGGCCGTGCGAGAGCTGGCGCCGGCGGCCGCGGTCAGCCCCGACGGCCCCTGCGTGCACCTGGTCGACTACGACTGGAACGCCGAGCGCAAGGTGGTGGCGGCGGCGCTCTTTCCGCACTCCAACCTGCCCCTGGCCGACCTTGGCGCGGCCGACGTCGACCGCGTCCTGGCGGCGCTCATGGAGCAGCGCGGCAACCGCCGGCACAAGGCCCCGCGCGCGCTGGAGCACGCCGAGTACACCTTCGAGGTGGTCGCCAACTTCGCCTGCTACCGCGACCTGCAGCGCCACCGCATGCTCACCCAGGACCGCCAGGTCCTGGGCACCGAGCTCGGCTACGACCTGCCTCCCGACCTGGCCGAATACGGCTTCGACGGCGTCTTCGAAGCCGCCCTCGAGCACGCCGGCGCCGCCCACCGCATGCTGGAGCGGGCGCGGGGGCCGGTGCTGGCCCAGTACGCGGTGCCGCTGGCTTACCGGCTGCGCTGGTACGTGAAGGCCTCGCTGCGCGAGATCTATCACCTGTGCGAGCTGCGCACGACTCCGCAGGGCCACCCCGACTACCGGTTCATCGCCCAGGAGATGTTCAAGCGCGTGCGCGAGGTGCATCCGCGGCTGGCCGAGTACGCGCGCTTCGTGGACATGGGTCCGGGCGACGAGCTGGAGCGCCGGGCGTCGGAGCGGCGAATCGACGAGAAGGCGCGCCTGGCCTAGGAGCTGCGCTCCTCAGGCGGCGACCCTGATGCCGAGGTAGAAGAGGGCGACGCTGGCGGCCAGGATGAACGCCGCCAGCGCCCGCGAGGTGGCGATCAGCGGCCGGGAGCCGGTACGTCGCCCCGTGACGACGTGGCCGGCGCTGGCCAGCACCACCAGCACCGCCAGAGCCGTCTTCCAGACCAAAAGCTGAGACCAGCCGCGGGCGGCTGCCAGCGCCAGGCCGGAGGCGCCCAGCAGCAGCCAGGCGCCGCCCGCGACCACGGCGAAGGCGCGGCCCAGCCGCGCCACCAGCGGTCGCGCCTGCTCTCGAGGCAGCGTGCGGAAGATGACCAGCACGCCCACGCCGAGCATCAGCAGCCCGCCCAGCCAGACGGCGGCGCCCAGCAGGTGGAGGAGCAGGACGACGTCCATCTGCGGCCCAACGTAGCCTTTCCGCGATGGCCCGGGCGGCGCTGGTGGTGCATGGAGGCGCGGGCGCGCCCAATGCGGAGGAGTACGAGGAGCGCCAGGCGGCGGTGGAGTGCGCGCTGGAAGCCGGCTGGCCGCGGCTTCGGGAGAGCGCCCTGGAGGCCGTGCTGGCCGCCGTCCGCCAGATGGAGGACGAGCCCATCCTCAACGCCGGCATCGGCGCCTGCCTGAACAGCGAAGGCGAGATCGAGCTGGACGCCGGGCTGATGGAGGGGTCGGAGCTGCGGGCGGGCGCGGTGGGCGCCGTGCGCGACGTCCGCCATCCGGTCGACCTGGCGCGGGCGATCATGGCGGACGGCCGCCACGTCCTGCTCGTCGCCGACGGCGCCAGCCGCTTCGCCCGCGAGGCCGGCGTCGAGACCTGCGATCCGCTCACGTTCATGACCGAGCGCCAGCAGCGCAACTTCCGCCGCGAGGGCGTGGACACCGTGGGCGCGGTAGCCGTGGACGAGCAAGGCCATACCGCTGTAGCGGTCAGCACCGGCGGCTACACCTTCAAGCTGCCCGGCCGGGTCGGAGACAGCCCCCTTCCGGGCGCCGGTTTTTACGCCGACGACCGCGCGGGCGCGGCCTGCGGCACCGGGCACGGCGAGGGGTTCATGAGGCTGGTCCTGTGCCACCTGGCCGTGATCGAGCTCCAGCACGGGATGGGCGCCCAGGAGGTGGCCGACGGCGCCGTCGGGTTCCTGGGCCGGAAGGTGCAGGGCCAGGGCGGCCTGATCCTGGTCACCAAGGACGGCGAGGTGGCGGCCGCATACAACACACCTTTCATGGCGTGGGCCAGCCGGACCAGCTGAGCACCGGCGACCTGGTCGCCCTGGCGCTCCAGCGGGCGGGCACCCGCCACCTGTTCACCCTCAACGGCGGCCACATCTGGGGCCTCCTGATGGGGGCCGTCGAGCACGGCCTGCACCTGGTCGACGTGCGTAACGAGCAGACCGCCGCTTTCGCCGCCGAGGGTTGGTCGAAGCTGACGCGGGAGTGCGGCGTGGCGGCGGTCACCGCGGGTCCCGGAGTGACCAACAGCATGTCCACACTGGCCGGGGCCTGGGCCAACGACAGCCCGCTGCTGGTGATCGGCGGACGCTCGCCGCTGGCCACCGAGGGCATGGGCTCCCTCCAGGAGCTCGACCATCTGCCGCTGGTGCGCAGCGTCACCAAGTTCGCCCAGACGCTGAAGACGCCCGAGGACGCCTACCGCACGGTCTCCGAGGCGCTGCGCCTGGCACTCAGCGCGCGCAGCGGGCCGGCCTTCCTCGACGTGCCCGCAGACGTCTTCTTCGGCTCCGCCGCGGCGCCCGAGGACACCGAGCACCTGGTGCCCGACCGCGGCGCCCACCCCGACCCCGACGCCGTGCGCGAGGCCGCCCGCTTGATCCGGGAGGCGCGGCAGCCGGCCGTGGTGGCCGGCTCGGGCGTTTGGTGGGGGCACGCCGAGGAGCCGCTGCGCCGGCTCCTGGAAGCCGCGGGCCTGCCGGCGGTAACCAACGGGCTGGCGCGGGGAATCGTCCCCCCGGTCAGTCCCGGCTTCGCCACCCGCGCCCGGAGCGTCGCCCTGGGCGAGGCCGACCTGGTGCTGGTGGTGGGGGTTCCGCTCGACTTCCGGCTGGCCTTCGGCCGCGCCCCCGTCTTCAACGAGGACGCCCGGCTGATCTACGTCGACGTCGACGCTCGCCGCCGCCACCGACCTGGCGCGCTGGCGCTGGACGGCGACCTCGCCCAGGCGCTGACCGCGCTGGCCGAGGCCTGTACCGGCAGGCCTCGACACGGGGAGTGGCTGGAGCGGGTGGCCGCGGCCACCGAGCGGGCGCGGCGCCTGGACGCCGGCCTGGCGGAGTCGGACTCGCGCCCCATCCATCCCGCGCGGCTCGTCGAGGAGGTGCGCCGGCGGCTGGACCCCGACGCGGTCGTCATCGGCGACGGCGGGGACTTCGTCTCCTTCGCCGGCCGGCTGATCGAGCCCGCGCGGCCGGGGCTCTTCCTGGAGCCCGGGCCCTACGGCTGCCTGGGCACCGGCGCCGGCTACGCCATGGCCGCCCGGCTGGCCCACCCTGACGGCCAGGTGGTTGTCCTGGCCGGCGACGGCGCCTTCGGCTTCAGCGCCATGGACGTGGAGACGCTGGTGCGGCATCGGCTGCCGGTGGTCTTCGTGATCGGCAACAACGGTATCTGGGCCACCGAGAAGCACCCCATGCAGGCGCTCCTGCAGACCGCGATCGCCACCGACCTCAGCCCCGGCATCCGCTACGACCGGCTGGTCGAGTCGCTGGGCGGCCACGGTGAGCTGGTCACCGAGCCGGAGCAGATCGGCCCGGCCTTCGAGCGAGCCCTCAAGTCCGGGGTGCCCGCGTGCCTGAACGTCATCACCGACCCGGACGCCGCGTACCCCAGGTCGGCGGCTCTGATCTGAGCGGCCCTAAACGGGATGCAATTCCCGCGCAGGGCCATAGACTCGCCCGCCGGTGAAAGAATCGTTCGCCGTCGTCCGCCGTGCCGCGCTACCGCTGCTGGCGATCTCGGCACTGACGCTGCTGCCGCTGGGGGCGCTGACCGTGCTGGCCGACCTTGGCCTGGGGGTGGCGGATGGGCTGCGCCCGCTGCTGAACGACGGCCGCTCCTTCGCCGACGACGTCGACCAGCTGGGCGGGGTCGGCCTGCTGGCCCTCGTCGTGGGGCTGGCTGCGGCGATGGTGGCGCCACTGGCGGTGGGCGCGATGATCGCGATTGCCAATGAACCGCAGCTGCGAATTCGCGCGGCCGTCAGCGCGGCCTGGAGCCACTACGAGGGGCTGTGGGTCACGGTAGGCGCGGCGACCGTGGCCCCGCTCCTGGTCTTCGTCGGCCTGGTGGCGTTGGGCGTCGCCAGCCACGTGCGCTTCATCGCCTTCGGCTCGATCGCGACGATCGCCGCGCTGCGCCTCTTCCTGGCTCCCTGCGCGGTGATGTTGGACGGTCTCTCGCCCCTGGATGCCCTTCGCCGATCGATCGAGCTCACGCAGCCCAAGGGCCGCGCCCAGCACCTCGCCTTCCTGGTGATCGTGCTCGGCACAGCTGCGCTGGCCGCCGCCGCCGGCGCCGGCGCCGTGGCGGGGGCCGTCGTGCCGGATATCCGAGCCTGGCTGCGCGCGGCCGAGGCCGGCGGCGCGTTGGGCGCGGTCGTGCTGGCACCCTGGGCGGCGTCGCTCTTCGTGGTCACCTACCGGCAGTGGCGCCCAGCGATGGCCACGCCGGCGGTGGTCCCGGCCGCTGAGGAACAGCGCTGGGCGGCGTGGGTGAGCGGTTACGTGACCGACCCGGCGCGGCGACCGGTCGCGCTGGCCGCCGCCTTGCGCACCATCGCCGCCGGCGGGACCAGCGAGCAGGCGGTCCAGGCCGCCTGGTCAGCCGCCTGGAGCTGAGCGCCCGGTACGCTTACCGGACCGTTCGATGAGCACGGTCACCGAAGCCGCGCGTCCCGCCCCGCAGCCCCCATCCGAGGAAGCGGACGAGTGGCGCACTGCCCAGGCCCAGTTCGACGAGGCGGCCGAGATCATCGACCTGGAGCCCGAGCTGCGCGAGGTGCTGCGGGACGTCCAGCGCGAGTTCACCTGCAACTTCCCGGTGGCCATGGACGACGGCTCGACGCGGATCTTCACGGGCTACCGCGTGCAGCACAACATCAACCGGGGGCCGGCCAAGGGCGGCATCCGCTATCACCCCGACGTGTCCTTGAACGAGGTCAAAGCGCTGGCCATGTGGATGACCTGGAAGTGCGCGGTCGTCAACATCCCCTTCGGCGGGGCCAAGGGCGGGATCATCGTGGACCCCCGCGGGCTCTCGCGCTCGGAGCTGGAGCACATGACGCGCCGCTTCGCGACCGAGATCTCGATCCTGATCGGCCCTGACCGCGACATCCCGGCCCCGGACGTCAACACCGACGGCCAGATCATGGCCTGGATCATGGACACCATGTCCATGCACATGGGCTACTCGGTGACCGCCTGCGTCACCGGCAAGCCCATCGAGGTGGGGGGATCGCTGGGCCGCGTGGAGGCGACGGGGCGCGGGGTCATGCTCTGCGCACTGGCCGCCATGGAGCACCTGGGCATGAAGCCGCACCAGTCACGCGTGGCGGTGCAGGGCTTCGGCAACGTGGGCTCGGTGTCGGCGCGGCTGCTGGAGGAGGCGGGCTGCACGGTGGTCGCCGTCTCCGAGGATTACGGGGGCATCCACAATCCGCTCGGGATCTCGGTCAAGCGGGCGCTGGACTATCGGGCGCGGGAGAAGACGCTGAAGGGCTTCCCGGGGGCCGAGGAGGTCTCCAATCAGGACCTGCTGGGCGTCGACTGCGACGTGCTGGTCCCCGCCGCGATCGGCAACCAGCTCACCTCGCGCACGGCGCCCGGCGTGAAGGCCAAGCTGATCGTGGAGGGGGCCAACGGGCCCACCACGCCCGAGGCGGATGCCGTCTTTCGCGAGAAGGGCGCGTTCCTGGTCCCCGACATCCTGGCCAACGCGGGCGGGGTGACGGTCAGCTACTTCGAGTGGGTGCAGGACCTGCAGTCGTTCTTCTGGTCCGAGCACGAGGTCAACCAGAAGCTGGGCGCGATCATGCAGCGCTCCTTCCGCGAGGTGCTGCAGACGTCGCTAGAGAAGAAGATCGACATGCGCATGGCCGCCTATGTGCAGGCCGTGCAGCGTGTCGCGGCCGCCACCCGCGACCGCGGCCTCTACCCCTAACTTTCGAACCTCTGCACGGCCTTCACACGGCGCTCACAACCTCCGGCCAGGCTGAGCAGCGTCAACAGCAATCTCAACCTGAGGAGGTAATTCAGAGATGCGACGCGGATTCATCTGGCTGTGGGGCCTGGGCACCCTGCTGATCGCGGCCCTGGTCGGCGCCGCCGCCTACGCGGCCGGCGTGGCCACCCACGTCACCAACGCGGTGGCCCCCAACGGCACCCCCTACCCCTACTACTACGGTCCCCACTTCTTCTTCTTCCCGTTCGGGTTCGTCTTCCCGCTGCTGTTCATCCTCTTCATCCTGTGGCTGGTCTTCCGGCCCCGGCGGTGGTGGTACGGCGGTGGCGGGCCCGGGCCTCACGGGCCGGGCCACCTGGAGCAGCGCCTGGAGGAGTGGCACAAGAAGGCCCACGGCGAAACCAGCCCCACGGCCACGGACAAGCCAACCTAGGCGGCGGCGATGAAGACGATCCTCGTCGTCGATGACGAACCGGGGATCGTCCGCATCGTGCGCGACTACCTGGAGCAGAGCGGCTTCACCGTGCTCGCGGCGAGCGACGGTGAGGCCGCGCTCCGGGCGGCGCGCACCATCAAGCCCGACCTCGTCGTCCTCGACCTGGGCCTGCCCGGCCTGGACGGCCTCGACGTCACCCGCGCGCTCCGCCGCGATGGCCCGGTACCGATCATCATGCTGACCGCCCGCGGTGAGGAGTCGGACAAGCTGGTCGGCCTGGAGCTGGGCGCGGACGATTACCTGACCAAGCCCTTCAGCCCCAAAGAGCTGGTGGCGCGCGTGCGGGCCGTCCTGCGCAGGGTCGAGGGGCTGGAGGGTCGCCCCGAGGTGATCCGCGCGGCCGACGTCGAGCTGGACAGCACGCGGCTTTCGGTCAGCGTCGCGGGGCGCCCGGTCGACCTCACGCCCACCGAGTTCCAGCTCCTGGCCACGCTGGCCAGGCAGCCCGGCCGCGTCTTCACCCGCGCCCAGCTCCTGGATGCGGTGCACGGCGTGGTGGTGGAGTCGTACGAGCGCGCCATCGACGCCCACGTCAAGAACCTCCGCCGCAAGCTGGAGCCCAACCCCCACGCCCCGCGCTACCTGCTGACCGTCTTCGGCGTCGGCTACAAGTTCAGCGAGGCGTGAGCCCGAGAGGCCGGCCGCCCTGGTGGCCCGAGGGCGAGCGCTGGCCACCGCGGCGGAATCGCCCCTGGTTCTTCGGCCGGATCGTGGCCTTCGTGCTCCTGCTCTGGGTTCTGTCGGCGGCCACCATGGGCTTTCTCGGAGCGCTGGTCGCGCGGGGTGGCCCCCGCTTCATCCCGCTGCCGCTGATCCTGCTGGCCGGCGCCTTCATCTTCGGGATCGTCCAGATGCGCCGGGCTACCGCCAGCTTCGCCGGCCTGCGCCGGCGGGTGGAGGCCGGCGACCAGCGCCGGCGCACCTTCCTGGCCGACGTGGCGCACGAGCTGAAGACGCCGCTGGCGGTGATCCGGGGCCAGGCCGAGGGCATCGCCGATGGCGTCTACCAGGCCAGCGCGGAGTCGGTGAAGCCGATCCTGGAGGCCACGCACACGCTGGAGCTGCTGATCGAAGACCTGCGCACGCTCGCGCTCTCCGAGGCGGGGGCGCTCGTCCTCAACCGGGAGCCGGTCGACCTGGCGCTGCTGGTCCATGAGGTCCTGGCCGCGCAGCCGGCGTCCGAAGTCGCGTTGCGGGAGGACCTTCCCGCCGACCTGCCCCATCCCGACGCCGACCCCGTCCGCCTGCGGGCGGTCCTCAACAACCTGGTCGCCAACGCGCTCCGGCACACGCCCGCGGGCGGCTCGGTCACGGTGTCCGCCCGCCGCCAGGGCGGCGGCATCGAGGTCAGCGTCTCCGACACCGGCGAGGGCATCCCGCCCGAGCTGCTGCCGCGGATCTTCGAGCGCTTCGTGCGCGGACCGTCTTCGCGCGGCAGCGGCCTCGGGCTGGCCATCGCCAAGGACGTTGTCGAGGCCCACGGCGGCACCATCGCCGCCCAGAGTCAGCCCGGGAAGGGCACCGTCATCCGCTTCACGATCCCGTCTGGAAGTCGATGACCAGGCGCGGCGGGCCGTCCAGGGTGGTGACGTGCATGCAGGCCGGGGCGGCCAGCCCAGCCGCCCAGTGCACCACGCCCTCGAAGTCGCCGGTCCGGCGCAGGTCGCGGAGCTCGGTCCCGCGCGGCGCGACGGCCAGGGGTGCCTGGGCGCCGCTGCTCGCGGGCTGCAGGCGGACGACCACCCCGGCGCTGCCATCGAGCGTCAGGGTGCGGCCGCTGGCGTCCTCCGTGAAGCTGGCGTTGGCCTGGCGCGTGATCGTGTAGCCGGGCACCGGCCCGTCGAACTCGAGCACC
The DNA here is from genome assembly GCA_036378695.1 of Candidatus Dormiibacterota bacterium. Classification (GTDB taxonomy): domain Bacteria; phylum Chloroflexota; class Dormibacteria; order Dormibacterales; family Dormibacteraceae; genus CF-28. The sequence goes on from DASUVY010000007.1 coordinate 17,894, forward strand.
CAGCGGTCGAAGCCGTCCTGGGCGGCCGCGCGCACCGCCACCACATTCGACCGGGTGCTGCCACCGCCGCTCAAGTCGGCGCACGTGTAGGTGGCCGCCGGCGCCGCAGTGGGAGCTGCGGTGGCCGCCGCGGCGCGCGGCGCCGTGACCGGGTTGCCGCAGCCGGCCAGCAGGAGCAGCACAGCTGCCGATAACCAGCGTATTTGCGTCATTTCAGCCTCCGGGCGCGGCGCCAGCGCCACGCCAACAAGTAGACGGACAGCAGCGCGGCGCCCACGGGCAGCAGCGGGGGCGAATCGCCTTCGACAGTCACCACGGGCGCGTCATGGACCGCGGCCACCGGCAGCGCCGGCGCCGGCTGCAGAAAGGCGCTGGGATCCAGCGACTGATAGGTCGTGCCGCCGTGGACGCGCGCCTCGAAGTGCAGGTTGGGCCAGTTGCACTCGCCCAGGTCACCGGTCAAGCCGATTCGGTCCCCGACGCGTAGCTTCTGGCCCGCGACCACGTCGGCGCGCGACAGGTGGCCGAGCAGGATGTCGTGGCCCTCGTCGAGCGCGATCAGGACGTAGTGCGGGCCGTAGTCATGGGTCTCGGGCCCGCCGACGGTGACCACCGTGCCCGGCCAGCCGGCGAAGACGGGAGTGCCGATCGGTGTGTCGAAATCGATGGCCTCGTGCACGCGGTAGCCGGCCGGGCAGTCGAAGCGGGCGTCGAACGGCTCCAGCTCGAAGGTGGTGCAGCCGTAGCCGAGCAACACGTCGTAGTCGCCCGAGAACCAGGAGCTGGTGGTGGCCAGCGCGGTCGCCGGTGCCGCCAGCAGCAAAGTGGTTGTGAGCACCGCCCCCAACGCCGCTTTGCGCATCCGCGTTCCCTCACTGCGAGAACTGGCATGACGCGCGCCGCGTTACGCGTCAGATCTCCCTTTTATTGAGGCTCCAGAGGGCCAGGGCCAGCAGGCCCAGGACCCAGATCACGCACCAGGCCAGGTAGGCCGTGGGCGGCGGGTCCGCTGCAAAGAACGGATTGGAGGCCGCGCCCGGTCCGGCTGCCTTCACACCGGCGATCACGATGCTGGGCTCCAGCGACCAGATGGCTCCGCGCCAGAGCCCGTCGGCCGGCACGATCAGGCGAGAAACCGCGCCGGCGTCGATCAGCGGCTGGTTCTGCAGCGCCAGCCCGATGCTGCCCACGATGCCGCCCATCCAGGACATGAAGAAGGCGACCAGCGCGATCACCCCGCCCACCAGCCCGGACAGCCGGGTGCTCAGCGCCATGCTCAGGGTCACCAGGCTGATCCCCACCGCGGAAACGAAGACCACGAACGCGATGGGGTGTGGCGGCATGTAGCCCGTGACCCAGCTCACCAGCTCCATCTCCAGGAGGGCGGCGCCGCCCGTGTAGATCACGACCATGGCCACGAAGCCCAGCCACTTGCCCACCAGCAGGTCGGCGCGCCGCACCGGGCGCGCCAGCATGGAGAGCGCCAATCCCGACTCCAGGTCGCCGGAGACCGAGGGCGAGGCCACCACCGTGGCGGCCAGGCCGAGCACGGTGGTGAACATGAAGGCCACCAGGATCATCAGCTGGGAGGCGGTGGCGCGCACGAAGCTGGCGCCGGGCGGCCGGCCCTGGACCCGGATGTCCCAGAGCTTGCCGAAGCCCCAGGTCGTGACCGCCACCATGACCAGCGTCAGGACCAGCAGGACCAGGAGCAGCCGCCGGCGCCGAGCCTCGCGCAGCGTGAGCCGGGCGTAGACCAGGGCTGGCGCCACTACTTCGCCCCCAGCAGCTGCAGGAAGCGGTCTTCCAGCGTCTGGTGGCGGGGCTCCACCGAGTACACGCGCCCGCCCAGGCGTACCAGCTCGTCGACCAGCTCGGGCACGCGCTCGGGCTCCAGCCCGCGCACGGTGATCCATTCGCCGTCGTCGTCAAGCTCGCCGAAGCCACTCACCGACGCGCGCTCATGGGGCTTGAGGCCGGTCACGCGCACCCGCACCGCGTGCCCGCCCAGCAGGTCGTCGAGGGTGCCGCTGGCCACCACCCGGCCGTGGTCGACGATGGCCACCCGGTCGCAGACCATCTCGACCTCTGTCAGCAGGTGGGAGTTCAGGAAGACGGCGGTGCCGCGCTCCTTCAGCGAGTTGATGACCTGGCGCACGTCGTGGCGGCCGACCGGGTCGAGCGCCGACGTTGGTTCGTCCAGAAAGACCAGTTCGGGCTTGCCCAGCAGCGCGGCACCCAGGCCCAGGCGCTGCTGCATGCCCTTGGAGAAGGTCCCGACGCGGTCCTCCGCGCGGCCCGCCAGGTCGACGATCTCGAGCGCGGCCTGCACCTCCTCGCGCCAGCTCGCGCGGGGCAACCCCGCCAACTCGCAATGCAGGGCCAGAACCTCGCGGGCGCTCAGCCAGGGCTGGTAGCGGAAGAGCTCGGGCAGGTAGCCGATGCGCCGGCGCGCCTCCCGGTCGCCCAGCGGGCGGCCCAGAACCCAGCCCTCGCCGGAGGTGGGCGCGGCCAGGCCGAGGAGCAGCTTGACGGCGGTGGTCTTACCGGCGCCGTTGGGCCCCAGGAAGCCGAAGGCCTCGCCCCGCGGCACCGTCATGGTCAGGCCGGCGAGGGCCGGCTGCTTGCCGTAGCGCTTGGTGAGGTCGGCGGTGTGAACCGCAGGCGAGGCGGCGGCCGCGCTGGCCGCCGCCTGCCTTTCGCGGAGATCTACCAGAGTGTCAGAGATGCAGCCGGGAGGCCGGCCGAGAGATTCGGCGGCCAGGTGCTGCAGATGCAAGGAGCCGACGAGCAACGGAGCGAGCGCAGCTATAGCTGCGTGAGCGAGTAGCGCAGGAGGCGACGCCGCAGATGCGGTGCATGGGCGCCGAAGATCCGGCAGAGCTTTCCGGCTGCATCTCTAAAGCGTATTGGCGATGGCGACCAGCGTCTGCTCGCTGTAGGCGCCGGCGACCACGTACACGTTGCCGCCCCGGATGAAGATGACGCCACCGCCCGCGCCCGAGTTGTCGCCCACGTAGGCGGCCTTGGTGCCGTCCTTGAGGGTCGGGTTGTCGCTGACGGTCATGCCCTGCACGACCGGGATCGGCAGCGTGCTGCTGGGATCGCCGATCGAGAGGATCGCCTGCTTGAGCTGCGGCGACACGCCGGGCTGGTTGGCGACCGCGTTCTCGATGTCCTTGACGCTGGCGCCCGTGGAGGTCACGTGCGGTGCCCTGGCGATGCCGATCGCCAGGCTGGGCAGCAGGTCACGGGACTCGCCGGTGGCGGCGCCGTTGCCGGTGTCGTCCTTGGCGCCGCGCTGCGCGGCGGCCGAGAGGTCCCCGCCGTAGATGGCGGCCTCGGCGGGGCCGATGGTCACGTCGAGCCGGGAGCCGTCCAGGTTGCTGGGCAGCTTGGGCGCCTTGGCGCCCTGGGTGGCCGCGTAGTCGTCGGCCTTCGACTTGCTGAAGGTGAAGCTGCCGGAGCCGGTGCTGAGCGTCGCGTACTGCGCCGCGGGCAGCCCGGAGGGCAGGTTGCCGGGCTTGATCACCGGCAGCTTGGTGGTCGCGGCCGCGTCGGCCGCGGTGTCGGCCTGCTTGAGCTCAGGCTGCTGGGTCACGCTGACCGTGCCCCAGTGCGAGAGGTCGGGGAAGCCGGCGAAAGAGCCCTGGCTGACGGTCACCGTCTGCACGTGGTTGGGCGCGAAGACGTTCTTGACGGTCTGGGCCAGCGGGCTCACCGCCACGCCCAGCACCAGCACCGCCGCCAGCCCGGTGACCAGCGCGCCTCGCCGCAGCGAAGCGCCGGCGAGGCGGGGGAGGCGCAGCACGAAGCGGGGCCGCGGCTGCAGCTTCGCCTGCAGGCCGCGATAGGCGGCCGCCGAGTCGACCGTGGCCGCGGGCACGTTGAGGGCGCCCGCCAGCCGCCGGGCGTCGCCGGCGATCTCGGTGAAGCGCGCCTGGCAGCTCGCACAGGTCGCGTAGTGGCCGCGCGCAGTTTCGGGCGCGGACAGGGGTTCGTCGTACATGCGACGGAGGGTTCCGTCAGACAGGTGTGCCATTTCTTGAGTCCTCCAACTCCTTCTTGAGGGCCTGCTCGGCTCGCCGTAGGAGGGTGCCGACCTGGCCGGTGCCGACCTGCAGGGCGGCGCCCACCTCGGCGTAGCTGAGCCCGGAATAACGCAGGATGAGGACCGCCGCCGCCTTCGGCCGCAGGCGGGTCAGCGCCTGGCGCACGGACTCCCGGTCCTCGGCCACCTCGGCCAGGCGGGCGGGGTCCTCGGCCGGTGCCGGCCGTTCGGCCAGCGCCTGGGTGAGCTCGCGCTTCTCCCGGCGCCGGCGGCTGCGCAGGCGGTTGAGCGAGGTGTGGACCGCCGCCTGGTGCAGCCAGGCGGCCGCGAAGCCGGCATCCGGCCGGTGCCGGCGATGGAAGTCCAAAAACACTTCTTGGGCCACGTCCTCGGCCTCGCCACGATCGGCCAGGACCCGGTTGGCGACCGCGACCACCCGGCCGTACTCGTTCATGAACAGCTCTTCGAAAGGGTCTTCGCGACGGGCTTTGTGCTGAGGCGGGGCGATCCCCGGCTCCTGGTTCGGCGAATCCGTGGTGGGCTCGGCCCTCATCACTCCTCAAGCACCGCCGAGGGGACCGGCTGTGACACCGCGGCGCGGGCGCGGCGCGTGCGTCGGATCTCGTCCTCGATGAGCTTGAAGTCCTTCTGCGCCAGCTGGTGCAGGTGGCCCTGGAAGGCCAGCGTCCAATGTTCCGGCGGCCACTTGCGCACGTACTCCAGGCGGTAGGCCACGTCCTTGGCCGGCACCCAGTCGGCCTCCTCGAGCACGGCGTCCGGCCGCATGCGCACGCGCCAGGGGTAGTCCTCCTCGCGGCGGGCGGTGCGCCAGATCGGCGTGTGGTCCTCGTACATGGGCGAGGTCACGGTGGCGGTGGCCGCGAAGGCCATGCGCCCCGCCACGTAGTAAAGGACGCGATCCCCCTGGCGGATCGTCTCCACCCGGCGCCGGTGCCGGGTCTTGATGCCCTGCGCGGTGAAGCCGTGGTCGCGCGTCTTCCGGAAGTTCTCGGGCGAGCTCACGATCATCCAGTACTGGGCGTTGCGCGCCCGGGCCGGCTTGCGGCGGCCCTTGGCCGGCGCCTTCGGCTCCTCTTCAGCCATGCGGGGAGAATATCCGCGTGCTGCGGTTCCAGATCCTGGCCCGCGACGGCGAGGCCCGGCGCGGGGTGCTGGAGACCGCGCACGGCTCCCTGGAGACGCCCGGCTTTTTCGCGGTCGCCACCCGCGCCGCCCTGAAGGGCCTGGACGTCGAGTCCGCGCGGCGCGCGGGCGTCCAGGCGCTGATCTGCAACAGCTATCACCTGGCGGTGCAGCCCGGGCCCGAGCTGGTGGCCGGCGCCGGCGGCCTGCACGGCTTCATGGGCTGGCCGGGCGTGCTGGCCACCGACTCCGGCGGCTTCCAGGTCTTCAGCCTGCGCCACGGCCAGGTCGCCGACGAGCTGAAAGGACGCCGGCGCCTGCCGCACCTCGACGAGGATCCACTGGAAGCCGTCCGCGTCGACGAGGAGGGCGCCGTCTTCCGCTCCTGGCTGGACGGTTCCCTGCATCGCTTCACCCCCGAGAACAACATGGAGCTGCAGCGCGCGCTGGGCTCCGACCTCGTCTTCTGCCTGGACGAATGCACGCCCTTCCACGTGCCGCGCGAGTACACGGAAGCTGCGCTGGAGCGCAACCTGCGCTGGGCCCGGCGCTGCCTGGAGGCCTTTTCGGGAGGCGCGCAGTCGCTGTTCGGCATCGTGCACGGGGGCGTCTACCCAGACCTGCGCAAGCGCTCGGCCGCCGAGATCGGGGCAATGGGATTCGACGGCTACGGCATCGGGGACTGCCTGGGCGAGACCAAGGCTGACTGGTACCGCGTCGTGGAGCTGGTGCGCCCGCTGCTGCCGGAGGACCGACCGAGGCACCTGCTCGGTGTGGGCGAGCCCGACGACCTGGTCGAGGGCGCGCTGCGCGGCGTCGACACCTTCGACTGCGCCATGCCCACGCGCCTGGCCCGCCACGGCCAGGCGCTGCACCTGGGCCGGCCGCGCTTCCGCATCGACCTCGCGCGCTCGGCGCGGCGCGGCGAGGACGGGCCGCTGGAGGAGGGCTGCGACTGCCACACCTGCGCGCGCTTCTCGCGGGCCTACGTGGCCCACCTGCTGCGGGCGCGGGAGCCGCTCTCGGTGCCGCTGCTGGCCGAGCACAACCTGCGCTTCACGGCGCGCCTGCTGGAGCGTGTCCGCGACGCGATCAGCGCCGGCCGTTTGCGCGACCTGCGGGCCGAGCTGCTGGCGGCGCCGTGAACTTCGAAGAGGCGACCCGCCCCGAGCGCGCGGCGCCCGGGCGCTACACCTTCACCTGGGGCGCGGAGTGGATCGGGATGCGGGGACCCCACGGCGGCTTCCTGGCAGCCGTGCTGCTGCGGGCCATGCAGGCGGAGGCCGGCCCGGGACGGGCGCCGCGCTCGCTGACCGTCCACTTCGCGGCGCCGCCGGCGGTGGGTCCCTCGCTGATCGAGGTGGCGGAGGAGCGCCGCGGCGGCCGCTTGAGCAGCGTGAGCGCGCGCCTCTCCCAGGGCGGCGCGGCCATGGCGCTGGCGCTGAGCGCCTTGTCGGCGCCGCGCGAGGGACCCGACATCACCGATGCTGTGATGCCCGAAGCGCCCCCACCCGAGGACCTGGCCCCGACTCCGCCCCGACCGCACCAGCCCTCCTTCGCCGACCACTTCGACTACCGCTACGCGCTCGGCGGCCGCGTCTTTCGCGGCGGCCCGCGGGCCTACTCGGGCGGCTGGCTGCGCCTGCGCCAGCCGGTGCCCATCGACGCCGCGGTGGTCGCCTGCCTGGTCGACGCCTGGATGCCCTCACTTTTCACGCGCATCGACTTCCGCGCCTACGCGCCCACCGTGGACATGACGGTCTACTTCCGTTCCGCGCTGCCGGCGCCGGGCGTGGGTCCGGAGGAGTTCCTGCTGGGGGTCTTCAGCTCGAAGCGCGCGGAGGGCGGCTTCTGGGAGGAGGACGGTGAGCTCTGGACGCGCGATGGCCGGCTGCTGGCGCAGTCGCGCCAGCTGGCGCTGGTGCTGCCGGCCTAGTCCCTCTCGCCTTTAGGGGAGGACGACTGGTCCTGGGCGGTGGCTTCGCTTTGCGGACAGGCCCGCCCCAGTCAGAGCCCGACCCTAATCCTGCTCGTCTCCCCGACGCTAGAGTGCCCGTCGACATGCGATGGCCGCCCGGCACCGACGTCACAGGCTACTACCGGTCGGCCTCCCTGGCAGATATGGAGGCGGACATCCGTGCCCTCGATCAAGAGGTCGCGGGCGTGTTCGTGGACGGGGCCGTAGCCTACGCGGTGGCCGGGTCTCGTGACGTCATCGACGACCAGACGGATGAGGCCCTCCAGCAATTTATCGGAGGGAGCACCGTCACACACAGTCACCCCGACGATGATTCTTTTTCGCTTCCAGACCTGTTGTTTGCCTACGGTTGGGGGCTGCGACAGCTTCGGGCTGTCGGCCCTATGTGGACCTACGTGCTTGACGAGCCACACGCTGGCTGGGACCGGTTTGACATGAGCAGCTTCCTTTTCCTTGCCGAGTACCGCGAGCGAGTACTGGAAGACGATGTGCAAGGCGGTACAATAAAACGTGATAGGAAGTGGCACACGTTTTGGACGAGAGTAATGGGGGAGGCTGAGATTCCATATACTGCGGCCCTGGAGCAGGGATCATGAGAATTGACGATCGGCGGCCAAAGGACAGTGCAGAGTTCAAGGCCCAGCTTGAGGCGGCCAAGAAGGCGGTTGCTGGCCTGGATAAAAAGCGCTCCGAACGACGAACCGTGACGGCCTCGTCAGCTTCGACCCGTGCTGCTATGCGGGCGGGCTCCTAGGGTCCGCCCTCCGACCTAGGCCCAGGCAAGCGTTTCGGCGATGGGCTCTGTCAAGAGAGTCGCCGGCTGGTTTGGATTCACGGATCTATATCGTGCGCAGTATCGGGCTGTGGCCCGCCACCACGCGCGGCTCCATCAAGGCGATGCGGCCTCAAAGGCGGAGCGGCTGCGTAACGACTCGCTCCTTCGTCTCGCCGGCATCTACGCCGCCGTAGTGGCTGGCATCGCTGTTAAGGGCGTCTGGGATCCCTTGTTGGCAGCTCGAGGCGGGGAACGAGTACAGCCGCCGGGGTGGACGGCGGTTCTGATTACGGCCGCTGTGGACGTGATCTTGGGGCTATTCGCGTTCAACAAGATCCACCCTAAGCTCGACCCCGAGGCCAAGAACTACTGGATTGCGCTTGGTCTCGCCTTCGAGAACGGATTCTTCTGGCAATCACTCATTGGGCCGGCGCTGGGGGGAAACGCGCAGCCAATCAAGGGCTGAGCCGTCCTCCGATCGGCCCTAGGTCCAGGGGCTCCGGCAGCACCGCGATCAGGTTGCGCAGCTGGGCGACGTGGCCCGCTTCGTGGCGGCCGATGGCGTCACAGGCCTCGAGCAGCGTGAGCTCGCCCCGCACCCGGTCCGCGACCGGCTGCGCCCACTGCTCTTCGGTGAGACCGCGCAGCAGGTCCACCGTCCGCCGGCGGTCACGCATCAACGTCTCCATCAGCTCGGCTGCCGAAGCCTCGGCATCGCCCTCCAGCGGAGGCGGGTCCATGGCCGCGCGCAGGTCAACCTCGCGCCGGCCGTCGATGCAGACCTGGCGCAGCAGCGCGTCCACCGCCTGGCCGGAGCGCGCCAGGTGGGCCACCATCTCCTGGAGGGTAGGGAAGGCCGGGCCGTGCCTGTAGCGCAGCCGGTTTTCGTCCAGGGAAAGCGCGATGTCGCCGACCCGCTCCGGCACCTGCGCCAGCATCACGACGTAGTCGTCGGGGCGCGGCTGGTGGACCGGGTCTTCCATGGCGAGAGGTTAATAATCAGGCGGTGGCCGTCGCCTACCAGACGCACTGCGACCGCTGCGGCAACGAGCTGGTCCGCAACGCCGCCTACTGCGAGAAGTGCGGCGAGCGCACGCACCGGGCGCGGCGCCTGGTGCGCCTCGCGGTGCGCGTGGAGATCCTGCTGATCGTGCTGGTGATCGTGATGATCTTCGGCTTCGCCTACATCTTCTATCGGCAGTAGCTAGCGGCGGTAGAGAGCCCGCCCGCCCATCTCGTCTTTGTTGAGCCTCTTGTTGAGGTGCAGGCCCTCGAGCACGAACTCGATGACCGACGCGCGCACTTCCGGCTTGTCCGGCAGGCCCAGCCGGCGCAGCGCGGTGTCCATCTCCGGCGCCTCGCCGATCGCGCGCACGTAGGTGGCGGCGGGCATCGACTCGCCGACCTCGAGCATGGTGCCCTCCTCGAAGCGCGCGACCAGGTTCTCGAACTGGGAGGCCGCGAAGTGGCGTCCGAACACCGCGGACACGGCGCCGCGCTGGATGCGCGACATCACCTGCTCCTCCTTGCCCTCGTCCAACGCCTCGATCTCCACGCGGCCCGCCGTGGAAGCAGCCAGGAACTCGAGGTCGGAGATGCGCGGCACCGCCAGCGATTCGCCCGTGCGGACGGCGCGGCGCACCGCGTTGGAGGCCAGGTTCTCGTAGTTGCCGATCGACATCCGCACCGACACGCCCGAGGATTGCGAGATGTGCGGGCTGCGGCGGGCGCCGTGCGACATCTCCGCCACGATCTCCTTCATGAAGCCCGGCACCAGGACCTCGATCTCCGAGGGCGGCGCCATCCGCTCGCCCTCCATGATCTCGATCTCCTCGGCCACGGTCAGCGGGTAGTGCGTGCGCACCTGTGACCCGAAGCGGTCCTTGAGCGGCGTGATGATGCGTCCGCGCGAGGTGTAGTCCTCGGGGTTGGCCGACGCCACCACCAGGATGTCGAGCGGGAGCCGGATCCGGTAGCCCCGGATCTGCACGTCCTTCTCTTCCATGATGTTGAGCAGGCCGACCTGGATCCGCTCGGCCAGGTCCGGCAGCTCGTTGATGGCGAAGATGCCGCGGTTGCAGCGCGGCACCAGGCCGTAGTGGATGGTCAGCTCGTCCGCCAGGTAGCGACCCTCGGCGACCTTGATGGGATCGACCTCGCCGATCAGGTCGGCGATCGAGATGTCGGGCGTGGCCAGCTTCTCCCCGTAGCGGCGCTCCCGGGGCAGCCAGGCGATGGGTGTGGCGTCGCCCTTCTCCGCGACCAGGTCGCGGCAGCGCCGGCAGATGGGCTGGTAGGGGTGGTCGTTGATCTCGCAGCCGTCGACGACCGGGATCTCGGCGTCCAGGAAGCCGATCAGCGAGCGCATCAGCCGCGACTTGGCCTGGCCGCGCTCGCCGAGCAGGATCAGGTCGTGGCCGGAGATGAGGGCGTTGGCGACCTGGGGCAGGACGGTGTCGTCGTAGCCCACGATGCCCGCCAGGAGCGGCGAGACGCCCGTCCGCATGCGCGCCAGCAGGTTCCGGCGGAGCTCCTGCTTGACCGTTTCGCGCTCGTGGCCAGAGGCCCGCAGCTCACCGAGGGTCCCTGGCTGGGCGGTCACCGGCACCAATATAGACTGGTCCCGTTTTGGCGCCCCGCCCGACTCTGGCCCAGCGTTACGAGTGGGCCCGGGAGAAGCGCCAGCCCCTGGTCGGCGGCCATCGCGGCAACCCCGCCGAGCACCCCGAGAACACCCTCGCCTCCTTCCGCTCGGCCATCGAGCTGGGCGTCGACATCATCGAGTGCGACGTGCACATGTCGTCCGACGGCGAGCTGGTCGTCATCCACGACCACACCCTGGAGCGGACCACCGACGGCCAGGGCCTGGTGCGCGACCACACCAGCGCGGAGCTGCGCGAGCTGGACGCCGGCGGCGGCGAGCGGCTGCCCTTCCTGGCCGAGGTCTGCGCGCTGAGCGCCGAGCACAACGTGCCGCTGGCGGTCGAGCTGAAGCAGATCCCGATCCCCTATCCCGGCATCGAGGAGAAGGTCGTCGAACTGCTGCGCGAGAGCAATACGCTGGAGATCGCGGCCGTGATCTCCTTCCAGCACCGCTCCGTCCAGCGCCTCAAGCAGCTCGAGCCGCGCCTGCAGGCGGGGATCCTGGAGGGCGCGCGCCCGATCGACCCCGTGCGCCTGATGCGGGAGGCCGGCGCCGACCTCTACGCGCCGCACTATGGAGCCATGGACCCGGAGCTGGTCGAGGAGATGCACGCCGCCGGCAAGGCCGTCGGGGTGTGGACGGTTGACGACGCGGCCGGCGTGCTCTGGTGCCGCATCTGCAAGCCCGACTCCGTATTCACCAACCGCCCCCGCGAGATCGCGCCCCTGCTGCGCTCCCTGGATTAGGAGGAAGAGACCATGCCCGCCACCACCATCAGCGTCGCCGACCTGCCCAACCGCGTGGGGGAGGAGATGGGCCCCGGCAGCTGGCACCAGGTCAGCCAGGAGCAGATCGACAAGTTCGCCGACGCCACGGGCGACCACCAATGGATCCACGTCGACCGCGAGAAGGCCAAGGCTGGTCCCTTCGGCACCACCATCGCCCACGGCTACCTGACCCTCAGCCTGATCCCCACCCTCATCCACGAGGTGCTGGTGGTGGACGGCGTCAAGATGGGCATCAACTACGGCGTCAACAAGGTGCGCTTCCCGGCCCCGGTGCCGGCCGGCAGCAACGTGCGCATGCGCGCCAAGCTGCTCTCCGTCGAGCCGGTCGACAACGGCGGCCAGCAGGTGGTGACACAGTGCACGATCGAGCGCGAGGGCGGCGAGAAGCCGGTCTGCGTGGCGGAGACGGTCGCCCGTTACTACGGCTAGGCCGACCGAGCTCGAACGCTTCGCGGCCCGGGTCCTGGAAGCCGCCGGCGCGCCCGGCGACGTGGCCTTCGACGTGGCACATCACCTCGTCGGCGCCAACCTGGCCGGCCACGACTCCCATGGCGTGCAGCGCCTGCCCAATTACATCGCGCAGGTCGACGCCGGCGCGCTGGTCCCGGGCGCCCGCGCGCGCGTCATCAAGGAGAGCGCGGCACTGGCGCTCTTCGACGCTGAGCGGGGCTTCGCGCATCCCGCCGTCTGGAAGGCCTTCGACTGGGCCATTACGCACGCCGTAGAAGCCGGCATCGCAGCGGCCGCCGTGCGTCACGCCAACCACGTGGGGCGGCTGGGTGACTACACGGAGCGGGTGGCCGGGCTCGGCCGGGTGGCGCTGCTGACCCTGGGCATCGCCGGCGAGGGCGCCGGTTTAGCCGCGCCCTTTGGCGGCGCCAGCCGGCTGCTGGGCACCAACCCCTGGTCGATCGGCATCCCGGCCGCGGAAGGCGAGCCGTTCGTGATGGACTTCGCCACCACCACCGTGGCCGAGGGCAAGGTGGCGGTTGCCCGAGCGCGCGGCGCGCCGGTGCCGGACGGCGTCCTGCTCGACGCGGGCGGCGGCCCCAGCCGCGACCCCGAGCGGCTGTATCAGGGCGGCTCCCTGACCCTGCTCGGCGGCGCGCTGGCGGGGCACAAGGGCTACGGCCTCTCCCTGGCCGCGGCCCTGCTGGGGGCTCTGGCCATGGTCGGCGACCCCGACCCCTCGCCGGCCGGCACCATGGCCGGGCCGCCGCCTCATCCCGGCTTCGCCGCGGGGGTGTTCCTGCTCGTTATCGATCCCGAATGGTTCGGCGGCCGCGACGCCTACGCGCGGCTGGCGGCGGACGTCTCGGCGGCGGCGCGCGGCCAGTCCGGCGTGCTGGTTCCCGGCGACCCCGAGCGGCTCCAGCGCGCGCGGCGCCTGACTGAGGGCATCGAGGTCCCCGCCGCGACCTGGGAACAGCTGGCCGCCCTGGGCGAACGCTTCGGGGTGCCGTTACCGGCCGCCTGAGCCCGGCGTTGGCTCCAGGGTGAGCGCTTACGCTTTCTCCTCGTCTTGCCGGGCGACAAACCGCCCTTCGAAGAGCTGTACAGGGACTTCCTCAACCGCATCTATGCCTATGTGCGGGCCCAGGTCGGGTCCCAGGCCGACGCCGAGGACGTGACCTCGCAGGTGTTCATCAAGGCCTGGGAGGCGTACCCGCGCTACGAGCCGCAGGGCGCCACGCCGGCCTCCTGGCTGTTCCGGATCGCGCGCAACGCAGCCCTCGACCACCTGCGCGCAGCCGGTCGCAAGGAGCGCCTGGCGCGCGCGGTCGCCAATGAGCCGGAGGCGCTCGAGGATCCCGCCCAGCTGGCCGCGGAGCGGATCCAGCACCGCGCACTGCTGACGTTGGTGGAGCGCCTGCCCGAGCGGCAGCGCGAGGCGATCTCGCTCAGGCACTCCGGGCTCTCCTTCGCCGAGGTCGGCCAGATCCTGGGCTCCAGCGAGGACGCCGCCAAGATGCTCTACCACCGGGCTCTGCGCGTGCTGCGCGAGGCGGCGGCCGGGGAGGCCGGGTGAGCGAGCCGCGGGACCGGCTGGAGGAACGCCTCGACCAGGCCTTCGCGAGCATCCGGCCGCGCCGCGGCTTCGAGGACGAGCTGTGGACGCGCATCCAGGCTCGGCGCAGCCCCTGGGCGCGCTTCCTGGAGAGCGCCCGCCGGGTGCAGCTGGGCCCGGCGCTGGGGGGCCTCGCGGTGCTGCTGGTGGTCGTGGTCGCCGGCGGCCTGCTCCTGCAGCACGGCGGCCCGCACGCGAGCAGTGCGGGCTCGGCGGCCGAGGGCCCGACGCGCACCGCGCCCAACGCCGCACAGCCCAACGGTGCTGCGGGCGCCGATGTGGTCACCTTCGGGCCTCTGCCGCCACCGCCCCAACCCACGGGGGGCTACGCGGGTCCGGTGAACGTGACGGCGGTGACCGCGTCGGTGGCGGTGCCGGCGCGGCTGCCCGTCACCCGCTATCGGGAGTGGAGCGCCGCCCAGGCCGACGCTTACGCCGCCGGTCTCAACGCCCAACCGGCCGGTCCCGTGCCCGCGGGTGCGCTGGGGCGGTATGCCGGCAAGGACTTCACGCTGGTGCTCTATCCCACGGACACCGCGGCCGGCACCGAACCCCGCGTGGTGATCACGCCCGCGCCAGGTGCGCTGCGCGCAGCCGGCTCCGACGACGCGGCCATAACGACGGCCGTCACCGACTACCTCTCGCGCTTCAACGTGGCACCCGGGGGCGGCGCCCAGAGTCCCTCGGTGGCGCGCAGCGGCGGCCAGGTCCTGGTGCGTTGGGCGCTCTCTCCGCTTCGGCAGGGCTGGCTGGTGACGCTGGGCGCCGACCTCTCCATCCTCATGGCCGAGGCCCCGCTGCCCCTGAGCCCGGAAGTGGCCTTCTATGCGACTCCGACCAGCACCAAGCAGGTGTTCTTTGGCGGGCCTAGCGGTGGCCCGAACGTCGTCCTGGACACGGCCGAGCTGGTCTATGTGGTCGCCAGCGACGGCACCTACGGCTACTTCGAGCCCGCCATCCTCTACAGCGGGCGCTTCACCCAGGGCGGCGTCACTTATCAGAAGCAGGTCCTGTTGCCCGCCGTGCATTGACGGAGCCGGTCCCGCGCGCGGCGGCTCGGGTGGTGCTCCTGGATCCCGAGGACCGCATCCTGCTCTTCAAGCTGGTCGACGCGGCGAGCGGTCGCTGGTGGTGGTTCACGCCTGGCGGGGGCGTCGCTCCGGGCGAGACTCACGAGACCGCGGCGCTCCGCGAGCTGGTCGAGGAGGTGGGGCTGGAGCAGGTCACGCTGGGGCCCTGCGTCTGGACGCGTGAGCACGTCTTCCCGATGCCGGACGGCGTCCGCTACCGCCAGCGCGAGCGCTATTACCTGGCCCGCGTCGAGCCCTTCGAAGTCAGCACCGCCGGCCACCTCGACTACGAGGTCACGGCCCTGGCGGAGCATCGCTGGTGGAACGTCGACGAGATCGCGGCCTCGGACGAGACTTTCGCGCCGCGGCGCCTCGGCGTCCTGCTGAAGCAGCTGTTGGAGGAGGGCCCGCCGCCGGCGCCGGTCGACGTCGGCTTGTAACAGACTGAGCGTCGATGCGCTGGCTGGCGGCCGACGCGCTGCTTCCGAGCCGGATCCAGATGGCCTTCACGCTGGGCTACCACATCCTGCTGGTCCCGCTCGGCGTCGCCCTCCCGACCCTGACGCTGCTGATGGAGGGCATCGGGCTGGCGCGCCGCGACCCAGTGGCGCTCAGGCTGGCGCGCCGCTGGTCGGTGGTGATGGCCGTCCAGTTCGCGGTCGGCGCGGTGACCGGGACCATCCTCTCCTTCGAGTTCGGGATCCTCTGGCCGAAGATGCTCGGCCGCTTCGGCGCGGCTTTCGGGCTGGGCTTCGCCGTCGAGGGCCTCGCCTTCTTCCTGGAGGCCGTCTTCATCGGCATCTACCTCTACGGCTGGACCCGCCTGCCGCCGCGCCTCCACTTCCTGTTCGGGCTGGTGCTGCCGCCCTCGGGGCTGCTGGGGGCCTTCGGAGTGCTGGCGGCCAACTCCTGGATGAACACGCCAGGCGGCGTCACCGTGACGCCGAGCGGTGCACTGGACGTCGACGTCTGGGCCGCCCTCTTCACGCGCGCGCTGGGCTATGAGTTCTGGCACTTCACGCTCGCCATCTACATCACGTGCTCATTCGCGGTCGCATCCCTCTACGCCCTGGCCTGGCTGCGCGGGCGCCGCGACCACTACCAGCGCCTGGGCTTCGGCGTGCCCTTCACGGTGGGCGCCGCGCTGGCGCCCGTGCAGGTGCTGGTCGGCGACCTGGCCGCCCGCGCGCTGGTCGCGCATCAGCCCGCCAAGTTCGCGGCGATGGAGATCAACTGGACCACGCGTGACCACAACCCGGAGGTGATCGGCGGGCTGCTGGACTCCAGCGGCCACGTCAACCTCGGCCTCTCGCTGCCCTCGCTGGACTCGATCCTGGTCGGCTACTCGCCCAACGCCGTGGCCCCGGGTCTCAGCGCGTTCGCCGACAACGCCCGGCCGAGCATCCTGGAGTCCAACCTCACGCACCTCTCGTTCGACCTCATGGTCGGGCTGGGCAGCGCCGGGGCGCTGCTGGCGCTGTGGTACTTCGCGGTCCTGCTCCGTCGCCGCCGGCTGCCCGATTCGACCTGGTTCTACCGCTTCGCGGCGCTGGCCGGGCTGGGCTCCTACATCTGCGTCGAAGCGGGCTGGGTCACCACTGAGGTCGGGCGCCAGCCCTGGATCGTCTACGGCGCCATGCGCGTCTCGGACGCGGTCACCGACGCGCCCGCCGCCTACGTCTGGACGATGCTCTCAGTACTGGTCGCGGTCTACGCGCTGATCGCGTTCTTCTTCGTGCGCCTGCTGCTCGGACTCTCGGCGCGCTGGCGCCGCGACGACACCGCCGAGGTGGAACAGGGCGTGCCCTACGGGCCGCGCGCGTGAGGATCGTGCTCTCCGACGTGATCGCGGCTGCACTGCTGCTGGCGATCACGGCCTACAGCACCGCGGGCGGGGTCGATTTCGGCGCCGGCATCTGGGACCTGCTGGCCGGCCGCGGCTCGCGCGGGGAGCAGGCGCGGGAGCTCATCGACCACGCCATGGCCCCGGTCTGGGAGGTCAACAACGTCTGGCTGGTGCTGGCCATCGTGGTCTGCTGGACGGGCTTCCCGGCCCTCTTCCAGGCCGCGTTCCTGAACCTGTACCCGCTCTACACCCTGGCGCTGTTGGGATTGATCCTCCGCGGCGCTTTCTTCGCCTTCCGCCACGTTGCCGGCACGGAGTCGGAGCGCGGGATCGCCAACCTGGTCTTCGGGCTCTCGTCCGTGCTGACGCCGTTCTTCTTCGCGGCCAGCCTGGGCGCCATCGCGTCGGGCCGCCTGGAGCCCTTCGGCCCCCTGCCGGTCGCTTTCGGGCTGGTCTCCCTGGCGGCGACGGCGTTCAGCGGCGCCAGCTTCCTGGTCGGCGATGCCCGCCGCCACGCGCCGGAACTGGTCGACTATTTCCGGCGCCGCGCCATCGCCGCCGCGCTGGCGCTCATGGGCGTGGGCACGATCGGTCTGGTCGTGGTCGCGGCCGAGCGCCGGGAGCTGCTGACCGGCATGGTCACGACCCTCGCCCTTCCCTTCGTGCTGGCGACGGTGGTGCTCACGCCGCTGGTGGCCGGCCTGCTCTGGCGGCGCGTCTTCAAGCTCTACCGGCTGCTCACGGTCACGGCCGTCGGGTCGATGGTGATCGCCTGGGGCGTGGCGCAATCCCCGTACCTGCTGCCCGGCCGGCTGACCATCGAGCAGGCCGCCGCGCCCACCGCCACCCAGGTGGTGCTGGTCGTGGTCGCCCTCGGCGTGGCCCTGGTCGTGGGGCCCGCGATCGGCTTACTGCTCTTCCTGGACCAGCGCAGCCTGCTGGAGTCGCCCGAGGCTCACTCGTAGCGCAGAGCCTCTGCGGGCGCGACCCGGGCGGCAGCGCGCGAGGGCAGGTAGGTGGTGAGGAGCGTGGCCAGGTAGGCCCCGACCAGGATGAGCAGGATCTCGACCACCGGCACGTGGAAGTCGACGTTGCCGAAGGCCTGGTCGGTGACGAAGAAGCGGTAGGACTGCCAGACGCCCACCAGGGCGCCGATCACCAGCCCCAGGATCGCGATCAGGCTGGATTCCATCAGGAAAGACCCCTGCACGCGCGAGCGTCGGAAGCCGAGGGCGCGGAGCATGCCGATCTGCTGCCAGCGTTCGACGACGGCGCGGGTGGAGATCACGCCCAGCCCGGCGATGCCCACGATCAGGCCCAGGGCCAGGAAGCCCGTCAGCAGGTTGAGGAGCGTCAGCACCGTGCTCAGCCCCTGCGCGACCTGGTCGGACACGATCACCGGCTCGACCTGGTCGCTGACCAGCAAGCGGCCGATGTCCAGCCGCGCCTGGTTCACGCTCACGCCCGGCCGGACCGAGAAGTAGTAGCCGGTCGGCTTCACGGAGCGAAGCGGGTCCGCGAACCATCCGCTGGCCGCGCCGGTGCGCGTGGAGACGTAGATCCCACTCCAGAGCGGGCGCGTCATGAACCCGACCACGGTCACCCGCCAGGGCTGTTCGCCCGGGTTGCGGCTCAGCTCCAGCTGGAAAGGCTGGAAAGTCTGGTCGCCGGCCCGGATGCCCGAGATCAGCGCGGGGTTCCCGCTTTGCGTGTCGAGCCAGGAGGCGTCGATCACGGCGTAGCCGCGGTTGTCCTTGACCGCCTCCCAGACCGCGCGGCTCGACGCGTAGCCGTCGGCGCGCGGCTGGATGGCGTAGCCGCTGCCCTCCAGGTAGCCGTCGTCGACAAGGTGCAGCGTCGCAAAGTCGCGACCCCGCTGCGCCGGGCCCAGGCTGCCGTCGGCACGGACCTGGCGCAGCTGGGCTCGGTCGAGGCTCTCCCAGCCGGCCGCCCTCACCTCGCTCGACGTCCGCGAGTCCGACTTCACCAGAGCGGCCACCTCGGCCGGAAAGACGGTGTTGGCGTTGCCCTGGTAGTTGTTGTCGGGCGTGCCGGCCACGATCTGCCAGCCGCCGGACTCCGCGCCGACCTGGCCGTAGTTCTGGATCAGGACGTCCTTGAAGACGGACATGAACACGACCATGAAGGTCACGATCGCGAACATCGCCACCGCCATCCCGGTGCGGAACTTGGTGTTGAGCGGGTACGACATGCTGGTGCGGGTGACCGCTGCCAGCGAGGCCAGGCGGCCGGTGCAGAACATCACCGCGCGGATCAGAAGGTCGCTGTTGTACATGACCAGCCAGATCGCGCCCAGGAGCACCATCAGCGCCGACAGCGCGAACACCTCCGGCCCGCCGACCTGCTGGTCGAGCTGGACGGCGCCCTCGATGTGGAGGAGCTTCTCGACCCTGCCGAAGGGGCGCCCCCAGTACACCAGCAGGCCGACGGCCGCCGTCGTGAAGCCGGCGCGGGCGGCCACGGCGGTGCGCACTCGCGCGACTGAGAGCAGCCATTTGATGAGCAGGCCGCCCCCGATGATCACCAGCGAAACGCCGGCCGTGTAGATGATCTCGCCGTGCGCGATCAGGCTGAAGGCGATCAGCGCCAGGCCGGCCGCGATGGTCAGCGGGCCGCGCCGGAACAGGGCCCACCAGAAGGTGCGGATGGCGCTCAGCGCCCCCCACGTGACGCGGCCCAGGAAGACCAGAGGATGCCCATGACGCAGCTGCCGGAGCCCGGACCACCAGGCCTTGAACGGCGCCTTGAACATGCTCCAGAGGCCGACGTCGCGGTGCTCGCTCTCATCCAGGTCGCGGATCGCGGCCACGATGTTGAGCCGGCTCACCCGCCAGGCTGACACCGCCACCACCACGAACGTCAGCACGATGCCCAGCGAACCGGCCATGACCAGGCTCGTCCACTCGACGTGGTACTGCAGGGTCAGGCCTGAGTAGAAGCCGCTGAAGAGGCTGGAGAGCACCGCGATCATGACCATCCCGACCGGGATGCCCAGCAGCACCCCGAGCAGGCTGGCGCCCAGCGTGTAGGCCGTGCCCTCGAACAGGAACATCTGGGTCAGGTGGCGGCGCTTCAGGCCGACCGCCCGGCTCATGCCCATCTCGGCGCGGCGCTCGGCGGCCAGCATCACGAAGATCAGGAAGATCAGGAGCACGCCGACCGCGATCGAGAAGAAGCTGACGCCCAGCAGCGCGCCGGTGGCGAAGAGGCCGCCCTGCTGCGCGAAGGTCACGGCGTCCGCCTTGTAGGGCGCGAACCAGAACATCTCGATCCGTCCCGCGATGTCCGTGTAGCGGGCGAGCTGTGCCGGCGCCTGCTGGGCGATGACGGCGCGGAGCGCCCGCTCCATCCCCACGTTGCCGGCCAGGGCTCGGAACCTGGTGGTCAGACCCGGCTGCTGCGCCTCGTGCAGCAGGTCGGGGAGGCCGAAGCCTCCGGCCAGCGCCGTCGCCGGCGGCGTCAGCTTCAGCGGCAGGAGCAGGTCCTTCAGCTGCCCGGCGGCCTCGCTGTTCACCTCCAGCGCGGCCAGCCGCTCACCGAGGTCCATGAGTGCGGCCTGGACGTCGCTGGAGGGCGCGCCCTTGGACAGCGTGGCCTGCACGGCCTGGCGCATCAGGCGCTGCACGAAGTCGTCGCCGGCCAGGGCCTTGAACTCGTCGGTCACCCCGGGCTGCGCGAGCTCCGCCAGCAGCCGCTTGCTGAGCTCCAGCGAGGGGTCCAGGAAGGAGGCCGTGTTGCGGATGTGGACGAGCTGCGCCTTGATGGCCGGCTGGTTGAGGTAGTCCTTGAGCTCGGCGGCCGCGACCGGGTCGGTGTACGCCGTGCGCAGGCGGCGCGTGATCTCCTGCCCCGTGGCGCCGCCCGGACCCAGGTCGTCGATGCCGCCGCTGCCGCGGTTGTGGAGGAAGACCAGGTTGTAGCCGGCCGGCTGTTGCAGTACCGCACGCATGGTGGCCAGCGGCATCAGCACCGAGCGCACGATCGGCCCGTGGTTGGCGATGCTGGGATTGACCTCGGTGCTGAGCACGTCGCGCACGCTGACCAGCGCCGGCTGCCCGTTGACGTAGAGCTTCAGGACGTCGCCGGGACGGGCGTTCAGCTGGGCTCCCAGCTGCTTACCGACGTAGACCTCGCCCGGCAGCAGCGCGGCGACGCTGAGGGACGCGCCCCCGCTGCTGCGCAGACCAGCCCAGAGCGCGTCAAAGTCGGCCTCGACGCCGAACACCGCCACGTTCTCGGCGGCCACCTGGCTGGTCGTGGTGTCGAGGACCGAGCCTGGCGACACCACCACGGCGCCGGCCGCGGCGACATTGGGATCGGCCTTGGCGCGGGCGACCACGTCGGCCGCCTGGGTCTTGCTGAAGAAAGCCTCCGGCTCCATCGACGCACCCTGGGCGCTGCGGTCGGGATAGCGCGCGACGGCCTCGTCGATGCCGCCGATCTGCCGAACCTGGATCGCCTGCAGCGAGTAGGCGAGCGTGTCGCCGACCGCCAAAGAGCTCGTGATGATGAGCGTGGCCAGCATCAGGCCGAACAGGATCAGCACGGTCTGCGCCCGCCGCCGCGGGATGTTGCGCAGCGCCATCTTGAGCAGCACGCGGTTGACGGCGGCCAGGCCCAGCAGCAGTAGGAGGAGACCGGCCACCGCGCCGCCCATGGCCAGCGCCAGGGTCTGCGGCGGGATGCCGAAGAACGCGATCACGCTTTTACCCCACCGAATCTGCGATTCGGCGGGGACCCCTGACGTCCGACCCCACGTCGAAGTACCCGGTGTCCGAGGTGATCTGGCCGTCGCGCATGCGAATGAGTCGCTTGGCCAGTGCGCCGACCTCCTCGGAGTGGGTGACCCAGACGAAGGTCTGGTCGTGCTGCTGGTTCAGGCGAACCATCAGCTCCATGATCCCGGCGCTGGTCTCGGTGTCCAGGGCCCCGGTCGGCTCGTCGGCCCAGACGATGGCGGGCTTGGTCGCGAGAGCGCGCGCGATCGTGAAGCGCTGGCGCTGGCCGCCGCTCATCTCAGCCGGCCGGTGGTTGGCCCAGGCGCCGACGCCCACCAGCTCGATCGCCTCCTGGGCGCGCTGGCGCGCCGCCTTGGGCCGGACGCCGCCGACCAGCATGGGCAGCTCGACGTTCTCCAGCCCGGTCAGCACCGGCAGCAGGTTGTAGGTCTGGAAGACGAAGCCCATGTCCCGCGCCCGGAAGTCCGTGCGCTGGTTGTCCGTGAGCTCGCCCAGCTCGCGGCCGGCGATGCGCACGCTGCCGCCGTCGATCACGTCGAGTCCGCTCAAGCAGTTGAGGAGCGTGGTCTTGCCGCAGCCGCTGGGACCCATCACGGCGACCACCTCGCCGCGCCTGACGAGCAGGTCGACGCCGCGCAGGGCCTCGACCCGGTGGCCGCCCGTGTAGTAGCGCTTCCAGACGCCGCGGGCGTCGATGATGTTGTCGTCGGGAGTCATCACGAGCCCGGAGTCTCAAGCACCTCCGGCGGCGGTTCTATGACTCAGCTGTGGCGTTTCGTTGGCGAGTCATGTCTCTTCAGCACCGACCAGCTCGGCGATCTGAGCGCGCACGGCGTCCTCGTCGATCCCGAGCTCGAGTAGGAGCCGCGCCGCCTCGCTCTCGCCTTCGCGCGCGATGCCGAGCAGGAGGTGCTCGGTACCGACGTAGCCGAGGTGCGCGGCCTGCGCCTCCTCCAGCGCCAGCTTGATCACCGTCCGGACCCGGGTGGTGGGCAGGAGGAGGCCGCGGATGGGCTGCCCTGTGGAATGCAGCAGCGGCTGGCCCAGCTGCTCATCCGTGACGCCGAGCGTCCTCAGGACCTTGGCCGCCAGCCCGGTGCGCGCCACCGCCAGCAGGAGGTGGCCGGTGGTGATGTGGCCCTCACCGCTGGCTTCGGCGATCTCCTGGGCGCGTGCCAGCGCCGACTGGGCCGAGCGGCTGAATTGGTCGAAGGCCTGGGGTGAGGCCGGCCAGGGCAGGCGCCGGCCAAGCCTGCGTGGCCTCACCGGCAGGAAACCTGACCCGCGGCCGATCAGCTCGGGCGGATGGGCCTCCAGCCACTCCAGCACCGCCACCACCACGATCGAGTTGATGGGCAGCCCGCTGGTCCTGCTGGTCTTCTCCAGGCGCTCGTAGATTTCGCTCGCAAATCGCACGGTCGTGGCTTTGGCGTCTGCCATTTCGACGTCATTATGGTGCGGATCAAGCCGCGTCAGGCACGCCGGGACCGCGGCAGTACGTCGGCACCGGCGGAATCACCAGCAGCCGACCATCGGCTTGCCGGACCAGCTGCCACTCTCCCTCGTGAACCAGCCAGATGTCGCCAGCAGAGCAGCACCTGGTTGTCGAGGTCGCTGGAACCGCCGGCCGCCCAGGGCACCAGGTGATGGGGCGTGCACCAGGACCCCGGCCGGTCACAGCCGGGCCACTGGCAGATCGCCTGCCGCGCCTGCAGCGCCCGCCGCGCGGAGGGCGAGACGATGCGCTTGCCGCGTCCCACGTCGATCACCACCGAGTCGGAGTCGAGCAAGACCCGCGTGATCGTGCAGTCAGGCCATGCGCTGGACGGTCTTGGCCGAGATGGGCAGGGAGAACTCCAGCTCGCCGGCCGGAGCCCCGGGCTGGCCCAGCAGCGTCTCCAGGGTGGTGGTGACCTGCAGGTGGGGCCGGACGCCGCCGCGCCGAGGCGCCAGGCCGGCGTCCAAACCGTGCTCGCAGAGCTCGACCAGGGCATGGGCCAGCCGGCTGCTGCGCGGCCGCTCGTCCTCGGGTCCGCGCTTGCCCGCCAGCGCCTCCAGCGCGGTGCGTACGACGGCGCCGGTGTCGGCCGGGAAGATGCCCCGCAGCCAGACCGCGCCGCTGTGGCCGCCGCTGATCTCCAGGCTGGCCTGCTCCACGCCCTCCTGCTGCTCACGCAGGAAACCCTGGGCGTCGGCGGAGTGTTGGACGTGCAGGCAATCGCGCCGGAACCGGGTGACGTTCCGGTATTGGGCGTGGCGCAGCAGGCGTGCCTCCAGTTCGGCGTCCCAGCGGCCGTGTGGGAGCACGCGCTCCAGCGTCTCGGCCAGTAAGGCCAGGTGGTCGAAGCCGACCCTGGCCGACTCCAGGGCCCGCACGCTGGCCTGCAGGGTGTCCAGGTGTTCGGCCACGGTCGTGAGATTGACCGCGGTCTTGGTGGCGTCGCGGCATTCGCAGCGCAGGAAGCCGACCGGGTGCGTGTCTTCGTCGACTGACGGGCAGCTCCGCGTATAGGCGCGCACGGTTTCGGCGCAGGCCAGCTGCAGGAGGTCGTCGGCCTGGCGCAGCCAAACCAGCTCTACGGCCACCTGCTCGTGAGACAGGCCGGCCTGGGGCCGGGTGCGCACGGCGGCGATGGCGTCGAAGAGCTGCTGGATGGCCGGCGGTGGTGGCTCCCCCCGCCCCCTCAATCATGACGCTATTCTGGAACATTTGTTCGAGCGGCGAAAGGGCAGAGTGTTAAGGACAGATGCGCCTGCTGCCCGGCAACACCTACCTCGCCGACCCCGCGCTGCGCTCCCTCCTCCGCGCCTGGCTGCGACCGCAAACCCTGGCCTGGGCCGAGCCCCAGCTGCAGGAGATGGGCCGCCTCGCGGCGACTGAGCTCCCGGCCCTCGGCGACGAGTGCGAGCGCCACCCCGCCTATCTCAAACCCGTCGACCCCTGGGGCGAGCGCGTCGACGAGGTCGTCTACCCAGAGGCCTGGCGGAAGCTCGCCGCCACCGCCTCCCACTTCGGCCTGGCCGGCATGCCCTACGAAAAAGAAGCCCTGCAACAAGCGGGCCCCGAGGTCCGGGTCGTGCACGCGGCGCTGTGCTACCTCTTCGAGCCCGGCACAGCCACCTACATGTGCCCGGTCTCCATGACCGACGCCGCCGCGCGCGTGCTCACCGACTTCGGGCCGGACCAGCTGCGCCAGCAAACGCTGCCCCACCTGGTCAGCCGCGACCCCGGGCAGGCCTGGACCGCCGGCCAGTGGATGACCGAGCAGCAGGGCGGCTCCGACGTGGGCGCCAACCAGGCGGAGGCGCGCAACCAAAACGGCCAGTGGCGCCTCTACGGCCGCAAGTACTTCTGCAGCAACGTCGGCGGCCAGGTGGTGCTGGCGCTGGCGCGGCCCGAAAACGCGGGACCCGGCACCCGCGGACTCGGCCTTTTCCTGGTCCCGCGACTCCTTGAGGGCGGCGAGCGCAACCACTACCGCATCGACCGCCTGAAGGACAAGCTGGGCACCCGCGCCATGGCCACCGGCGAGGTCACCCTGGAGGGCGCGCAAGCCGAGCTGGTGGGCGATCTCGACCGCGGCTTCGCGCAGATGACGCCCATGCTCAACATCACGCGCCTGCACAACGCCATCGCCTCGGCGGCGGCGATCCGGCGCGGCCTGATGCTCGCGCGCCAATATGCCGCCCAGCGCAGCGCCTTCGGCAGGCCGTTGGAGCAGCAGCCCCTGCAGCGCCAGGTCCTGGTCCAGCTGGCGCTGCAGGCCGAAGCCTCGCTGCTGATGACCATGCGCCTGGCGGCGCTCATGGGCCGCGTGGAGTGCGGCGTTGCCCAGGCGGAGGAGACGCTGCTCTTCCGGGTGGGCACTTCGCTGACCAAGCTCTACACCGCGAAGCAGGCGGTGGCGGCGGCCAGCGAGGCCATCGAGGCCTTCGGCGGCGCCGGCTACATGGAGGACACCGGCATCGCGCGCCTGCTGCGCGACGCCCAGGTGCTGCCGATCTGGGAGGGCACGACCAACGTGCTCAGCCTGGACACGCTGCGCGTGCTGGCCAAGCCGGGCGTGGCGGAGGCCTTCCTGGACGAGCTGGCGCACCTGGGCTCGCCCGGCCGGCAGCGGGTCGCCGACCTCCTGGCCACCGTCGCCGACGCGGACCCGGACACCGCTCAGCGCTTCGGCCGCCGCCTGGCCTTCGCCATGTCCGAGGCCTGGATCGCAGGCCTGCTGAGGGAAGCCGCCGGCCGCGGCAGCCGCGAAACCGCGCTCGCCGAGCTCTGGGACACGCAAGCAGAACCGAACCTCGCCGGCGACCGCTTCGAACTGGTGGTCGACGGCGTCGAGGCGATGGAAGCCGCGGCGCCCTAGCCGCGGTTGTCGCTGGCATGGAGACCATCGCCCCGCCCCGGACCGATGTCGAAGCCAGCGCCCGCCGCGTACGCGTGAGGTTCGGCGACCGCTTCATCGCCGACAGTAAGAACGTCAGGGTGGTGTTCTCGGGCCCGCGCCACCTGCCCGCCTACTACTTCCCGCTGGCCGACGTGCAGCCGGACGCGCTGAAGCCGAGCCAGCGCAGTGTCGCCCACCCTGGGCTGGGCCAGGCCCGCTACTGGTCGGTCCAGGTCGGCGGCCGGACCGCGCAGGACTCCGCTTGGGGCTTCCCCGAGCCGGAGGCCGGCGCGGAGGCGATCAAGGACCACGTCACCTTCCGCTGGGACGACATGGACGCCTGGTTCGAGGAGGACGACGAGGTCTTCGTCCACCCGCGCGACCCCTACACGCGCGTGGACGTGCTGCACAGCTCGCGGCATGTGAAGGTGGTCGTCGACGGGGTCACGGTCGCCGAGTCCCACCGCCCGCGGCTGCTTTTCGAAACGCACCTGCCGACGCGGTACTACTTGCCCAAGGTCGACGTCCGCCTCGACCTGCTGACGCCCTCGGAAACCCACACGCGCTGCCCGTACAAGGGCGTGGCTTCGTATTACGACCTGAACGTCAACGGCAAGACCTACAAGGACTTCGTCTGGTACTACCCGGCGCCGCTCCCCGAGATCCCCAAGATCGAGAACCTGCTCTGCTTCTACAACGAGAAGGTCGACCTCTATGTCGACGGCGAGCTGGAGGAAAAGCCGCAATCCCCCTTCGCGTAGGCATCGGGCTGTTCACGGCTCAGGTGCATCCCGGTTCCGGCCGCACCTTCACGCAGGAATACGAAGACATCCTGGGCCTTACCCAGGACGCAGAAGCCGCCGGCTTCGACTCGGTCTGGGTCTCCGAGCACCACGGGGCCGCCGACGGCTACCTGCCTGCGCTCACCGTCCTGCAGGCGGCCATGGCCGCGGTCACCAAGCGCGTCGAGCTCGGGCAGGGCGTCGTCCTGGGCCCCTTCCAGCACCCGCTGCGCTTCGCCGAGGACTGCGCCGTGCTGGACAACATCTCGGGCGGCCGGCTGCTGGTGGGCCTGGCGCCGGGCTGGCGCGAGGAGGAGTTCAGGTCCTTCGGGATGCCGATCCGGGAGCGCGTCGGGCGCAACTCGGAGCTGGTCAAGATCTGCAAGCTGGCCTGGTCCGGCCGCCGCTTCGACTTCGACGGCAAGTACTTCAAGTACGAGCAGGTGGCCGTGACCCCGCCGCCCGCGCACGACCTGAGGATCCTGATGGGCGGCTTCGTGGAGAAGGCCGCCGAGCGGGCCGGACGCCTGGGCGACGGCTTCCTGGCCTCGCGCAACGACCAGCGCTCCTTCGCCGCCCTTTTGGAGGCCTTCGAGCGCGGCGCCCGGGCCGCCGGCAAGGAGCCGGCGCGGATGCCGATCGGCTTCCTCCAGAACGCCTGGGTGAGCGCCGACGGCGAGATCCCCGACCACGTGGTGGAGGGAGCCTGGCACCAGCTGGGCACCTACGCCGCCTGGCGGGTGCCCAACGACACGCCCGAGGCGGCCTACCAGCTGCCGCCGCTCAACCGCGAGGCCGTGCTGCGCGCCATGGCCGGGGGCACGCCGGAGCAGGTCGTCGAGCGGATGCGACCGTGGCTCGAGCGTTACGGCGAGCGCGACCTGCACATCGTCTTCCGCCTGCACTATCCCGGCATGACGCGCGCGCAGGCGCAGCCGGCCGTGCAGCTGTTCGCCCTAGAGGTGATCCCGCAGCTGAAGCGCCTGGCTTGACCGTCCTCACGGTCGGGCACTCGACGCGCTCGCTGGCCGAGCTCGTCGGACTCCTGACCAGCAACCGCGTCGAGGAGCTGTGGGACGTCCGCACCGTGCCCGGCTCGCGCCGGATGCCGCACTTCAGCGCCGCCTCGCTGGCCGTCGAGCTGCCGCGCCACGGCATCGCCTACCGCCACCTCAAGGCGTTGGGCGGACTGCGCCGGCCGCGCCCGGACTCGCCGAACACCGCCTGGCGCAACCAGGCCTTCCGCGGCTACGCCGATCACATGCAGACGCCCGAGTTCGCGCCGGCGCTGGCCGAGCTGGTTGCCGCCCAGGAGGGCCGGCGCCTGGCCGTCATGTGCGCCGAGGCGGTCCCCTGGCGCTGCCACCGCTCACTGCTCGCCGACGCGCTGCTGGCACGTGGCGTGGAGGTGCTGGACATCATCGACGAGCACCCGCCCAAGCCGCACCGGATGACGCCCTTCGCAGTGGTGGACGGCGGGCGCGTCATCTATCCGGGCACCGATACACTCCGGTTCGATGGGTAAGCGGAGAGTTCAGGCCAAGCAGGTGCGGCGCCAGGTGCGCCAGGTCAAGCCCAAGCTGCCCGCCCAGGCCACGCCCCAGCAGCAGAAGCGCCAGCGCGAGCGCTACGTGCAGTCGGGCGGCCTTCTCCAGGGCTATGCCCCCGAGTTGGTGGAGCGGATCGGCCTCTACGCGGCCGGCGTGGCCGTGGCCTGCGTCGTGCTGGGTGCGCTGGTCGCGCTGGTGCTGCCCTACGGGCTGCCGGTCAAGATCGTGGCGGCGGTGGCCTGGCTGGTCCCCATCGTCTTCATGGCCAGCTTCATCGTCCCCGGCTGGCGGCTGGCCCGCAAGGATCGCCGCCAGGAACCGCGGCTGGTCCAGGGCCAGTTGATGGGGGCCAGCAACATGAGCACGTCGCTCGGCCTGGGCATGCTGATGGTGCAGACGCGCGGCGGCACCGAGCAGTACCTGGTCGATCCCGCCAAGCTCAACAAGGTCCCCGGCAACCAGGTGCCTGTGGTTCTGACCGTCAGCCCCAACCTGCGCTACGTGAAATCGGTCGGCGTCATGGGGCAGCGCATGGTCCCGCGCCCGGAGCCGCCGGTGCCGGACGTCGTGCGCCGCCTGCGCCTGCTGCCGCTGGTCACGCCGGCGGCGCTGGCGGTGGCGGTGATCCTGGGCGACGACGTGACGGCGCTGCTGCCCATCCGGCCCGATCTCGTCCACACCGTGGTGGCGGTGGTGGTCGCGCTGCTACTCGGGCTGGGCGTCTACGGGCTCAGCTTCCTGGTTCAGCGTCGGTTGTACGCGGAGGTTCAGAAGCTGGTGCCGGGGGGCTTGTGACGGGGGCCTGGGCCGGCGGCGGGATCGCGGCCGCCGGGCGCCGGCGTCCGAACCCGGGGTAGAGCGCCAGCAGCAATGCGAACGTCGCGAGGCCGAAGATGATCGGCGCCAGCCTCGCCGGGTCACCGTTGACGGCCCTGGTCGCTTCGCGTACCAGCAGCAAGATCGAGTAAAGCATCGCCAGGTGCACCCAAAGCCGGTTGGCGGAGGGGTTGACCGCGGCCGAGATCAGGCCCAGGCCGAACACCGCCCCCACCACCGATCCTTCGGTGCCCACGTATTGGTCGAGCGGCCGGAGCGTATCCGGCACCAGGCGCGCCGGGAAGAGGACGGTGAGCGCCCCGCCCAGCAGCGCCAGGCCGATCACGAACATGACCAGTGAGAGGCCTGCGCGACGCATCGGCGCGCAGTGTATTCACAACTAGACTCAAAGGCCATGGCTGCCGACATTCCCATCACTGCTGAGGGCCTGGCCGAGGTCAGGCGCGAGCTGGACGAGCTGACGACGCACCGGCGGCCCGAGATCGTCGCCAAGATCAAGGCCGCCCGCGAGCACGGCGATCTCTCCGAGAACTTCGAGTACCACGCGGCCCGCAACGAGCAGTCCTTCGTGGAGGGCCGCATCCAGGAGCTGGAGACGATCGTCCGCAACCACAAGCTGATCAAGCCGGTGACCGTGCGCTTCAGCGAGGACGGCGGGCCGGAGGAGTCCTACCAGCTGGTGGGGCCCGCCGACGCCGACCCCAAGGCCGGCCGCATCAGCACCGAGTCGGCGATGGGAAAGGCGCTGCTGGCGGGCAAGGTCGGCGAGGAGGTCGAGGTCCGGACGGACACCGGTTTCACCTACACGGTCAAGATCACCGCGATTGATTGACCGTCTCCGCGCCTGGCTGGAGCAGGAAGGCGCCGACGCCGCCTACCTCAGCGATCCCATCTCGATCGCCTACCTGACCGGCTTCTACACGGACCCCCACGAGCGGCTGATGGGCCTGGGCGTGACCGTCGAGGGCGCCCGGCTGATCGTGCCCGGGCTGGAGCGGGAGAGCGCCCAGGCCACGGCCGCGGGCGTCGAGGTGCTGAGCTGGCGCGACGGGGAGGATCCCTACCAGCTCGTGCGGGAGGCGATCGGCCGGCCGCGGCGGCTGGCGGTGGAGAAGCACCATCTCACGGTCGCGGTGGCCGAGCGCCTCGGCGCCGGCCGCCTGCTCGACGTGGGCGAGGTGCTGCGCGGGTTCCGGCTGCGCAAGACGCCGGAGGAGCTGGAACGGCTGGGCCGCGCGGCGGCGGTCACCGATACCGTCACCGACCGCATCGTGGAGGCCATGCGCCCGGGCCAGACCGAGATCGAGGTGGGCATGGCGCTGGCGGGCCTGATGGGCGCCGAGGGCGCCAAGCCGGCCTTCGAGTCGATCGTGCAGTCGGGCCCCAACTCGGCCCAGCCCCACCTGCGCCCGACCGCGCGCCGCCTGCAGGCGGGCGACCTGGTGCTGCTCGACTTCGGCGCCGCCTGGGAGGGCTACCGGGCCGACACCACCCGGATGGCGGTGGTCGGCGAGCCGGACGCGCGCCAGCGCGAGCTGCACCAGGTCGTCCTGGACGCCCACGACGCGGCCATCACGCGCGTGCGCCCGGGCGTCACCACGGGAGAGGTGGACGCCGCCGCCCGCGAGGTCATCGAGCGCGCCGGCCAGGGCGCCTACTTCATCCACCGCGTCGGCCACGGCCTCGGCCTCGAGGTGCACGAGGACCCCAGCCTCGACCCCGGGTCCGGGCTGCCGCTGGAAGAGGGCATGGTCTTCACGATCGAGCCGGGCGTCTACATCCCGGGCTGGGGCGGCATCCGGATCGAGGACGACGTGGTGGTGGAGGCGGGCGGCGCCCGCCTGCTGACGGGTGCCCGCCGCGACCTCCGGGTGGTGCGGGCGTGAGCATGGCGGCGGCCCCCCTGGCCAAGGGCATGCGCCACACCCGGCAGCGGCAGGCGGTTTGGGAGGCAGTGCAGCGGCTGGGTGGCCACTGCACGGCCGAGGAGATCGCGGCCGAGCTCGACAAGCGTTCGCCGGGCTTCCCGCGCAGCACCGTCTACCGCGCCCTCGATGCGCTCACCAGCTCGGGCGCGCTGCACGCGGTCCGCCTGGGTGAGGGGCCGGTGCACTACGAGGCCGCCACCGGCGACCACCAGCACGCGGTCTGCCAGGTCTGCAACGGGATCCTGCACATCGAGCATGACCTGGTGCGCGACCTGGAGGGGCAGCTGGAGACGCTGCACCGCTTCCACACCGTGCGTGCCGAGGTCCTGCTGGTGGGCGTCTGCGACGCCTGCGCGAGGGCCCGGAGTCACTCTCGAGGCGCCCGGCACAAGCCCCTTTAGCTACCTGTCTTGACACTGGAGGTGTCACAATGTCCAACAGGGGACATGAGGGACACTTCCGCGCAGCCGGCGGTCCTGGCCGGCTCACCGACTCGCCTCTCGGCCGACGGCGCCTGGTGGTGGGATGGCGCCCGCTGGCAGGCGGCGATCTCGCCCGACGGGCTCTGGCGCTGGGACGGCGAGCGCTGGCAGCCTGCCCTGGACGTCGACACGGAGGACCCGGCGGCGGTGGCCGCGCTCTTCGACAGCACCGCCGACCAGCGCTTCGCGGCCGCCGGGCAGCTCCTGGCCACCCGGCGCACCGAGTGGTCGCCGCAAAGCGACGAAGTCGCGCAGCTGGTGGCGCGCGTAAGCCCTTCTCTGGACCGTCAGGGTGGGCAGGCCGGCCTCTCCTCGCTGCTGGGCCGGCTGGCGGGCGATGACCCTGCCGACCTGCACCAGCAGCTGGCGCTGTTGGGCCGGATGGCGCCGGAGCCCAGCCTGCCCGAGGCGGACGAGCTGCGCGCCTCGGCTCGGGCCCTGGAGGAGCGCGGGCTGGAGCTGCAGAAAGCCCGCGCCGAGCTCGAGGAGCAGGAGGCTCGGCACCGCCAGCGCATCGAGGAAGCCATGCAGAAGGTCGCCGAGGCGAAGACCGCCCGCGAAGCCGCGCTGGCGGACGTCGAGGCCCGGGTACGAGCCGCCGAGCTGGAGCGCGAGCACGCGGTCGAGGACATCAGCCGCGCGCTGCGGGGCATGCGCATGCCGGGGCCGGGCGAGGAGCTGGCCCGCGTCCAGGAGGCCGTGCTATACAGCCACCGGGTGGAGACCGCGGACGGGCGCGGGCCTGTCGACGGCGCGGAGGCGCATGTGGGCACGGCGCCCGCGCTCTGGAAGGCGCACCGCTCGACGCTGGCCGAGCTGCTCCGCCTGGAGGTGGCCGGGGCCGTCCGCTTCCACGAGTCGCTGACGGCCGAAGGCGATGAGGAGTACCTGCTGCTGCTGACGCGGCACGTGCGCTCGATCGTGCCCTTCCCACCCGGGGACGGCGACCAGGCGCGCGCCTTCGCGAAGGCGCTGCAGGCGGCCGCCGGCGGGTCGGACAGCGAGCGCCGGGCCTGGGAGGAGCAGGTGCGCGCGGCCGAGGAGGCGCTGGAGGTCGCCATCGGCGACGCCACCCGCGTCGACGCCGCGCGGGCGGAGCTGGAGCGGCGGATGGCCGATCCCGAGCTGGAGGCGCCCATCCGCGAGGCGGAGCGGGGCCTGCGCGCCGCGGAGCGCGAACCGGCGGCGCTGGCGGCGGCCCGGCAGCGAGTTCAGGATGCGGTGGCGGGGCTGCTCAAGCCACCCGCGCCGCTGCGCCCCGCGGCGGAGTCATGAGCGAGCTCGACGACCAGCTCTCGCGCTGGCGGGGGGCGGGCCTGCTCACGCCCTCGCAGGCCGAGGCCATCCGCGAGTACGAGAAGCTGCGCGGTGAGGAGCCGCCAGCGCCCGCCGCGGCTGCTGCGCCCGCCGCGGCCGCGCCACCGCCGCCGCCCTCGCCCTCACCGCCGCCGCCCCCGCCCGCATCCCAGATATCCCGGGATATCAGCCCAAAGCCGGCGCCGGCACCCACCCATATCCCGGGATATCTCCCAACGCGGCGCTTCCCGGCCGTCGATGGCCGGGTGCTGGGAGCCATCCTGGTCGCGCTGGCCTTGCTGGCGATGATCGGCGCGGTCTTCGCGCTGGCCACCGACGTGGTCGTCGCGCCCTCCCACCGCTGGGCCACCGACTTCGAGGACGTGGCCCACGCCGTGGCCGCCGCCCTCGGCCTCACCGGCGGCCTGCGCATGGCCGGCGGCCGGCCCGACGGCCGCCGCCTGGTGCTGGTCAGCCTGGGCCTGAATTTGGCCGCCACGCTCCTCTTCTCCGCCACCCACCTGGCCGAGGCCACGACCTTCCTACCCGTGCTGGCCTGGCTGGTCCTGGCGGCCCTCACCTGGTACTCGCGGTTCCCCACGACCGCTGTTGCGACTAGGTCGCAAGTCGGGTAAGGTGGGCGCCAGCGAGATGGCGCTCATCCGCATCCCTTGCTCGCTCCGCGAGCACTGCGGCGGCCAGTCAGAGATCAGCGTCGACGCGGCTGACCTGGGCGCCGCGCTGGCCTCCCTGGAAGCCCGCTATCCGGGCTGTCGCGACCGCATCGAAGACGGCTCCGGCCGCCTGCGCGAATTCGTTCGCCTCTTCCTCAACGACCACGAGGTGGAGCTCGACCGCGAGCACCCGGTTCGCCTTCAGGAGAGCGACGCGCTGAGCATCCTGCCCGCCGTCTGCGGCGGCTGAAAGCACCGGCGCCAGTTCGATTCGGCGCGCGGAAGCCAGTACCAGCTAACCTGGGAAGGGTTCTCAAAATGCTGGATGTGAGGCAGGTTTTCGATCCCGCCGAGCGGCGCCGCCTGGGCGGCTTCGCGCTGGCCATCGCCGCCATCCACGCGGCCGGCATCGGCGCACTGCTGACCTATGGCGCGGGGCATCCCACCTTCCTCGCGCT
>DASUVY010000008.1:0-6328 GCA_036378695.1 Candidatus Dormiibacterota bacterium
CCAGCGGGGCCGCATCAGCGGCACCTACCTGGACCGCATCGCCCAGGTCGTCGGCTGGGCCAGCGAGGAACGGATCTACGTCCTGCTGGACATGCACTCCAACGCCTACTCGCGCTATATCGGCAGCCTCGACGACGCCCACCTCGCGCTGCCCGGCGCCCAGTCGCCCGGCCTCGACAACTACGACGGCGCCCCGGCCTGGGCCACGTTCCCAGACTTCCTGCCCTCCGAGAAGTTCAAGAACCAGCGCGAGTTGAACCCGGCGTTCTGGGAGGCGCAGACCTCCTTCTGGCTCGACCGCGACGGCATCCAGGACGAATACATCAAGGCCGTCGCCGCCCTGGCCCGGCGCTTCAAGGACGAGAGCACCGTCGTCGGCTACAGCTTCTACAACGAGCCCTGGCCGGGCTGGTCGCTACCGCCCTACTTCGACGACCTCCAGCTCTACCCCTTCTACCGGCGCCTCATCGACGCCCTCACCGGCGCACCCGAGGGCCTGCCCTGCCCAGCCCTCGCCGTCTGCGGCCACCAGGACCTCGGCGTCCACGACCGCGCCCACCTCTTCTTCCTGGAACCCGGCCTCTGGCGCGAGATCACCGACTTCACCACCCACTTCGCGTCGCCCCTCAGCTCCTATCCCAACCTGGTGCTGTCGATGCACGCCTACACCCACATCTACACGCCCGACGCGCTCACCGGGCATCCCTCCAAGACCAGCCCGCCTTACGACCAGAGCTACGCCTGGGCCGAGCTCGAAGCCCGAGCCCTGCGCGCCGCGCTGTTCGTCTCCGAGTTCGGCAACGACCCCAGCCAGGACCAGGACCTGCTGGTCAACCAGCTGGCCGAGCAGGAGCGCCACCAGGTCGGCTCCACCTTCTGGGTCTGGAAGCAGAACTGCGGATACAACCGCCCCTGGAGCATCTACGAGGGCGTTTACGGCGCGGTCCACGACCAGCGCTGCGCCTACCAGCGGGGCGCGCCCGACACCACGACCCGACCGCAGGCCGGCTGCCTGCTGGCCGACCGCGAGCGCCTGCTGGCCCGGATCTGGCCCAGCCACCTGCCGCCCGGCCCGCTCGGCTACCACTACGACGTCCAGACCGGCAGCTTCCGCATCAGCGGCTCTACGCCCACCCGTGCCGAGCTGGTCATCGAGCTGGCCGGTGCCGGCCAGCTGACGCAACCGGTGGGCCCGGGCGCCTACCAGCTGGACATCGAGAACGGGCCGCGCCCGCTCCAGGGCTGTCCCTACCCGGCTTGACATCGGCTGAAATTGTGTAATGATGTAATCCATGCAAAACGATAACGAAATCCGGGCCTGGTTCACCGGCCGCCTGCCCGACGGCTGGTTCACCGGCGCCCCGGAGGTCACCAGCGACAACGACGAGATCCTGGTCAAGGGCGAGCTGGCGGACGTGCAGCTGGCCGCCGGTACCGCCGAGGCCGACCAGGGCGCGGCCCGCCAGGCGCGCATCGACCGCTTCCGTGAGGAGACGCGCGAGGCGCGCATGAAGATCGCCGACGAGGCCGAGCGCCAGTTCGGCCGCAAGGTCGCCTG
Source organism: Candidatus Dormiibacterota bacterium (assembly GCA_036378695.1). Classification (GTDB taxonomy): domain Bacteria; phylum Chloroflexota; class Dormibacteria; order Dormibacterales; family Dormibacteraceae; genus CF-28. Next base: position 1,559 of record DASUVY010000008.1, read on the forward strand.
GGCCGCGGCCTGTGGCGGCGAGGAGAAGACCTTCACCACGCTGAGCATCCCGGTCATGACCCGGCTCCGCATGCCCGAGCGGCGCGTGCTGGACACCCTGGTCGAGGGCGGCGTCGCCCGCAGCCGCAGCGAGGCGCTGGCCTGGTGCGTGCGCCTGGTCGGCAAGCACCAGGGCGACTGGATCGGCCAGCTGCGCGAGGCGCTGGTCAAGGTCGGCGAGGTTCGGGGCCAGGGGCCGGCCTGACGCCATGGCCATCGAGCTGCTGCCCGACCCGCAAGAGCAGGAGGCGCTGGACAGCTATTCGACCCTTATCGTGAGCGTGGCCGAACGCGTGCTGCCCTCGGTCGCCAGCCTCCAGGTCCGCCGCGGCGGCGGCGAGCGGGGCGGCGGCAGCGGCTCCGCGGTGGCGCTGACCCCGGACGGCTTCCTGGTCACCTCGGCCCACGTGGTGGCGGGCGCAGAACAGGGCCGCGCCGCCTTCATCGACGGCCGCGAGCTGCCGATCGACGTCGTCGGCGCCGACCCCCTCTCCGACCTGGCCGTGGTCCGGGCCCGGGCGGGCGGATTGCAGCCCCTGGAGCTGGGCGACGCCGAGAAGCTGCGCATCGGCCAGCTGGTCGTGGCCGTCGGCAACCCCATGGGCCTGGCCGGCTCGGTCACCGCGGGCGTGGTCAGCGGCCTCGGCCGCAGCCTGCCCGCACGCCAGGGTCAGGTCTCGCGCGTGATCGACAGCGTGATCCAGACTGACGCCGCCCTCAACCCGGGCAACTCGGGCGGCGCCCTCGTCGACGGTCGGGCCCGGCTGATCGGCGTCAACACGGCCGTGGCCGGCGTCGGCCTGGGCCTGGCGGTGCCGGTCAACCCGGTCACCCAGCAGATCCTGTCCGCGCTGATGCGCAGCGGCCGCGTGCGCCGCGGCTACCTGGGCATCGCCGGCGGCAAGCGCCCGCTGGCGCCGGAGCACGCCTCTCGCCTGGGCCGGCGGGCCGCCATACAGGTGGCCGAGGTGGTGGCCGGGAGCCCCGCCGCGCGCGCCGGCCTGCGCACCGGCGACCTCATCCTCGACATCGACGGCGGCTCCGTGGCGGAGGCCGGCGACCTCCAGCGGCTGATGCTGGGCGACGTGATCGGCCGCGCGCTGGCGGTCCGCGTGCTGCGGGCAGACCAGGTCGAGGAGCTGACCGCGACCCCGCTCGAGCTGCCTACGGCGTCGTCAAATTGATCTTGAGGTCGTGCACGTCGCGGTAGTGGTTGGCGGCCACGTCGTGGAAGATCAGCGTCATCTGGCTGCCCGCCGGCACCCGCTTGGGTGAAATGCCGATCCTGATCCAGCCCCAGTAATCGCTGCGCCCGGGCAGGGTCTCGGGGAAGGGCGCCGACGACGGGTAATCGCCGTAGCCGTGCACGCCGTTGGAGAACTTGACCTGGGGGTTGGACGACCAGTCCGCCGAGAGCAGCGAGTCGTTGCGCACGTGGACGTGCACCCAGATCCCGCCCGCCCGGCGGTCGGTGACGATCCGGTCGACCGACACCGTCACGCCGCGGAAAGTGTCCTCGCCGCTGACGTCGTGCACCACGGCGTAGGTCGGCGGGCCGTTGCGCTGGGCATGCCCGATGGCCGTCATCCCGAAGGCATAGGCGACCTGGTTGGTGAGCGAAAGCCCGATGAAGACCAGCACCATGGCTGACAGCCAGCCGGCCGAGCGCACGCGCGACCAGAAGCCGGCCACGAAGAGCACCATGGCCGCGGCCACCACCGGGTAGAGGTAGCGGCCAGGGGTCATACCACCCAGCCCCGAGGTGGAGGGCACCGCCAGGGCCCAGGCGGCCTGCCCGGCCAGGGCTGCCGACAAAACGATCAGCGCAGCCCGCTCGAGGCGCAGCCAGGCGGTGCCGCGTAGCAGCCGCGCCAGCCCCACGGCCGCGATCAGGCCCAAGCCGAGCATCAAACAGACGACCACGCCCGTGTAGGGGAGCGTGTCCTTGTGCTCGCCGGTCCAGAAGGTCTGGAAGGCGTAGTTGAGGCTCTGCGCGAAGTTGTAGCTGCTGCCGCTGGTGCCGGCTCCGACCAGGCGGGCGGCCTCGCTGGAGGGCATCGGGTGGCCGTAGGTGAAGGTGTTCAGCACGAGCCAGGGCAGCAGCACCGCGAAGGCGGCGGCGGCCGCAGCCGTGCCCACCGCCAGCTGGTGCCGCCAGGGCACCCGCAGCTTGAGCGCCGGCCAGGCCCAGGCCGCGGCCAGGCCGACCACCAGGCCGACGTCGGTGAGCTTGGCCAGCAGCGTGAGGCCGAAGAGCACGCCCAGTCCCAGGCCGGCGCGCCACGACCAGGCGCCGCGCGCCAGCCGCGCTGCCACCAGCACGCAGGCCGAGCCCAGGACGGCGCCCAGGGTGTCGTTGGTCACCTGCGACCCGTTGAGCAGCAACCCGGGTAAGAAGGCGGTCATCGCCACGGCGGCCACGGCCAGCAGGCGGCGGCCGGGCGCCAGCAACCAGGCCGTGGCCAGCGCCAGCGGACCCAGCAGGGCCAGCAGCAGGGCATTGAAGACGCGTACGAAGTACACGGCCACGAAGGGACCGCCGGCCCCGTAGCCGGCCGTCCAGACCGGCGTGGCCAGGACATAGAAGAGCGGCGGCTGCATGGCCTCGTACGAGAACCACCAGATGTGGCGCCGGACCCAGATCCTGTAGGTGTCGCCGGAGAGATAGGGTGGGGGCGGGCCGAACTGGGCGGGATCGACCACGGCCGGCCGGGGCACCGTCTCGGGTGGGCTCCAGCGGTAGTTGCCGGTCGTGATCATGATCGCCACCGTCTCCGGCCTCAGCGTGGTCACGCCCTCCACCGGATAGACGCCGTGGGCGTACTGGGCCAGCACGTCGGTGTGCTGGGCCTCGTCGGTCAGCTGCCAGACCGGCTGCACGAAGGCCATGGCCACCGCCGGCACCGCCACCAGCAAGTAGGACAGCGCCAGCTGCACGGGCCGGCTGAGGCGGACCCGGCTGAGGTCGAGCGCGAGAGGCAGCGGGCGGCTGGGGGCGAGGACGCCGCCGGGAGTTTCGGGGATCACGGCGTCAGCCGCCCGGTACCAGCCAGCACGGTGTAGGCCAGACTCGCTGGCAGGCCGACCGCCAGGAGCAGGGGCGCCGGCAGGCGCTGCAGGGACCAGGAGAGGGGGAAGGCGACCATCGTGTAGCGGCCGAAGGAGGCCAGGCTGCCGCTGGCCAGCGGCGCGGCCAGCAGCGCCAGCACCGTGACCGGTCCCGCCAGGCGCCAGGCCCCGAGCTCGCGCCGCGTCCAGAGCCAGGCCGCGCCGGCGGCCGCCACCAGGAGGAAGCCCAGCCCGACCACCTGCTCGGGATCCAGGGACAGCAAGCGCGCCAGGGGCCGGCCTACGGCCAGCGGGTGGTGGTCGGCCTGCCCGCCCACGAAGGCCAGGGGGTCGCCGCTGAAGGCCCAGAGATAAAGGGCGAAGGCGGCGGCGCCCAGCACCGGCGCCAGGGCGGCCAGCCGGGCCCGACCCGCCGGCAGCAGCACCAGCAGCGGCAGCGCCAGCATGAGGCCGTTCGGTCGCAGGAGCGCGGCGCCGGCCGCCAGCAGCGTGGCGACGGCGGCGTGGCCGCGCCAGGCGGCCCACAGCGAGCCCGCGGCCAGCGCCAGGAAGAGGCCTTCGGTGTAGACGGCCGACCAGAAGAGGGCGGCCGGCCAGAAGGCCGCGATCCAGGTCACCCGGACCGCCGTGGGGCGGTCCCAGACCTGCGCCGTGAGCCCCGCCAGCACCGCCAGCCCGCTGAGGCCGAGCAGGAAGGCCAGGCCCACCGCCGCCCAGTCCGAGGCGCCCAGCAGGCGCAGCAGCATCGGCAGCAGGGGGAAGAAGCCGTCCTCGACCGCGCGCGGACCGGCCGGGTAGCCCGCGCGCGCGATCTGCAGGTAGTGCACCGCGTCCCAGGAGAGCCAGGGCTGCAGCGGCCACGCGTGCTGGGGATCCTGCGGCCGGCCGTAGCGCAAGACCAGGTTGGCGACGCCCGCCGCCAGCCCGAGCAGCGCGCGGGACGCCAAAAACGGCAGGATCGCGATCCTCAGAGCGTCAGGCAGTTCGAGCCCGAGGACTTTTGAAGACGCAGAAATACGCAGGGCTGAGGTCGTTTTCATACAGGCGGCCAAGGCTAAAGCTACAGCACCGCTATCATGAACGTGTGAGCGTTCTCCCCAGCCCGACGTCCAAGCATGTCGTCGTGATCGGGGCGGGGCCGGCCGGCCTGACCGCGGCCTACGAGCTCTCCAAGCACGAGATCCCGAGCACGGTGCTGGAGGCCGATCCCGACTACGTGGGCGGCATCGCGCGCACCGTCGAGCACCACGGCTACCGCTTCGACATCGGCGGCCACCGCTTCTTCAGCAAGAACCAGGAGGTCGAGGACCTCTGGACCGAGGTGCTCGGCGACGAGATGCTGACCCGCGGGCGCCTCTCCCGCATCTACTACCGCGGCAAATACTTCGACTACCCGCTGAAGGCCTTCAACGCGCTCCGCAACCTGGGCGTCCTGGAGACCTTCCGGTGCATGTCCAGCTACGCCTGGGCGCGCCTGCGGCCGGTCAAGAACCCCCGCACGCTCGACGATTGGGTGTCCAACCAGTTCGGACGCCGCCTCTTCAACATCTTCTTCAAGACCTACACCGAGAAGGTCTGGGGCATCCCCACCACCGAGCTCTCAGCCGACTGGGCGGCCCAGCGCATCAAGGGCCTGAACATGGTGGAGGCGATCAAGGGCGC
>DASUVY010000009.1:0-19879 GCA_036378695.1 Candidatus Dormiibacterota bacterium
GGGATGTTCACGTACATGCGCGACCTCTTCGCGCAGCTGCCGGACGCGCGCCTGCGCGGCTACAAGCCGGGGCGCTTCTCTTTCAACGTGCCCAACTCGGGGCGCTGCGAGGCCTGCAAGGGCGACGGGATCATCCAGATCGAGATGCACTTCCTGCCCGACGTGTACGTGCCCTGCGAGGTCTGCCACGGGACGCGCTTCAACCGGGAGACGCTGGAGGTCAAGTTCCGCGGGCACTCCATCGCCGAGGTCCTGGAGCTGACCGTCGACGAAGCGATGGAGGTCTTCGAGAACGTGCCCCGGATCCGGGTCAAGCTGAAGACGCTGCATGACGTGGGCCTCGGCTACATACGCCTGGGCCAGCCCGCCACCCAGCTTTCGGGCGGCGAGGCGCAGCGTGTGAAGCTGGCCACCGAGCTCTCCCGCCGCGACACGGGCCGCACGCTGTATGTGCTCGACGAGCCCACGACCGGCCTGCACTACGCCGACGTCGATCGGCTCCTGCACGTGCTGCACCGGCTGGTGGACCATGGCAACACCGTGGTCGTGATCGAGCACAACCTGGACGTGCTGAAGACCGCCGACTGGATCATCGACCTGGGTCCGGAGGGCGGCGACAAGGGCGGCCGCCTGGTGGCCGAGGGCACGCCGGAGCAGATCGCTCTGGACGAAGCCAGCTACACGGGCCGCTACCTGCGGCCGATCCTGGAGCGCGCGGGCCGCCTGAAGCCGCCCGCCCGATCCCAGGTTTCTCGAAAAACCCAGAGCCCGCGGGCCCCGGCCGCGCTGGTTTCTCGAGAAATCCGGGAAGGGGCCGCCCGGTGAGCGACGCCGAGCTCGACCGGTTCAAGGAGATCCTCCACGAGATCGCGGGCCTCGACCGCGCGACCGCGGTCCTGGCCTGGGACCAGGAGACCTACATGCCGCCGGGCGGCGTGGCCGCCCGCGCGTCCACCATGGCGACGCTCAGCAAGCTGGCCCATGAGCGCCTCATCGACCCCGAGGTCGGCCGCCTGCTGGAGCGGCTGGAAGCCCGCCACCTCGATCCCGAGACCGACGACGGCGCCCTCGTGGTCGTCACGCGGCGCGACTACGACCAGGCGGTCAAGATCCCGGCCGAGCTGGTGGCCGAGGCCGCCCGCGCCTCCAGCGAGGCCCGCCCGGTCTGGCAGAAGGCGCGCGAAACCTCGGACTGGCAGCTCTTCGCGCCCTATCTCGATCGCAACGTCGACATCAACCGCAGGATCGCGGACGCCCTCGGCTACCAGGACCGGCCTTACGACGCGCTGCTCGACCGGCTGGAGCCGGGCATCACCACCCGCCAGCTGGAAGCACTCTTCGGGCGCCTGCGCGAGGTGATCGTGCCGCTGGTCCGCGAGATCGGCCGCCGCCAGGACGCGGTCGACGACTCCATCCTCTACGGCGACTGGCCGGAGCAGGCGCAGCTCGACTTCGGGCTGCGGGTGGTCACCGCTTACGGCTTCGACCTGGAGCGCGGCCGCGAGGATTTCTCGGCCCATCCCTTCTCCATCGGCTTCGGGTCGGGCGACGTGCGCATCACCACCCGGGTCAGCCGCGGCTTCATCTCCCAGGCACTGTTCGGGACCATGCACGAGGGCGGCCACGCGATGTACACGCAGGGCCACGCCGGGGAGCTCGAGGGAGGGCCCTTGTGGGGCGGGTCTTCGCCTGGCGTCCACGAGTCGCAGTCGCGGCTCTGGGAGAACCTGGTCGGGCGCAGCCGGCCGCTGTGGCAGCACTTCCTGGGGCCCCTCAAGCAGGTGTTCCCGGGCCGCCTCGACGGCGTCGACGCGGAGGCGTTCTACCGCGCGGTCAACCGCGTCTACCCCTCCCTGATCCGGGTGGAGGCGGACGAGGTCACCTACAACCTGCACATCCTGCTGCGCTTCGAGATCGAGAACGACTTGCTGGAGGGTGAGCTGAAGGCCGAGGACGTGCCCGAGGCCTGGAACTCCAAGGTCGAGCAGTACCTCGGAATCGAGGTCCCCAACGACGCCGAGGGTGCGCTCCAGGACATCCACTGGTCGGGCATCTCCTTCGGCGGCTTCCCCAGCTACACGCTGGGCAACGTGATCGGGGCGCAGCTCATGGAGGCCGTGCGCGAGGCCATCCCGGACCTCGACGCGCAGGTCGCGGCCGGCGACTTCGCCGCCTTGCACGGCTGGCTGCGCGAGAACGTCTACCGCCACGGGCGCAAGTTCACGCCGGGCGAGCTGCTGGAACGGACGACCGGCAAGGCGCTCGACGCCGAGCCCTGGATCCGCTACGTGCAGCACAAGTTCGGCGAGATCTACGACCTCGACGCGGCCCTGATCCGATGACGTGCGTGGTTACCGGGGGAACGGGGTTCATCGGCCGCCGGCTGGTGGCCGAGCTCGCGAAGGCCAAGGAGCCCGTCCACGTGCTGGTGCGGGAGCAGTCGAAGGCCAAGCTGAAGGGCGCCGGCCGCAACGTCAAGCCGCTCGTCGGCGATATCACGAAGCCCAACCTGAGCCTGGCCAAGGCCGACCTGACGGCTCTCAAGGGCGCCGAGGTCTTTCATCTCGCGGCCGTGTACGACCTGGAGGCTTCGGAGGAGGCGAACCAGGCGGCCAACGTGGACGGCACGCGCCACGTGGTCGCTTTCGCCAACGCCATCAAGGCCCGGCGTCTGCACCACGTGAGCTCGATCGCGGTGGCGGGGGCCAAGTTCAAGGGCGACTTCACGGAGGAGATGTTCGAGGCGGGCCAGAAGCTCGACCATCCCTACTACCGCACCAAGTACGAGGCCGAGAAGATCGTCCGCGAAGAGGCCAAGGTGCCCTTCAGGATCTACCGGCCCGGGATCGTGATCGGGTCTTCGGAGGACGGCCAGGCGGACCGCGTCGACGGGCCCTACTACGCCTTCAAGCTCCTCCAGCGCCTGCGCGACGCGGTGCCCTCCTGGTGGCCGCTGGTCGGCTACGAGGGCAACCCTCTGAACCTGGTGCCGGTCGACTACGTGGCCAGGGCTATGGCCGCCATCGCGGCCAAACCGGGGCTGGACGGGCAGACCTTCCACCTGGTCGACCCAGAGCCGCTCAGCCTGGGCGACAGCGTGAACGTCTTCCTGAAGGCCGCGCACGGGCCCCAGTTCACGCTGCGCGTCGACCCCCGGGCGGTGGGCGTGGTGCCCAAGGAGTTCCGGGGCATGCTCACGCACTGGAAGCCGTACCAGGCCCTGCGCAAGCAGTTCCTGGACCGGGTCAAGATCCCCCAGGCCGCCCTCGGCTACGTCAACAGCCGTGCGCGCTTCACGTCCGCCAACGCCCAGAAGGCGCTGGAGGGCACCGGCATATCGGTGCCTCGCCTGCACACATACGCCTGGAAGATCTGGGACCACTGGGAGCGCCACCTCGACCCCGAGGCGCTCACCCCGCGCAACCTGCGCAGCGCGCTGGAAGACAGGGTCGTGGTGGTCACCGGCGCGTCCAGCGGCATCGGGCGGGCCACCGCGGCCGAGATCGCCCGCCACGGCGCGCGCGTGATGCTGGTCTCGCGCACCAAGGAGAAGCTGGACGATCTCGCCGGGGAGATCAAGAAGGCGGGTGGAAAGGCGTGGGTATACCCGACCGACCTGGCCGACATGGACGCCAACCAGCGCATGATCGAGCGGGTGCTCGAGGAGCACGGCCGTGTCGACATCCTGGTCAACAACGCAGGCCGCTCGATCCGGCGCTCGGTGAACCAGTCACTCGACCGCTTCCACGACTACGAGCGCACGATGCAGCTCAACTACTTCGGCGCCGTCAAGCTGATGCTGGCCGTGCTCCCGGGCATGAAGGAGCGGGGCAGCGGCCACATCATCAACATCTCCTCGATCGGCGTGCAGGCGTATCCGCCGCGCTTCGGGGCTTACGTCGCCTCCAAGTCGGCGCTGGCCGCGCTATCGCGCTGCATCGCGCCCGAGGTCGCCGACGACCGCGTTGTGATCACCAACATCCACATGCCGCTGGTGCGCACGCCGATGATCGCGCCGACCGGGATCTACAAGAACTTCCCGACCATCTCCTCGGACGAGGCGGCGGAGATGGTGGTGCAGGCCATCCTCACCCAGGACCCCGAGGTGAGCACGAGGCTGGGCAAGCTGGGCGAGTCGGTCGACACCATCTCACCGGGCTTCCTCAACTTCGTCATGACCGGCGCCTACCACGTCTTCCCGGACAGCACGCCCAAGGACGGCGAGAAGCCCGGGCGCAAACCAAAGGCCGAGGAGGAGGAGATGCCGGTCGAGCAGGCCGCCCTCGCCTACCTGATGCGAGGGGTGCACTTCTAAGGCACTCCCGGCGTCAGACGCTCCCGACCAGCTGCGGCTGTTGGGTCGGCGCGGTAACGCCCGCCGGCCCCGCCTCCTCGGTGACCGCCAGCGTCTTGACGCCGGCCAGGCCGCGGCCCAGCACCACCACCTGACTGCCGTCGGCGCCGGGAACGAAGACCCCGCCCGCCTGCGCCTGGCCCCCAGGTGAGATCAGCCAGACCTCGTACACGTGGCCCGCGGCCGGCTGTGACAGGCCGCTGAACTGGATCAGGGTCAGCCCGTCGCGGCGCAGCTCGTAGACACGGCCGTGCGCTCCGGCCAGCGGGCCCGACCCGGTCATGACGTACTGGGCCACCGCCTGCCCCCCTTCTGGTCCGCCACGGCCGGCGCCCAGGCCGAAGCCCACGCCGGCGCCCAGGCCGAATGCGATCACGGCGGCCGCGGCCACCGCCAGCGGCCGCCACCAACCCGGGCTCACGGTGCGGGTCACACGTGGCGGCCGCCGGCGCGCCATCACCGGCGGCGCCGCGCCCGTGGCGGGGGCCGCGGCCGCCGCGGCCAGGATGCGGGCCCGGAGGCTGGGGGGCGGCTCGACCACCTCGACCGCCATCGGGAGCCCCGTCACCGCCCGCGCCAGGCGCCCGGCCAGCTCCCGGCAGCCGGGACAGGTCTCGAGGTGCGAGGCGACAGCCGCCGCGTCGGCCGCGTCGGCGGCGCCCAGGGCGACCGCCGCCACCAGGCCCTCCAGCTCGGCGTGATCCTGATCGGTGATCAACCCACCACTCCTTTCCCTTCCAAGTACGAATGCAGCTTCTCGAGGGCAAGCCGCATCCGGCCCTTGACCGTGCTGGCCGGCACGCGGAGCAGCTCGGCGATCTCACGGTGGGTATAGCCGCCGAAATAGGCGAGCTCGACGACCTGGCGCTGTTCGGCGGGCAGCCGGCCCAGGGCCTCGACCACCGCCTCGCGCTCGAGGCCAGCGGAGACTTCGCGCCAGGGATCCGAGCCGGCGCCTGTCGCGGCCCTGCCGGCCGCGGCCTCCAGCTCCAGCTCGCGCCGCTCGTGCGCGCCGCGACCGCGCAGGCGGTCGACGGCGCGGTTGCGAGTCGAGGTGAGCAGCCAGGAGCGGAGCGACCCACGGCCGGCGTCGAACTGGCCGGCGTTTCGCCAGAGCGCCAGGAAGCTTTCCTGAACGGCGTCCTCGGCCAGGCCGGCGTCGCCGAGCACGCGCACGGCGACCGAATAGGCCAGTGCCCCGTAGCGGTCGTAGAGCTCGGCGAGCGCGTCAAGGTCGCCTGCCGCCAGCAATGCGGCGAGGTCCGGGTCAGTCCGCTCGGGTGCCACGCCGCGGGCCATGGGCTCTCCACACTAGGATGGCGTGGGCATGCACGGTCATGGCCACCGCGGACCCCTCGGCGACCTGCTGCTCGACATCGGCGATGGCGTGGGGGCGCTGGTCATTCACACGCCCGCCTACCTCTTCGAGCGGGAGATCGAGGTGAGCCCGCTCGGCGCCGACTCCCGCCGGGTGCACACGGTGGTCCGGCGATTCGAGGGTCGGGGTCGCGCCTCGTTCGCGGCCGTTTTTCCCGAGCTGGCCGAGGGCGAATACAGGATCTGGACCGACGACCCGGACCTCCCCACGGTGGCCTCGATCCAGAGCGGCGAAGTCACCGAGGTCGATTGGAGCGCGCCGGAGGAGGGCTCGGCGGCCGCGCCGCCGAGCCCGTGAGCCTAGGAGGACGGCGTGTGGAAGCCGTCCTTGGGAAGGCCCAGATAAGGGAAGCCTGACTGGTAGCGGTCGGCCAGGTCCGGATTGCTGGCCAGTGTGCCGTTGTGCACGATGTCGGTGACCCCGCCCGCGGCGGCGTCGGGCGTGTAGGTCTTGTCGACCAGCGGTATGGTCACGCCAGCCACGGCGCGGATCTCGATGGTGACGGTGTCGTCGAAGACACGCCGGCCGTTCGGGAAGCCGGCCAGGTCGCCGCCCAGGATGCCATTGATGTTGGGGCTGGCCGAGGGCGGGATCGCCAGGTTCAAGCGCAGCATGTCCGCCTGGGTCGTACCTGTGAAGTTCTGGAAGCCGGGAATGACGCCAGAAGGAATGCCGGTGAGCAGGATCGCCAGCAGATCCGCCCGATCCTTGGTGTAGGCCGCCAGGTGCGGGAAGACGCCCGGGTAGAGGACGGGCAGCAGCCGGGCGAGCTCCGGTTGCGCGACGTACTGCGCGAACTGGCCGTCCTGGCTCGGCGGCAGGGCGTTCCACTGGTCCTTGCGCGCCATCGGCACGATCACTTCGTTGAAAAGGGGGTTGCCCAGGCGCGAGACCTGCGTCCAGGGCCCGGATTCCACGTCCCCTGCCTGGTCGGCGCCGCCCAGGATGTGCGCCTTGCGGCGCAGGGCGGCCGCCCAAATGCCGACCACCGCGCGCGGATCCGCCGGATCCGTCAGTGTGGACCCGTCCCGCGTCAGATCGGACTTGGGGACCTGGATGGCGATCGTGTGGACGTTGACGTCTTTGGTGGCGTCGACGCCCGGGGTAGGCGCCATCGGGATCAGATGCAGCTCCTGGAACGGCCGCAGTGCCCCCAGGTCGAAGATCGAGCCCAGGTCGACGTAAAAGCCCTCGCGACGCTGGCCCGCGAACACACGCCGGCCGCCGGGCAGGTCGTGCACCGCCGCCGCCGCCAGCGCGCTGTAGTTCGGTGTCGATCGCGGACCGATGTTGCACGGCGGCGACGCCAGGTCTGACCCGAGGATGGTCTCGTTGCCGGCGCCGTCCACCCTGGTCACCGAATAGAACTGCCGCCGGTTCCAGCTCGGGCTGTCCAGCGAGGTTATCGGCCCAGTGTTGTAGAGGAAGGTGTCGGGGTTCCGGACGTCTGTGCGGAACCTCAACTGGTAGGTGACGTCGGGCCCGCCGTCGCCGTCGTTGTCCACGTACAGCGCGTAGAGCACGTCATCGCCGAACTCGAAGAAGTTGGGGCCGCCGGCAGGGGCCTCCAGGGGTATGAAGTTGGCGATCAGCGTCACGGTGTCGGCGCGGTCAGGGCTGACGAACGCGTAGGTGTCGGTGTTGTCGGCGACGGGGTCCTTGGAGATCGCCGGCGCTTCGCGGTGGGACGACATCGGCCTACCTCCCCGCCCTGGCAGCGGCCTGCGCCAGCCGCTGGGCCAGCTCCCGGTCGCGATAGACGACCTGCGTCGTCCCCAGCAATAGCGTGATCTCCCCCGTGGTCAGTGACCGCACGTGGGCGACCAGCTCCTCGCCCTCGGCGAGCCGCGGCGGCTGCGCCGCCTGCAGGGTCTCCTCGACCAGGTTCGAGGTGGCGGCCAGGCCGCTGGCGACGGCTGCCGCACCGACTGAGGTCGCCGTGAGAAAGCGGCGCCGTGTGAGCTCGGACATGCCTTACCCCTCCTGATGCGGGAGGCTGCGGGCCTCCCTTCCCTGACCGTCTATACGAAGGGCAGAGGAGTTTGGATCAGGAGGTCCAGACCTAGTGGTGGACGGCCACCAGTCCCACGACGCCGAACACGACGACGACCACGAACAGGACGATCAGCACGCCCAGCAGGAGGTGGACGTAGCCCAGGATCAGCCCGGCCAGCGCCAGCCCGCTGCCGCTCTCGCCGGTCCTCCTGATCTGGCCGCGGGCCATGTGCCCGGTGATGATGGCGACCACGGCCCCGATCACGGGCAGGATGAACCAGCAGGCGACCCCCGCCACGAGGCTGACGATGGCCAGCTGGTTGGTGGGCGTGGTTGCGGGAACGGGCGCGACGTAGTGGGGAACGACCGTGCTGGGTTGGGGGCCGAGCTCGCCAAATTGAGAGTGGGGGGACGTCCCCCCTTGCGTCGGGCCGGGCAAAGCCCTTCCCCCCGACGCCCCCCCTGGCTGCTCCGCCATGGGCGGGTAGTCTAGCCGCGATGGCGATCGAGACCGACAACGCCGAGGGCATCCGCAAGCGCCTGCGGGCGGTGCCGGACAGCCCTGGCGTCTACCTCCTGCGCGACAAGAAAGCGCAGGTCATCTACGTCGGGAAGGCGCTGCGCTTGCGCGACCGCCTGCGCTCCTACTTCACGCCCGGCTACGCGCAGAACGCGCGCCTCGCGGAGCTGCTGCGCAAGGTCTGGGACTTCGAGTTCGTGCGCACCGCCAACGAGGTCGAGGCGCTGGTGCTCGAGAACGACTTCATCAAGCACTACAAGCCGCGTTTCAACATCCGGCTCAAGGACGACAAGAACTACCTCTACCTGAAGCTGCCCGTCGCCGAGGAGTTTCCGCGCGTGCACTACACACGCCGCATCGCCAAGGACGGCGCGCTCTATTTCGGTCCCTACACGAGCGCCCAATCGCTGCGCAGCACGGTCAAGTCGCTGCGCCAGCTGCTGCCTTTCCGCACCTGCTCGGACGACATCTTCCGGCAGGGCAAGGTCTGCCTCGACTTCCACATCCGGCGGTGCCCGGGGCCCTGCGAGGGCCGCGTGAGTCGTGACGATTACCACTCCACGCTGCGCCAGGTCGCGATGTTCATGGAGGGGCGCTCGGACGTTCTGACGCGCGACCTGCGCGACCGCATGGCCGCCTCCGCGGCGGCCCTCGATTTCGAGAACGCCGCCCGCTACCGGGACAAGCTGATGGCGATCGAGAAGATCGCCGACCGCCAGAAGGTCCTCACGCACAGCCGCGACGACCAGGACCTGGTCGCCTACGCGCGCGACGGCAAGGACGTGTACGTGGAGGTCGCCTACATCCGGCAGGGCAAGATGATCGGCCACGACGGGCACGCCCTGGAGGGCGCCGGCGAGGCCACCGAGGGCGAGCTCCTGCGCGGGTTCGTGCTCCAGTACTACGCAAGCGCCACCCACGTGCCGCGCACCATCCTGCTGCCCGGTCCCCTCGATGAACCGGAGCTGGTGCAGGACTGGCTGGTGTCCAAACGTGCCGGCCCGGTGGCGCTGGAGGTGCCGCGTCGGGGCCGCAAGCGGGGCCTCATCGACCAGCTCACGGACACGGCCACCGAGAACCTCAAGCAGCAGCGCATCGAGGCCGACTACGACCGCAGCCGGACCGAGCCCATGCTCACCGCGCTGGCCGAGGCGCTCGACCTCGGCCAGCCGCCGCACCGGATCGAGTGCTACGACATCTCCAACATCCAGGGCGACTCGGCGGTGGGCTCGATGGTGGTCTTCGAGGAGGGCCGGCCCAAGAACGAGCACTACCGGCACTTCCGGATCAAGTTCACGCCTGGACCCAACGACTTCGCGATGCTGCAGGAGGTCATCCGCCGCCGCTTCGACCGCCTGGAGACCGCGCTGCGCCGCGAGGATGCCGCCGACGTGGGCGACCGCTCCTTCTCCTCGCGTCCGGACCTGGTCCTGATCGATGGCGGCCGCGGCCAGCTGAGCGCCGGACTGGAGGTGCTGGAGGACCAGGGCTTCGCCGACATTCCGACCTTCGGGCTGGCCAAGCAGAGGGAGGAGGTGTTCGCGCCCGACCGGGCCGAACCCATCGTGCTGGAGCACAACTCGCCCGCCATGTTCCTGCTCCAGCGCGTGCGGGACGAGGCGCACCGCTTCGCGATCACGCACCACCGCAAGGTCCGCTCCCGCAAGGCGCTGACTTCACCGCTCGACTCGGTGGAGGGGATCGGGCCCGCGCGCAAGAAGGCGCTGCTGCGGACCTTCGGCTCGCTGCAGGGCATCCGCGATGCCTCCGTCGAGGATCTGCAGGCGGCGGGCGTGCCGGAGCGTGTCGCGCTGCGTCTCAAGGAGCTGATCGTCTGACCAAGCCAGTCGTGCTGGGGGGCGCCGACGCGGAGGCGGCGGCGCCGGTCTTCCGGGCCGCCCACCCAGACGTGCGCGTGCTGGGGCCCGATGCGCCGGCACAGCTGCGTGCGCTGGACGGGGAGGGCGTTTCCTACACGCTGGTGCACGTCGGGCCGGACGACGGCCAGGCCGGCGGCAGCCACGAGCGGGCCCACCACCGGATCGCCCTCGAAGAGGCCAAAGGACTCGCCGCCCGCCTCCGGCCACGCGAGCGGCCGCTGGTCACCTGCCTCGCCTTCGCCTACAAGAACGGCATCCCCGAGGACGCGACCTGGCTGGTGGACGTGCGCTTCCTGGACAACCCGTACTGGGTGCCCGAGCTGCGCGATCTGAACGGCAGCGATCCGCGGGTCGTCGACTACGTGCTGAGCCAACCCGCGGCCGGTGAGCTGGCCGAGCGCCTGGCGGCGCTGCTGCGCTGGGTCATACCGCTCTACCAGCGCGACCGGCTGGTGGTCGCCTTCGGCTGCACCGGCGGCCGCCACCGCAGCGTGGTGATGGCGCAGGAGATGGCGCGCCGCCTGGCGAGCCTCGATGGCGTCGATGTCGAGTTCAGCGCTCGGGATATATGACGCGGGCACTGGTGATCGGCGGCGCCGGCTTCATCGGCGTCGCCGCCTGCAAGGAGCTCATGCGCCGCGGGGTCGAGACGGTGGCCGGCGGGCGCACCCCGCGCCCGTACGGCACCTTCACCAGCTACCACGCTTTCGACCGCCGCGACGCCGGCCAGCTGGCCGGCGCCCTGGAGCACGTACGGCCGGACGTCGTGCTGGACCTGGCCCGCCCGGCGCCCGCGGACATCGAGGACCTGGTGCGGATCTTCGACGGCCGTTACGTCGTGGTCGCCCAGGAGCCGCCGGCGACGGCGGGCGTGGTGATCCGGGCCCACGCCGTAATCGGACCGGACGATCCCAGCCTGCGCATCGCGCGCTGCATCCGCCTGGTCGAGAGAGGCGAGCCCATCCCCGTCCCCGAGGCGACCTATGAGCGTAACGCGGGGCTGGCCTGGGTCAAGGACGTCGGCTACGCCTGTGCGCTGGCCTGCGACCCGGCCCGAAGGCTGGACGGCAGCAGCTTCGACGTCGCCTTCGCCGGGGTCAGCCTGCGCGACCTCTTCGAGGCCATCGGCCGGGCCCTGGGCCGCCCGGTCGAGCTGCGCCCGCTGCCGGACGCGGAGGCGCCCTACCCGCCGGCGCCACCGCTTGACCTCCAGCCCAGCCAGGCCCAGCTTGGCTTCCGGCCCTCGTCCCTGGAGGACGCGCTGCCGGAGACCCTGGCCTGGTACCTGGCGCGCGCCCGCTCGCTTGCCTGACGACCGCCGGCAGGCCCTGGCCCGACGCCTGCGCCGCCAGGCCGAGTGCTGCGCCGAGGCGGAGGAGCCCGTCTACGCCGGCCTGCTGGTGCGGGCAGCGGACGACGTCGAGGCCGGCGGCCCCGTCTGGCGCCTGCTGGAACGGCACGCGCTGGAACCCGGCAGCGCCGCGGTGCCGCTGCGCCTGCTGGCCGGCGTGCACCGGCTGGTCCTCGGGGGCGGGCTCCCGGAGCTCGCCGCCGCCTACGCCGAGCGCGACCCGGCGGCGGCCTGGCCCCTATTCAAGGCGGCGGTTGAGAAGCGACGCCAGGAGCTGGCGGAGCTGGTGGCGATGCCCTGCCAGACCAACGAGGTCGGCCGCTCGGCGGCACTGCTGGGCGGCTTCCTGGAGGTGGCGCGTGCCTGGCGGCGGCCGCTGCGCCTGCTCGAGATCGGCGCCAGCGCGGGCCTCAACCTGCGCTGGGACCACTACCGCTACGAGGCCGCGGAGGGCTCCTGGGGAGAACCGAACTCGCCGGTCTGCCTGGAGCAGGCCTTCAAAGTCCCGCCACCCTTTCAGCCGCGCCGGGTACGCATCAGCCAGCGCAGCGGTTGCGACCTGCGCCCCATCGACCCCAGAACGCCGGAGGGGGAGCTGGAGCTGGCGGCGTTCGTCTGGCCTTCCAACCGGCGCCGGGCTGAGCTCCTGCGCGGCGCCATCCAGATTGCGCAGGCGGTGCCCGTGGAGATCGAGAAGGCGGATGCGGCGAGCTGGCTGGAGGCCAAGCTGGCGCAGCCCGCGCGCGGCGTGGTCACGGTCGTCTTCCACTCCGTGTTCGTGCAGTACCTGGCGGTGTCCGACCGCGCCCGAGTCGAGCGCGCCCTCCTGCGCGCCGGCCGGGCGGCGGGCATCGATGCGCCGCTGGCCTGGCTCCGTATGGAGCCGGGCATCGGCACCTTCGAGGTGCGTCTGACCGCCTGGCCCGGGGGTGAAGACCGCCTGCTGGCCACCGCCGGCCCGCACGGCAACGCGGTGCGCTGGCTTCGATAATGGACGGGAAATGAGCGAGGCCACTCCCAAGAACACCTGGCTGAACGGGCGCATCGTGCCCTGGGCAGAGTCGAACATCCACGTGAGCAGCGACGCCGTGCTGCGCGGCGCCAGCGTCTTCGAGGGCATCCGCGCCTACCGCGCGGACGGCTCGGACGACCTCCTGATCTTCCGCGCGCGCGACCACATGAAGCGCCTTTTCGGCACCTCCATGCGCGTGCTGCGCATCGACATCCCTTACACGGCCGAGCAGCTGATCGAGGCCATGGCGGAGCTGCTGCGCGCCAACGAGGTGCACGAGGACGCGCACCTGCGCGTGGTCGCCTATTTCGACGCGGTGGAGTGGGGGAAGGACGCCGAGGGGACGACCGGGGCCTACATCCTGGCCTATCCGCGTCCGCGCGGCGCCCGCTACGAGAAGGGCGTGCGCTGCCTGCTCAGCACCTGGCGGCGGCCGTCGGAGAACGCCATGTCACCGCGCGTCAAGGCCAGCGCCAACTACCTGAACAGCCGGGTGGCGATGGTCGACGCGCAGCTCAAGGGCTACGACATGCCCATCCTGCTCAACGAGTCGGGCAAGGTGGCCGAGGGCGCCGGCCAGAACCTGTTCATCGTCCGCGACGGCGTGGTCGTCACACCCGCCAAGACCGAGGCGATCCTGGAGGGCGTCACCCGCGACACCGTGCTGCGGCTGGCCGCCCAGCTAGAACTGCCTGTGCAGGAGCGGGAGGTGGATCCCACCGAGCTCTACGTGGCCGAGGAGGCGTTCTTCGCGGGCACCGCGGCCGAGGTGATGCCCATCGTCGAGATCGACAACTACGCGGTGGGCGGGGGCCGGCCGGGGCCGGTGACGAGGCAGCTGCAGTCGGCCTACGACGATCTGGTGCGCGGCCGCGTGGAAGCGCCCGCCGACTGGCGCGTCAGAGTCTCCGCGAAAGCGCCCGTCGCCTAGGCGTACAGCGGGTCGTCGCGGTAGGCGGCCATCAGGTAGCTGGTGACCAGGCGGCCGTCCCGCCAGGTGTCGCGCGGGAGCGTGCCCTCCAGGCGGTAGCCCGCCTTCTCGTAGGCGCGGCGCCCGCGCTCGTTGCCCTCGTAGAACTCGAGGTACACCTTCTCCATCCCCAGCTGGTGGAACGCGTAGCGAGTGGCCAGCCGGCAGGCCTCCGTCCCGTACCCCTGGCCCCAGTTCTGGGGCGGCCCGATCCAGATGCCCCAGTGGCAGTTGCGATTGCGAAAGTCCAGGTCGCGCAGACCGGTCACGCCGATGAAGCGCCCGTCTTCCAGCCGGTCGATCGCCCACCGCATCTCGGAGGGGTCGCGGCGCGCAATGAACTCCAGCGCGTCGGCCACCGAGTAGGGCCTCCAGGCCCAGTTGTCGAGGAATTCGACGACCTGGGGGTCGGCCACGTTGCGGGCCAGGTCCTCGGCGTCATCCGGGCGCGGGGCGCGCAAGCGGACCAGGCGCCCGGTGATATCCACGGGAGTTCTTCACAGGATAGCGGCCGAGTTGCGCTCGACCCTTCCTAGATTCACCTCACATGGCCCGCCAAGCCGATGCGTGTCCTTACGCACGGCCCTATCCAGACGACTTCGACGACTGCCCGGCCTACCAGCCCATCGAGTTTTTGGCCGTGGATTCGCAGTACCGGCCGCTCGGCCGTTTCAACACCTGCCGCCACTTCACCGCGCGCAGCCTGCCGGGCCGCCAGGTCGGCTACTACGGCGCCTGCGAGCTGGGTGACGCGGAGGCGCGCAAGCGCTGGGTCGAGCGCGTCGACGAACGGCGCCTGGAGGAGATCCGGGCTATCGGCCTTGGCCTGGGTGAAGCGACGCGGGAGGTGACGCGCGAGCTCTGGCACGCCAAGAGCGAGCAGCTGCGCGCGCTGCGGATGGGCAGCACGGGCTCGGTCAACAACCGGCGGCTGCGGGTGCTGGCGCGCGAGTACCAGCGTCAGGCCAAGGCCTACCTGGAAAGCCAATCCGGGCGGTTGCAGGGTCTGGGCCTGCCGGTGCCCGCCTGTGTGGAGCTGATCGGCAGCGTGCTCGATTTCTGGATCACGGAGCCCTCGATGGAAGCCGGCTACCAGGTCCCCGACCCGATCCTGGAGAAGTTCCCCAAGGAAGTCCAGCTGCTGGTGCGGCCGCACACGCGGAAAGCCTCCTAGGGCGGGGCAAGCCCCGCCCCTACGTGCTGATCACCAGGGACTCCAGGTCCCGCGGGTAATCGGTCAGCAGCCGGCACCCTTCCTCGGTGATCACGACGGTGTCCGAGTGCCGGAAGCCGCCGAGCTCGGGCAGGTAGATCCCGGGCTCGACCGTGAAGACCATTCCCGGCTCCAGCGGATCGGTCTCGCCGCGGTCCAGGAAGGGCGCCTCGTGCACCTCCAGTCCTACCGAATGCCCGACGTGGTGGCGAAGGTGCGCCGCCTGGCCGAGCTCGTGGGCGACCTCGATCACCTCCAGCTCGACCTGTCCCATGGGCACTCCGGGCTTCATGACGGCGAAGGCCCGGTCCTGGAGCGCGACCATGGCCGCGAACGCTTCGCGCTGGGCCGCTGAGGGCTCGCCGATGATCATCGTGCGCTCCAACTCGCTGCTGTAGCCGTCGATGTCGGCGCCGGCGCCGCTGACCAGGACATCGCCGGGCTGCAGGCCGTGGCCGCGCACGAAGCCATGGGGCATGGCGGTCTTCTTGCCGCCCACGAACATGCAGGTGAGGCCGCTGCCGGCGAAGCGCCGCGGGCGCCAGCCGGGCATCTCGGCGATCATCTCCTGCAGCGTCTGGGCGGCCGGTGCCTCGTAGCACTCCATCTCGGTCTGGCCCGGCCTGATCGCCGCTTGCATGGCCCGGTGGCCGCGCCCGGCCCAGTCGGCGCTGACTTGCATGCATGCCAGCTCGGCGGCCGACTTCACCCGCCGCAGCGACTCGATAAGCGGCTCGCCGTCCGCCGGGCGCTGGCCCAGGAGGTCGCTGAGGCGCGGGCCGCGATAGCCCCAGTACTCGATGTAGCCGTCGTGGTCGGCCGCCACCCGCCGCGCCTGCAGGTTGGCCAGGCCGTCCTTGACGGTCTGCATGGGGTGGCGGTCGCCCGGGTACTCGAAGTAGACGTCGACGCGGTCGATGCCGGGCACCGACTCCGCGTGCTCCCTCTCGACAGCGGGCACCACCAGCGTGCAGAACCCGTCCCTGTCCAGGATGGCCGCGATCGGGCGCTCGGTGGGGATGTGGTGGAAGCCGGTGAGCCAGGCCACGCGCGCGGGGTAGAAGACGCAGAGCGCGTCCAGGCGGGCCGCCTCCAGACCCGCTGCCACCGCCTCCCGGCGGTGCGCGTACTCGGCGTCCGAGATGCTCGGAGCTTTCAGTAGTCCGCGAGCTTCCGCATGGCCTCGGCGATCTTTGCCGGGTTCGGCATGAACGCGTCCTCCTGCGGCTTGTTGAAGGGCATGGCCGGCACGTCCGGCGCGCACACCCGCAGCACGGGGCCGTCCAGGTATTCAAAGGCGTGCTCGGCGACCACGGCCGAGATCTCGGCGCCGAATCCGCCGGTCAGGTTGTCCTCGTGCACCACCATCGCCTTCCCCGTCTTCTTGACCGAGGCCACGATGGTCTCGGTGTCGAGCGGCTTCAGGGTGCGCAGGTCGACGACCTCGACGTCGATGCCCTCCGCCGCCACCGCCTCGGCCGCCTCCAGGCTGTAGTGCATCATCAGCCCCCAGGCGAAGCAGGACAGCTTGCCGCCCTGGCGCCGGATGGCGGCCGGGCCGATCGGCGTCGTGTACTCGCCCTCGGGGATCTCGCCCTTGATCAGCCGGTAGGTCTTCTTGTGCTCGAAGAACATGACCGGGTCGGGGTCGCGGATGGCCGACTTCAGCAGGCCCTTGGCGTCCTCGGGGGTGCTCGGCATCACCACCTTGAGGCCAGGCACGTGGGCGTAGAAGGCCTCCACCGACTGCGAGTGGTAGAGGCCGCCGTGCACGCCACCGCCCCAGGGCGCCCTGACCACGATGGGGCAGGTGAAATCGCCGTTGGAGCGGTAGCGCATGCGCGCGGCCTCGCTGACGATCTGGTCGAAGGCCGGGTGGATGAAGTCGGCGAACTGGATCTCGGCCACGGGGACCAGGCCGTTGATGGCCGAACCGATGGCCACGCCCACGATGCAGGACTCGGCCAGCGGGGTGTCCAGGACGCGCGCCTCGCCGTACTTCGCATACAAACCCTCGGTGGCCAGGAAGACGCCGCCCTTCTTGCCCACGTCCTCGCCCAGCACCCAGACGCGCTCGTCGCGTGCCATCTCCTCGTCCATTGCCTGCCGGACCCCTTCGATAAGGGTTGCGACCGCCATCAGGCGTAAACCCCACGCGTGAAATCGTCCGCCTCCGGCGGCTCGGCGGCCTCGGCGGTGCGTACGGCCTCGTCGACCTCGGTCGTGGCCTCCTGCTGGATGCGCTCATCGCCGGCCTCGTTCAGCAAACCCTCATCCAGCAGCAGCGTGCGAAAGCGCTCGATCGGGTCGCGCCGGAGCAGCGACTCCAGCTCCTCCTGCGGCCGGTAGCGGCGCTGATCGTCGTCCGAGGAATGAGAGGTGAAGCGGGCGACCTTGGCCGCGACCAGCGTCGCCCCGCCGCCCGAGCGCGCGCGCTCGACTGCGCGCTTCATGACCGCGTAGACGGCCAGGATGTCGCCACCGTCGACGGTGTCGCCGGCCAGCCCGTAGCCCTCCGCGCGGCGGGCGACCGAGTCGACGCCCATCTGTAGCCGGTGTGGCACCGAGATCGCGTAGTCGTTGTCCTGCACGATGCAGATGAAGGGCAGCTTGTGCACGCCCGCGAAGTTCAGCCCCTCGTGCCAGTCGCCCTTGGAGGTGCCGCCCTCGCCGATGCAGGTCACGGCGACCTCGTCCAGCTTGCGAACCTTGGAGGCATAGGCGATGCCGGCGGCGTGGATGATCTGGGTCGCCACCGGGCTGGAGGCGCTGACGATGCGTGAGCGCTTGAGGCCGAAGTGGGAGGGCATCTGGCGGGCGGCGCTGTTGGGGTCCGGCCGGCGCGCATAGACCGAGTACATGAAGTCGAGCGCGGTCATGCCCATGGCGATGCAGAAGGCGAGGTCGCGGTAGTAGGGCACCAGCCAGTCGACGCCCGGCCGCAGCGCGGCGGCCGCGCCCACCTGCGCCGCCTCGTGACCCTGGCCCGAGATCACGAAGGGCGCCTTGCCCTGGCGGTTCAAGACCCACATCCGGCGGTCGATGGCGCGGGCCAGGACCATCTGCCGGTACATGGTCAGGAGCTGCTCCTCGGAAAGGCCGGCCGACCTCACCTGAGCCTGCCTGACGGTCTCGCTCACCTGACTTTGATTATGTCGGAGAACCCGGTCTAGACTGGAAAGCCAGGGCGGACGGAGGGTGGAATCCAAGCCCAGGGAGTCGTGGTCTAACGTCATTCGCCGCTGAGGTCAAAGCCGAGCTGGCGGGGCTGACGCCGGCGCGCTCCTGCTGCCAGGTCAGCGAGCTGCTGGGCATCTTCTTCTCCACTCGCGGCCGCGTCATCCGAACCGGCATCGGCCAGGCCGCCTACTTCCCCCTCCTGCGCAACACCGTCGCCCGCAAGGTCGTGCGCCTGGCGCGCGTGATGGGGGGCATAGAGGCCAAGTACCAGGCGGTGAAGAGTGCCAAGCAGATGGCCTTCTTCATCGAGCTACCCATCCCGACCGCGCTGGAGGCGATGTTCGGACAGCCCGCGGCCCGTGCCCTGCCCGACCAGAACTGCGACCGCAAGGCGATGCTGCGCGGTTTTTTCTTGGGCTGCGGCTCGGTCAACGCTCCCAGCGGGCGCTACCACATGGAGTTCAGCGTGCCCACGCTGGGCTGGGGGACCGCGCTCCTGCGGCTGTTCCATGACGCCGGCATCCGGGCCGGCATGATCGAGCGCGCCGGCCACCACGTCATCTACCTGAAGGAAGGGGACGCCATCGTGCGCACGCTCGGGCTGGTGGGCGCCAGCCGGGCGGTGATGGAGTTCGAGAAGGTGCGGGTCGTGCGCGAGGTCAGCGGCGAGGTCAACCGCCGCCTCAACTTCGAGACCGCCAACATCGACAAGACCATCGGCTCGGCGCTACGCCAGGTGAGCGCGATCGAGAAGCTGGAGGGCGCCGGACTGCTGGCCGGACTCTCGCCGGCGCTGCAGGAGATGGCGCGGGCCCGGCGCCAGAATCCGGACCTCAACCTGACCGAGCTGGCGGACCACATGAAGCTCTCCAAGTCGGCCATCAACCACCGCCTGCGTCGCCTGGTGGAGATGGCCGACGCCCTGCCCGACGGGGATTCCCAGCCGGAGAGGCCGGTCACCCGCTCCGCCTAACATTTACGCCGGGATGGCTGTGAAGGTCGGGATCAACGGGTTCGGCCGCATCGGCCGCAACATCTACCGCGCGGCCCACACTCTGGGCGCCGATTTCGAGATCGTCGCCGTCAACGACATCGGGGACGCCAATACCTTCGCCCACCTCCTCAAGCACGACACGGCCCTGGGCACCTTCGGGCCCGCCGTCAAGGCGGACGGCGACCACATCCAGGTCGACGGCAAGGGCGTTCGCTTCCTGACCGAGAAGGACCCGGGCGCGCTGCCCTGGAAAGACCTGGGAGTCGAGATCGTGGTCGAGTCGACGGGGCTCTTCACCGACGCCGAAAAGGCGCGCGCGCATCGGGACAAGGGCGGCGCCAAGAAGGTCATCATCTCGGCGCCCGCCACGAACCAGGACTACACGGTGGTGATGGGCGTCAACCACGAGGGCTACGACCCGGCCAAGCACGACATCGTCTCCAACGGGTCCTGCACCACCAACTGCCTGGTGCCGGTGGTCAAGGTCCTGAACGACAGCTTCGGCGTGGAGAAGGGGATGATGACGACGATCCACGCCTACACCGCGGACCAGCGGCTGCAGGACCTGCCGCACAAGGACCTGCGCCGAGCCCGGGCGGCGGCCGACAACATCATTCCCACCTCCACCGGCGCCAACCGGGCGGTGGCCGAGGTCCTGCCCGAGCTCAGCGGCCGCTTCCAGGGCCTGTCCTTCCGGGTGCCCGTGCTCGACGTCTCCGTGATCGACCTGGTGGTGCAGCTGGGGCGGACGACCACCGCCGAGGACATCAACGCGGCCATGGAGGAGGCGGCAGGCGGCCAGCTGCGCGGCATCCTGCGGGTCTCGCGCGAGGAGCTCGTCTCCTCCGACTTCCAGACCGACCCGCACTCGTCGATCGTCGACGCGCCGCTCACGGCGATGCTGGGCGATGACTGGGCCAAGGTGGTCAGCTGGTACGACAACGAGTGGGGCTTCAGCTGCCGCATGGTCGACCTGATCACGTTGATGGGCTCGACTCTTTAAATCCCGCTCGTGAAAGCCTCGATCCGCGA
>DASUVY010000010.1:0-6920 GCA_036378695.1 Candidatus Dormiibacterota bacterium
GCCCCAGGCGCCGACGGGCGGCCGGTCGACCTCCCGGCCAGCGATCGCGGCTTCGACGCGCCCCCGCCCGTCCACGAATTAGGAGTCTAGGTCGGCGGGATCCTGGGCGAAGGCGTACATGTGCGTCGGCTCGATGCGGCCATGAAAGATGTGCTCGCCCCAGGTACTGGGGCGGCTGCCGTGAGTCGCCTCCCAGGCCAGCTCGAGCTCCTCGAATTCGGGATGGCCGTTCACGATGAGCTCGGCGCGGCCGTGCACGGTGACCATCGCCCGGTCGGCGTCGAACCAGGTCGCCGAGCACCGCGGATCTCGCCTGAGATGCGCGATGCGCGCCGCCGAACCATCAGTCGTCCAGTGGAAGCGGCCGCCCAGGAAGAGCGCGTCGACCGGCATCACCCGCGGCGCGCCGGCCGGGCTGACGGTGGCCAGCGCTATGAAGAGCTTTCCCTGCAGGAGGCGCACCACCTGGCTGGCGCCCAGGCGCCGTTCCGCAGTGACGATCTCGCGGTACTGCGGCGAGGCGCGCTCGTAGGTGTCGTCGAGGAGGTCCTGGAGGTCAGCTTCGGCTAGCAGCCGATGAAGCCGAAGATCTGGTCGAGCCGCGCGGTGTCGAGGCCCCGGACGATGCGGCGCTGGTCGACCACCAGCAGCGGCGTCACCTGGCCGTCCAGGTCCTCCCACTCACGCCGCGCCCCGGCGTCGCCGTCGACCGCCAGCTCGCGATAGTTGATGCCCATGCGGGCCAGGTAGTCGCGCATCACGGCCGTCTCCACGCAGTCCTGGCGGCTGTAGATGACGACGTCCACCACTCCATTGGACCGAGCGCGACGCGCCGCGTCAACGCCTGAAGGGCAACATATCGAAAGCTTCGATCGCCGCCATAGGCCGAGCGGCGGCCCCTAAGATCGAATTCCTATGGACATCGCGGCCGAGGCTGCGCGGCTGCGGGCGGCGGCGGAAGCCAGGCCGCTCAGGCTGCCGGTCAACCGCCGCGTCGACGAAACCCACCACCTCGTCACCACCGACGGCCTGGGCGTCTGGTTCACGATCCAGATCTCGCCCCACGCGCGCATCCAGGAGGCTCTCTTCGAGCGCGAGGACCGCATGCCGGCGGACGGAGAGATCGCGCCCTGGCTGCGCGAGCTCATGCCGGGCCAGCAGCCCGTGGAAGCGGCGGGGCTGCCGGACGCACGCGCCCGGCGCTTCGAAGTCTTCGGCCGCTAGATGCCCCTTCCCGCGACCGTGCTGGAGTCGCTGCGCCGCATCGTCGGCGACCGCCACGTGATCGACCGCCGCCACGATCTCGTGATCTTCGAGCGCGACGCCTCGATCGCCGACGCGCTGCCCGACGCGGTGGTCCTGCCGGGCAGCCGCGAGGAGGTGGTCGAGGTCGTGAAGCTGGCCGCGCGCCACCGCATCCCGATCGTGCCCCGCGGCGCCGGCACCGGGCTCTCGGGCGGGGCCATCACCCTGCGCGGCGGGATCGCGCTGCAGGTCACCCGGATGCGCCGCATCCTGGAGGTGGACCCCATCACACGCACCGCCGTGGTCGAGCCCGGCGTGGTCAACAAGGACCTGCAGGCCGCCGCCGCCCGCCATGGCCTCTTCTACGCACCGGACCCTTCCAGCCAGGCCGCCTGCACGATCGGCGGCAACGTGGCCGAGAATTCCGGCGGCCCCCACTGCCTCTACTACGGCGTCACCACCAACCATGTGCTGGGCGTGGAGGCGGTCTTCGCCGACGGCACCCTGGCCTGGGTCGGAGGTGACGCGCCCGACCGGCCCGGCCTCGACCTGCTCGGCCTGCTGGTCGGCTCCGAAGGCACGCTGGCCACGATCACGCGCGTCAAGGTCAAGCTGCTGCCGGTACCGGAATCGGTGGTGACGCTGATGGCCGCCTTTCCCAGCATCGAGACGGCCAGCCAGGCGGTGTCGGACGTGATCGGGGCCCAGATCGTCCCCGCGGCGCTGGAGATGATGGACCAGGTGACGATCGGCGCCGTGGAGGCGGCCTACCACGCCGGCTACCCGGTCCAGGCCGGGGCGGTGCTGCTGGTCGACGTGGACGGCCTGCAGGAGGGCTGCGACGAGCTGGCGGACGCCATCGGCGGCTTGCTCGACCGCAACGAAGCCTTCAACGTGCGCCGGGCCGCGGACGCCGCCGAGCGCGAACTCCTTTGGGCGGGCCGCAAGGGGGCCATCGGCGCCCTTGGGCGGATTCGTCCGAACTACTACCTGCACGACGGCGTGGTCCCGCGCACGCGCCTGCCCCAGGTGCTGCACCGGGTCAGCGAGATCGGCCAGGAGTACGACCTGCCGGTCGCCAACGTCTTCCACGCCGGCGACGGCAACCTGCACCCCAACATCCTTTTCGACCTCCGTGACAAGGGCGCCCTGGCGCGCGTGGAGGAGGCCGGCGAGCACATGCTGAAGGCGGTGGTCGAGGCCGGGGGCACGCTCTCCGGCGAGCACGGGATCGGCATCGAGAAGAACGCCTTCATGCCCTGGATCTTCGGTCCCGACGACCTCGCGGCCATGCAGCGCGTGAAGGCGGTGCTGGATCCCGACGGGCTGCTCAACCCGGGCAAGGTCTTTCCGGACCCCGAGAATCCCGATCCCAAGCTGCGGGCGCGCGTGGGCCTGGCCGCGGAAGCGCGATGGTGGTAGACGGCTTCGAGCCGCGGGCCGTGGAGCGGCCCCGCTCGGAGGAGGAGCTCGCCCGGCGTCTGGCCGAGGCGGCGGGCGACGGCCAGGCGGTCATCCCCACCGGCGGCGGCCGCCTGCTGGGCATGGGCGATCCACCCGAGCGCTTCGACCTCGCGCTGGAAACGGGCGGGCTGGCCGAGATCACCGAGCAGAGCACGGCCGACATGACCGTCTCCGTACAGGCCGGCGTGACGCTGGAGCAGCTGAACGAGCAGCTGGGCCGGGGCGGCCAGTTCCTGCCCCTCGACCCCTTCGCGGCGCCCGGCCACACCATCGGAGGGCTGGTGGCGACCGCGCTTTCGGGGCCGCTGCGCCTGCGCTACGGCACCGCTCGCGACTTCTTGATCGGCCTGCGGGTGGCGCTGCCCGACGGCAAGCTGGCCAGCTCCGGGGGCCGGGTGGTCAAGAACGTCAGC
The DNA here is from genome assembly GCA_036378695.1 of Candidatus Dormiibacterota bacterium. Classification (GTDB taxonomy): domain Bacteria; phylum Chloroflexota; class Dormibacteria; order Dormibacterales; family Dormibacteraceae; genus CF-28. Next base: position 3,123 of record DASUVY010000010.1, read on the forward strand.
GGCTACGACCTCAACAAGCTGCATCTGGGCGCCCTGGGCGCCTGCGGCGTGGTGGTGGCGGCGTCCTTCAAGGTCTTTCCGCGACCGCTGCACGAGGTCACCCTGGCCGCCGAGGGTGGCTGGGAGGAGGCACTCAGGGCGCTGCGTCTGCAGCTGCCGCCGGTCGCCCTCGAAATGTCCAGCAGCGGCCAGGTCCACGCGCGCCTCGCCGGCAGCGAGTCGGCGGTGAGGCGCACTGCCGCCGAGCTGGGCTGGAGCGAGGCCGACCCCAGCTTTTGGGCCGAGCACGCCGCCCGCACATCAGACGCCTGGGCGCGCATCTCGGTGCCGGCCGGCGCCCTGCGGGGGGTGCTCGACCAACTGCCCGCCGCCGCCGACTGGTGGGCGTCGCCCGGCGTTGGGGTCGCGCACTGGTTCGACGCCCGGGATGCCGAGACCATCGCGCTGGCCCGGCGAGCGGCCGAGCAAACGGGCGGCTCACTGGTGCTGCTGGCGGCGCCGCCCGCGCTCAAGCGCCAGGTCGGCGCCTGGGGCACGCCCCCGCCCACTATCGAGATCATGCGCCGGCTGCGCGACGCCTTCGATCCCGGCCGCACGCTCTCGCCTGGGCGGTACCTGGTATGACCGGCAACCTGCTCGACGTCTTCAACGGACCGGACGCGCCCGCCGACGACGATCTCGCCACCTGCGTGCACTGCGGCCTCTGCCTCAACGCCTGCCCCACCTTCCGCGTCACCGGTCTGGAGACGGAGTCGCCGCGCGGCCGCATCTACCTGATGACGCAGTGGAAGCGCGGGCAGCTGCCCTTCACCGAGGAGCTGGCGCGCCACATCGACCTCTGCCTGGGCTGCCGCACCTGCGAGGCCGTCTGCCCCTCCGGGGTGCCCTACGGCCGGATCATCGAGCACGGCCGAGCCGAGGTCGAACGGCTGCGCTCCCGGGCCACGCAGCCGGCCGCCGCCCGCACGCTGGCGCGCGGGGTGATGCGCGAGCTGCTGCCCTACCCGCGCCGGCTGCGCACTGCCGGACGCTTGACGCGCGCCGCCCAGCGCGTCGGTTTGACGCGCGTGTCGCCCGCCGGGCGCGGATTGCCGCGCCTGCGCGGCGCCTGGCGGCCGCCTGCGTCAAACGTGGCACCCGCCCTCGGCGCGCGGCGCGCACGCGTCGCCTTCCTCAACGGCTGCGTCATGCCGGTGATGTACCGAGCGGCCATGGAGGCGTCAGTGCGCCTGCTGCAGCTGGCCGGCTGTGAGGTGTGGTTCGCGCCCGCGCAGACCTGCTGCGGCGCCCTCTTCGCGCACAACGGTGATCTCGATGAAGCGCGGCGCCTGCGCGACGTCAACGCGCGCGCCTTCGGCATGGAGAACTTCGACTACCTGGTCACCAACTCGGCCGGCTGCGGCTCCCACCTCAAGGACTTCTATGCCAACCTCGGCGGGCGCGTGCGCGATCTCTCTGAGGTGCTCCTGGAGCTCGGACTGCCCGATACGGGGCGGCGGCCGGTCGAGGTGCGCGTGAGCTACCAGGACGCCTGCCACCTGGCGCATGCCCAGCGCATCAAAAAGCAGCCCCGAGACCTGATCCGGGCGACGCCCGGCGTCGAGCTGGTCGAGATGCAGCACCCCGACGTCTGCTGCGGCTCGGCCGGCATCTACAACGCGCTGGAGGCGCCCATGTCGGCGCGCATCCTGGACGAGAAGATGGACGCCCTGCTGGCCACCGGCGCCGCGGTCGTGGTCACCGGCAACCCGGGCTGCCAGATGCAGCTGGAAGCCGGGCTGCGAGCCCGCCGCTCGCCCATGCAGGTGTGGCACCTGGCGGAGCTGCTGGTGAGGGCCTACGAGTGACCGACGAGCTGCGCATGCCCTTCGCCGACCTGATGGGGGTCGAGGTGGTGGAGGCCGCCGCCGACAAGGTGCGCGGGCGGATGGCGTGGCGCGCCGACCTCTGCACCGCCGCGGGGATCCTGCACGGTGGGGCGCTGATGGCGTTCGCCGACAGCGTGGGCGCGCTCTGCGCAGTCATGAACCTGCCCGAAGGGCACCAGACCTCGACCATCGAGTCCAAGACCAACTTCTTCCGCGCCGTGCGCGACGGTCACGTCGAGGCGGTGGCCACGCCTCTGCACGTCGGCCGTTCGACGATCGTGGTGCAGACCGAGGTGCGCGACGCGGAGGGCAAGCGCGTCACGCTCACCATCCAGACCCAGGCGGTGCTCGCCCCCCGGCCTTAGTCGGGGACCCCCACCGGCCGTTTGTATACAGACGGCGGGCTCAGGGCCGGCGCGGCCGCGGCCTTTGTATACAAACGGGCCGCTACTCCTCCTGCGGCGCCTTGATCTTGGGCATGGTCACGGTCTTGATCGACAGCACCTGCGTCTTCCCGATGCGGTCCAGGCGCATGCGCTCGCGGTCGCGCTCCGCCTCCACGACGGCCACCGCGACGGTCACGTTGTCGGGCGCCCCGAGCTCCCGGCAGCGCTCGATGACGCGCCGGATCCCCTCCTCCAGCGTGCCCTCGTTGAGCATCGACCACATCTCCTCGACGCTCACGCCCGCGGTTTCGACACCGTCGCTGCAGATCACGATGGTGTCCCCCGGCTGCAGGTCGATGACGTCGGTGAAGGCCGCGATCTGGTCCCAGACCCCGATCGCCCGCGTCAGCCGGTGCTTCATGGGATGGTCCTTGGCGTCCTCAGGCTTGATCACGCCCAGGCGGACCTGCTCGGCGGGCCAGGAATGGTCCTGGGAGATCAGCCGGTAGTCGCCGTTGCGGAAGAGATAGGCCGGGCTGTCGCCGACGTTGACCAGCGCCAGCTTGGACCCCTCGATGGCGACCACGGTCAGCGTGCTGCCCATGCCCTGCCACTCCGGGTTCTCGGTCGACGCCATGTGCACGGCCGTGTTGGTGCGGGCGCTGGCCTCGCGCAGGCGGTCGGGGTCGGCGCCCTTGCCGCCGTCCTCGGCCAGCGTGCTGGCGAACGTGTCGACCGCGATCGAGCTGGCCAGGCGCCCGGCCGCGTGCCCGCCCATCCCATCGCAGACCACGAGCAGGGCGTCGACCCCCGCCTTCTGCTTCCAGACCAGTACCGAGTCTTCGTTCTCCTGGCGCTGCAGCCCGGGGTCGGTCCCGTACGCGAGCCGGAGTTTCACGGCCCCCACCGCCGAACCCCTACAGCAGGTTGAAGGAGACGACGTTCTGGCCGATCTTGATCTCGTCCTGGGTCTTGAGCTCCTTCTCCTGAATCGGCTCGCCGTTGACCAGCGTGCCGTTGGTGGAACCCAGGTCGACGATGAACCACTGCTCGCCCCGCCGCTCCAGCCGCGCGTGGTGGCCGGAGGTCGCGGGGTCGCGGAGGATCAGGTCGTTGTCGGGCGAGCGGCCGATGCGCAGGGCGTGCTCCCCGACCCGGAAGGTGTGGCCCTGGTCGGGACCGGCCTGGATCCGCAGCTCGGCGCCACCTGCAGCCGGCGGGGCCCCGCCAGCGGCGCCCGCGGCGCCCGCGCCGGCGGCTACAGGGCCGCCCATGATCAGGGTGTCGTCCACGCCCGGTGGGGGCTCGGGCGGGGCCGTGATCGGCTTCATGGCCTGGGTCGCCTCGGGCTGCCAGGCGGGCATCACAGAGGTTTCCTCCTGGGAGCCCGGCCAGGCGGGCTCGGCCGAGGGCGGCGCGGCCTGCGGTGCCGGAGCCGGCGGCTCGGGCGGGGCTGCGGCCGCCGGCATGGCCGGCGCCGAAGGCTCCGGGGCCGCCGGGGGCTCCGGCGAGGGCTCGGTCGGCGGCGTCCAGGCCGGGCTGCC
>DASUVY010000011.1:0-21401 GCA_036378695.1 Candidatus Dormiibacterota bacterium
CCGCCGGCGGGGCGTCCGGGTTGGGCGCGCCGAAGAGCACTCGCTGCAGCATCCAGGCCACAGCCGCGCCGGCGACCGCCAGCGCCGCCCCGATCCAGATGGCGAAGAGGTCGCTGGCCGATGCCGCGACCATGACCCCGAACGCACCCAGGAGAGCCGCGGGCAGCGGACCGGGCAGGCGCTCGAGGTCCCAATCGGCCACCGCCACGCCCACCGCCAGGGCCAGCAGCACGGAGGCCTTCGCGGCGAGCGCGAAGCGGTCCTGGACGAAGCCGCCCTGGAACAGGGTGCCGACCTGGGCGCCCAGCCAGAGCTCAAGCCCGAGCGCGACCAGCAGCGCGGCCACCACCGCCCGCGGCCCCCAGCGGTGGACCCGCGCGCGGACCCGCGCCCGTCGCGGCCCCGACATCAGCAAAGTGGCACCGCCGGTCGCCACCACCAGCGCTTCGGGCGCCAGCACCAGCGTCGTCATCCGCCGCCCCCCGGGGTCGGCGAAGGCGGCGCGTAGGTGGAGGCGAGGTCGGCCACCGAGGCGTTGACCACGTTGATGGCGCCCGGGTCCAGGAACGGTATGCCCGCCAGCTTGGGCCCACCCGGCACCACGCCCAGGTAGATCAGCGCGCCCGCCAGCACGGCCAGCGCCCAGGTCTCGGTGAGCGGCGCGTCAACCGCCGGCGGGGCGTCCGGGTTGGGCGCGCCGAAGAGCACTCGCTGCAGCATCCAGGCCACAGCCGCGCCGGCGACCAGCAGGCCCGCCGCGGTCGCGAAGGCCCCGACGAAGGAGACCTTGAAGGAGCCGAAGAAGACCAGCAGCTCGGAGACGAAGGTGCCCGTCAGCGGCATCCCGATCACACCCAGCCCCGCCAGCACCAGCAGCCAGGACAGCCGCGGCAGGCGCCCCGCCAGGCCACCGAGCAGCGCGAGATCGCGCGTAAGCGCGCGCTCGGACACGACCGCGCAGGCGCCCACGATCAGCGCCGAGGCCACCGCGCCGCCGAAGAGCGAATAGGCAGCCCCGTCCAGCGAGAGCGGGGTCACGCCGGCCGCGCCCAGGATCGTCACGCACCCAGGGACGATGGCCAGATACGCGCCGAGGACCCTCAGGTCTCGGGTGCGGAAGGCTGCCAGCCCGCACCAGAGCGCGGTCGCGCCCGCCAGTGCCGCGAGGAGCGGCGCCAGCAGGCGGGTGCCGTCGTGCAGGGAGGCGTCGAGAAGGCGCAGCAGCAGGTAGCCGCCCATGCGCATCCCGGCGCCGGCGACCAGGATGGCGACGCCCGCCGGCGCCTCGGCCAGCACCTCGCGCGCCCAGCCGTGCAGGGGCCAGATCCCCAGCCGGGTGGCGGCGGCGATCACGACCAGGATCCCGATCACGACCTGGGCCCGCTCGGGCAGGCCGGTCTTGCCCAGGTAGTCGAGGTCGAACGTGCCGCCGCCGGCGGTGGCGGCCAGCAGGAAGACCGCCAGCAGCAACGCCAGGGAGCCCACGCCCGAGTAGCCGAGGAGGCGCAGGCCGGCGGCCCAGCGGCGCGCCGGCGCCACCCCCCAGCCGGAGACGAGCAGGGCCAGGGGCAGCGCCGCGGCGCCCCAGAAGAGCGCCAGCACGAAGAGATCGCGCGCGCAGACCAGTCCGTTGAGGGCGGCTTCGGCCAGCAGCAGCAAGACGTAGTACTCCCTGGGCCGTGCGCGCAGGCCGGTGGAAGCCAGGATCGCGGCCAGGCTGACGATGCCGTTGGCGATCAGGACCAGGATCGAGATGCCGTCGGCGCCCAGGTGGTAGGTGATGCCGAAGGCCGGCAGCCAGGGCACCTTCTCCTCGTACTGGGGCCCGACCGTGAAGGCCTGGAACTGGATGTAGCCGAAGAACGCCAGCGCCAGGACTCCGAAGGTGACCCAGAAGGAGCTGCCATAGAAGAAGCGGTCGTAGCGGCCGCGCGGGTTGGGCACGGTCGCCAGCACCAGCGCCCAGACGACGGGCGCCCAGATGATCGTGCTGAGCAGGAAGGAGAAGCCGATCACACCCGAGCCGAAGACGGGAATCGGGGTGGCCGAGGGCGACGGCACGGCCAGGAGGAACAGCCCCATCATTCGGGGTCCCCGCAAAATCGCAGATTATGTGGGGTGGTCACCGGTAGACCCCCGGCGCGAGCAGGCCGGCCAGCAGCGCCGCCGCGACCACCGCCACCAGCACCAATCCCACCGCCATGGCCCCGGAGACCGGGCGCGCCGCCCAGCCGTGCGCCCGCGCCAGGGCAGACCCCAGCGCGTCCTCTCCGGAACGCAGCGCGCGGTGCTCGAACGCTTCCACCGTTCCCAGGCCGGGCGCATGCACGAAGCGGCCGTACAGGTATGCCGCGACGCCCGCCGCGCCCGCGACCCAGCGCTCGCCGCGCGCCGGCCAGGCCAGGGCCAGCGGGCGGAGAGCCAGGCCCGCGGCGAGCCCCAAAGCCGGGCCGGCCAGTCCGATCAGCATCCACAGAACATCCGTTTGCACCGCGTACGAAGCCTGCTTGCCACCGACCAGGAAGGCAACCCACGGTGTTAAGAACGCGGCCGCCGCCAGCACCAGGCCGCCCACCGCCAGCAGCCAGACCGGCCACCACATCACCGGCGCCACCTCGCGCACGCGCGTCGGCTCGAAGGCGCGCCGCCGGCGCAGCTCACCGTGCGCCGCCAGCCCGTACACCCGGGCCAGGGCGAAGCCCGCGACCACCATCGCGGCGGCCAGGAACCAGACGGAGTGCCAGCCGCTGCGGGCGACGCCCTTGGGCGCCAGCGCCAGGCTGAGCGCGACGCAGGCCAGGGCCAGGCTGAGTGAGGTCATCTGCATCCGGCGCAGGGCCCCGCCCATGTCGGCCAGGTCCCGGGAACGCATGGCCGCCGTCAGCGCCCACCCGCATAGCAGCGCGGCTGGACGAGCCAGCGCGATGGCCAGTGCCGCCGCCAGCGAGGTGCCGGCCGCGCCCGGCTGGCCGAACGCCAGCAGGACCAGGGCCGAGATCGCCGAGCCGCCCCAAACCAGGGTCCGCCGGGGATCGTTGCCGGCCAGGGCCAGCAGGGCCGCCCCCCCCGCTGAGGCCGCCGCGGCATACGCCAGCACCCACCAGGCCTGAGGCCCGCCGAAGTAGAAGACGGGCAGCACGCGGAAGAGCAGGACCGCGCCCAGCAGCGGCCACAGTCCCTGCACGAAGGCGACAGCGGCCGGGGGCGCGTCGAGCGTGCCCAGCTGCCAGCGCGTGAAGGGAAAGAGGCCGCCGCGCACGAAGATCGCGATCACGAAGAGCACCGCGGCCACCCCCAGCGTCTTCAGGCCGGCGCCATAGGTCTGGGTGAGGACGGTGGCCGGGGAGAGCTTGTCGAGGTCGTTGTCGCCGAACCGCGAGTAGAGGACGGCCACCGCGGAGAGCAGCGCGAGGTCGCCCAGGAAGGGCAGCGCCAGGCCCAGCCGCGACGCCCGGCCGGCAGCCTCGGTCCCGAAGCGGTGCGCGAGCAGCAGATAGGTGGCCACGCCCGCCACCCCCCACCAGGCGGTGAGCGCGGCCAGGTCGCCGGAGACCACAACGCCCACGCCGCCGAGCACGGCCAGCAGCTGGGTGGCGTGGAAGCGGGCCGGCCCGGGCTCGCCGCGCCCGCCCTGGCGATGCCAGAAGGCGAGGGCCAGCGCCAGCAGCGTGAGCGCCGCGGTGGCCGCCAGCGCCAGGTGGTCGACGCGCAGGGAGACGTCGATGCCGAAAGCCTGAAATTGGGTGGCGCCCTCGAAGGAGACGGCCAGGTTGATCCACTGGTAACCGACCCGGTAGGGGTCGGAGGAGTGGAAGCGGGCCCAGCCCACCAGTGCGAGGTCTGCCAGCTGGACCAGGAGCACGAAGATCGTGAAGTTGGAGGTGGCCCGGCGACCCCTGATCCCGGAGAGGATGAACAGGAAGCCGAGCAGCGGGATCAGGATCAACGAAGGCGCCGACCAGCCCAACGTGCTGGCGGGGTCGAAGGAAAAGCCCTTGCGTGTGGAGGCTGCGGTGGCGGCCGACGTGGCGGCCGTGGTGGCGGCCGAGGCGGCCGCCCAGAGGGCAGGCCAGGTCAGCGCCGGCGCCTCCCGCGGGCGGCCGGCGTCGGCACGGCCGGACCCACCAGGTCACGCCGCGTCCCCCCCACGGCCACGCCCAGGACCACGATCCCCAGCGCGGCCAGGAGCACGAAGACCGCCGCCTCCTGCCCGGACGCCGGCTCGCGGAGGCTGGACCCGAAGCGCGCCACCCCCACCGAGGCCAGGGCCGCGCCGGCGGCCGCGACGGGCACCCCCGCCAGCGCGGCGAGCGGATCGCGCCGCCACGCGGCGGCCAGCACGCCGGTGGCGACCAGCGCCGCGGATACGAAAAGGATGCCGACCAGGGTCACGGTCACCGCGGCAGCCTGGTCCTCCGCGCCCAGCCCGCCCAGCGGACGCCGCCCGCCACGAGCGCCAGCAGGAGCAGCGCGCCGGCTGCCTCGGTGGCCAGGGCATCACGGCCGAGCAGCAGCTGACCCATGGCGGCGGCGTTGAAGAAGCCGAAGTCGCCCGCCGAGTACGTGCCCTTGAAGAGCCCGGCCCGATAGGCGGCGTAGGCCAGCAGCGCGAAGAGTCCGGCCGCGGCCAGAGCGCCCAGCTGGTGCCCGAGGCCGCCCCGCGGCTCCACCTCGGCTCCGGGCGGCTGAGGCGCCAGCAGGAGGCCGCAGGCGAGGAGGACGACCAGGGCCAGAACGGCCACGAAACCGGCTGCCAGCACCGCGTAGGCGCCCGCGGCTCCCACGGCCAGCAACAGAAAGGAGAGCGCGCGCGGGGAGCCGTTGGGCAGCAGGGCGATGCCCAGGCCGCCGATCAGCGCCAGCGCGGCGAGCGCGTAGAAGAGGACCGATGTGAGGACGTCCAAGCCAGCTCCCTGGATGGTGCGAACGGCTCGAGCCGGGCCCTAGGGGGGCGGCCCGGAGGCTCCAAGCCGCCAAGCATACAGGAGGCCCAACGCGCCCATCCCGAGCAGGGCGGCGGCCGCCACCAGCGAGCCGCGGGGGAAGCTGTCGCCCGCGCTCAGCGCCCGGCCGAAGGCCAGGGCCACAAGCACGATGGAGGCCAGCACTGCGGCCAGGGCGACGCGCGGCGCGCCCAAGCGCTCGACCCAGCGAATCACGGGCAGCAGATTACCTGCAGCATCAGGCGAGGCTCTCCAGCCAGGCGCGGTGGAGGTCGCCATACCGTCCGCTGGAGTCCTTCAGGGCGTCCGGCGCCCCATCCTCGACCACCCGCCCGTGCTCCATCACCAGCACCCGGTCCGCGATCTCGACGGTCGACAGCCGGTGGGCGATGATGATCGCAGTCCGGCCGCGCAGCAGCGTGCGCAGGGCGCGCTGCACCAGGCGCTCCGAGGGCAGGTCGAGCGAGGAGGTGGCCTCGTCCAGGATCAGGACCCGCGGGTCCGCCAGGAAAGCGCGGGCGAAGGCCACCAGCTGTCGCTGCCCGGAGGACAGCCGCACGCCCCGCCGCCGAACATCGGTCGCGTAGCCGGCCGGCAGCGCCGCGATGAAGTCGTGCACACCCACCGCCCGCGCCGCGCCCTCCACCTCCGCCGGAGTGGCGTCGGGTCGCCCGAAGGCGATGTTGTCGCCGATCGACCCGCTGAAGAGGAACGACTCCTGCGTGACCACCGCGACCGCCCGCCGGAGGTCCGTGGTCGCGATCTCCCGCAGGTCGACGCGGTCCAGGCGCACATGCCCGGTCTGGGGGTCGTAGAAACGCGAGATCAGGCGCGCGGTCGTCGTTTTGCCGGCGCCGGTGGCGCCCACCAGCGCCACCACCTGCCCGGCCGGGATCACCAGGTCCAGGTCGTGCAGCACCGGCGTCTCGCGGTAGGCGAACGTCACGTGCTCCAGGCGCAGCTCGCCGCGCACCTCGCGCAGCGTCACCGGTCGCGCGGGCTCGGGAACGGTCGCCGTCTCCTCGAGGACGCCCGACAGCTTTTCCAGCGCGGCGGTCGCCGACTGGATCAGGTTGTAGAACTGCGAGAGGTCCTGCATGGGCTCGAAGAACTGCCGCACGTACAGGACGAAGGCGGCGAGCACGCCGATCGTGAGCTGGCCGTGGATGACCAGGTAGCCGCCGTAGATCAGCACGGTGGCCGTGGTCAGCCGGCCCAGCAGGTTGACACCGGGCCCGAAGGTCGAGGCCAGTCGGTTGGACCAGGTGTTGGCGTCGCGGTAGCGCGCGTTGACGTCCTCGAAGATCTCCTGGTTGCGCGGCTCGCGCCGGAACGCCTGCACCGCGCGGATCCCGTTCAGCGACTCAACGTAATGCACGATCACCAGCGCGATCGCGCGCCGCACCGCGCGATAGGCGCGCGCCGAGTTGTTGCGGAACCACCAGGTGAGGCCGACCACGAGCGGGAACGCGAGCAGCGTGACCATGGCCAGACGCAGGTCGAGCGTGAGCAGGATCGCGGCCACACCCACGATCGAAATGACTGACGTGATCAGGCTGGCCAGGCCGGTCGCCAGCAGCTCCTGCAACGCGTCGATGTCGGACGTGAGGCGCGCGATGACGCGGCCCGACGTGTAGCGCTCGTAGAAGCTGAGCGACAGCTCCTGGATGTGCCCGAACACGCGCAGGCGCAGGTCGTACAGCAGGCTCTGGCCGATGCGCCCGGACGTGCGCAGGAAGAAAAAGCCGCAGACCGCCGCCACGCATACGACGACCACCAGCAGCGCCACGTACTGCTCGAGCACGCGGCCGTCCGCCACGCGCGCGCCGGGCCGGATGCCCTGGTCGATGGCGCGGCCCACCAGGTAGGGGATCGAGAGCGTGGCCGCGGCCCGGCCCAGGATCATCAGCAGCGCCGCCAGCAGCCGCCAGCGATAGGGCCTCGCCAGGCTCCGGATGAGCTGGCCGCTGCGCCTGCGCAGCCGGCGGGAGACGTCGGGTGGAACCTCGTCGATCTCTTCCGAAGCCACGCCGCGCCAGGCGTCCCGCTCCTTTTCGGTCCTCATATCGCGCTGCGCTATCACGAGGCCGCTCCGCGTTCCATGGCTTCGGCCTCCTGCGCCAGCAGCTGGCGGTAGAGCGGCTGCGTCCGCATCAGCTCCGAGTGCGTGCCCACGGCCAGGATGCGGCCGCCGTCCAGCAGCGCCACCCTGTCAGCCAATGCCAGCGTCGACGGCCGGTGCGCGACGAGCAGCGCCGTCGCGCCGGCCAGGACCTTGCGCAGCGCGGCCTCGATCTGCGCTTCCGTGTGCACGTCGACCGAGGAGAGCGGGTCGTCGAGGATGAGGATGCGCGGCCGGCCCAGCACCGCGCGCGCCAATGCGAGCCTCTGGCGCTGGCCGCCCGAGAGCGTGTAGCCCTGCTCGCCAACCCTGGTCTCCAGGCCCCAGGGCAGCTCCCAGACGAAGCCGGCCTCGGCGACCTCGATCGCCTGCTTCAGGTCCTCGTCGTCGGTGATGGCGCGGCCCATGACCAGGTTCTCGTGCACCGAGGCCGAGAAGAGGATGGGATCCTCGAAAGCGGTGCCGATCTGCGCGCGCAGCGAGCGCAGCGTGACGTCGCGCACGTCGTGGCCATCGACGGTGACGCGGCCACCGGTCACGTCGTAGAGCCGTGGCACCAGGAGGGCCAGCGTCGTCTTGCCCGAGCCGACGCGTCCGACCAGCGCCATGGTCTCGCCCGCGCGCACGTGGAGATCAACACCGTCGAGCACAGCGGCCCGGCCTTCGGGATACGCGAAGCTGACGTTTTCGAAGCGGATCTCGCCGCGCCCGGCCGGCAGCGCGGTGGCGCCGGGAGCATCAGCGACATCGCGCAGCGAGTCGAACACTTCGGACAGGCGGATCGACGCCGTCTGCGCCTCGTCGCCCATGGCCAGGATCCAGCCCAGCGCGTCCATGGGCCAGATCAGCATGAACAGGTAGGTGATGAAAGCGACCAGGCCACCGACCGAGAGCTGGTGGTTGAGCGTGGCGAAGCCGCCCAACAGCACCACCAGCACCAGGATCAGGTTGGGCAGCAGCGTCATCAGCGTCCAGAACTGCGCGCGCGTGTCGACGGAGACGAAGTTGGTCTCACGCAGCTCCGACACCTCGTCGCGGTAACGCGCGAACAGCAGGGCGTCACGGCCGAAGGCCTTGATGATGCGCACGCCTGTCGCCATCTCCTCGATGACGGTGGTCACGTCGCCCTGCTGGTCCTGTACGCGGCGCGCGATGACGGCGTACTTGGTGAAGAAATGACGCGAGATGGCCGCCACCGGCAGCGCCATCAGCGCGGTCAGCGCGGCCAGCAGCACGTCGAGTCGGAAGAGCATGAAGACGACGGCGCCGAACTGGACGAGAAAGACGATTCCGAAGATCAGCCCGAAGCCCACAAAGCGGCGCACAGTGTTGATATCGCCGATGGCTCGCGACAGCAGCTGGCCCGACTGCCAGTTGTCGTGGAACGCCACCTGCAGGCTCTGTAGGTGCGCATAGAAGTCGTTCCGGAGGTCGGTCTCCATCCGGAAGCTGACCGAGCCTGAGAGGTTGCGGCGCACGAAGTTGCCGGCCGCCTCCACCAGTGCCAGCGCCAGAACCAGGCCTGCGTAGAGCGGCAGGTCGCCTGCCTGGCGGTGGGCGACCGGGCCGTCGATGATGGCCTTGATCACCTGCGGGATGGCGGTCGCGGCCACGATGGCCACGATCGCGGCCAGGCACATGGTCACGACCTGGGCCGTGTACGGCCTCAGGTACGGCAGGTAGCGCCTTACGCCTTTGTGCGGCGAGTCCATCGGCTCCTCTTCGCAGGCATGCGAAAAACACCGGTTTCGGGGGCGGGAGCCGAAGAGTTTAGCTCAGCTCCGAAACGAAGGTCGCGATCGCTCTGCCGATCTCCTGCGGCGAGTCTTCCTGGATGAAGTGGCTGCCCCGCACCGTGACCTCCTTCTGGTTGGGCCAGGTGCGACAGTAGTCGCGCTGGCGGCCCGTGAGGATGGAGCCGGGGTCGGCGTTGATGAACAGCTTGGGCAGGGGGCTGGTGGCCAGCCACGCGCCGTAGGCAGTGACTCTCTCCGTAACGTCGGCCGGCTCGCCCTCGATGGGGATCTGGCGGGGCCAGGCCAGGGTCGGTCGGCGCTTCTCCCCCGCCTCCGCGAAAGGCCTGCGGTAGGCCTCCATCTCCTCCGGCTCCAACGGGCGCAGGATGCTGGCCGGGAGGATGCGCTCCACGAAGACGTTCTTCTCGAGCACCAGCTCCTCCCCCGCCGGCGAGCGCATGGCCTGGAAGATGCGGCGCGCCGCCTCCGGCCAGTCGTCCCAGGTGACCGGCTGGACGATGGTCTCCATGTAGGCCAGCCCGCGCACCCGCTCGGGGTTGCGTAGGGCCCAGTCGAAGCCCAGGGCGCCACCCCAGTCGTGGCCGACCAGCACCGCATCTCGGACCTCCAGCGTGTCCAGCCAGGCGTCGAGGTGGCGGGCGTGCTCGGCGAAGGTGTACTCCCCGCTGGCGGAGGGCCCGCTCTCCCCCATGCCCACCAGGTCGGGCGCCAGGCAGCGCGCCACCCGGTCGACCTCCGGGATGACGTTGCGCCACAGGTAGGACGAGGTCGGGTTGCCGTGCAGGAACACCACCGGGGGAGCGCCCGCGTCGCCGCTCTCGCGGTACGCCATCTCCGTGCCCAGCACCGCCGCGCGCTTCATGTGGGCGACGGCTTCCAGTCGGGGTTCACGAGAGCGGTGTTGACGTGGTCCTCCCAGCGGCCATGGATCAGCAGGTACTCACGAGAGTACCCCTCGGTTTCGAAGCCGGCCTTCTTCAGAAGCCTGGCGCTGCGCTCGTTGTTCGGCATGTGGCTGGCCGAAACCCGGTGCAGGCCGAGCTCCTCGAAGGCGTATCGGACCGCGCCCAGCACGGCTTCCAGCATGTACCCATGTCCCTGCTCGTCCTCGGCCAGCGCGTAGCCCAGGACGCACTGCTGCAGCGCGCCGCGGGCGACCTGGGTCAGGGAGACGTTGCCGATCACGCGCGCCGGGTCGGAAAGCTTGTACACGAACATGCGGGCACCGAGGCCGGCGCGGTTCTCCTGGGCGCGCTGCTCGGCCTGGTCGCGCCAGTACTCCTCGGTCAGAAAGGCGAACGGCCAGTCCGGCGACCAGGGCTCCAGGTGGGCTCGGTTGTCGCGGTAAAAGCGTGCGATCTCGGCGGCGTCCTCGGGCGCGGGGAGGCGCAGCTCCAGCCGCTCGGTCCGGATCACTCCACAGGGGGGCGGGCGGGGGGAAGGGCTACGCCCGGCCCGCCCGAGGGGGGAGTCCCCCCAAGTCCACAAGCTGGGAGACGATCTCCTCGAGAGCGGAGTCCGCCAGCGCCTGCATCTCGGCGTCGGTGCGGTCCTGGATGGGATGGGGCACGAAGACCGCCGCCGGCTCGAAACCGAGCGCCTTGGCCTGGGCCGCACCCGCCTCCACGAACTCGGTGGACGCGACGTAGACGCCCGGCACCCCGGCCGCTTCCAGCTCCGTCATGTCATGCACACTGCACGACGTACAGGACCCTCAATCGGCGAGCGCCTCGATCACCGCCTCGCAGTGGACGGCGATCTCGCGGCGCAGGTCGGCGGGCGCCGGCTTGGTGAAGGTCGGCTTGCGGTAGCGCAAGACCTCCACCCCGCGCGCCGCGAGTGCTTCCTCGAGGCGGTCCAGGAAGACGTCGCCCCGCGGCTTGGAGATGTCCAGCAGGGCCACCGCGTGGCCCTCGACCGTGTGCAGACGCGGCGCGCGCGGGCGCCCCGCCGGGACGCGCTCGGAGGTCGGATCGAGGAGCTCCAGCAACCCCCCTCATTTTGCATGGGGCAAGCAAACGCGGGCGGCCTCGTTGTCTCTCTCGTTCGGCACGCGGGAAGTGCCGTGCGCGTGAGAGAGAGAGGGAGGTCAAGGACGAGCAGTGAGCTCGACCTACAGCACCGCGTACACGCTGCGTACCGACGCCGACCGTAAGAACAGGCGCAAGGTCGCTTCGACTCTGCTCGCGCTGCTGCTGGCGCTCGGCTTCCTCTTCTTCATCTTCGGCCGCGGCCCGGGTTCTCTCACCTGGCTGAACGGCGGCCGGCCCCCGACCTGGCTTCCCTTCGCGGGCGCCGCGCCCGAGTGGCTCCCGTTCGTCTCCGCCCACGGCAGCGGCCCCGACTCCAGCAACCCCGCGCCCACGCCCCGGCCCGGCGGCCTGGTGACGTCCCCCAGCCCCTCGCCCGAGCCTTCGCCCTCGGCCACTCCCGGACCCACGCCCACGCCCACTCCCACGCCGGACGCCACCCCCACGCCGGCGCCCGCTCCCACGCCGACGCCGGTCCCCGCGCCGGTGGCGACTCCGACGCCCGTGCCGACCCCCACGCCCACACCCACGGCGACCCCGGTCCCGACGCCGACCCCGACGCCCGGACCGCTGGCCGCGACCGCGGGCTCCAGCGCGACCTCCGGAATGGCGCCGCTGACCGTCAACTTCACCGGCTCCGCGACCGGCGGCGTCACGCCCTACACCTATGGCTGGGCCTTCGGCGACGGCGGCACCTCCACCGCCCAGAGCCCCGGCCACGTGTACAACGCGGCCGGCACCTACGCCGCCAAGCTCACGGTCACCGACACCACGGGCTCGGCCGGGACGGCCACTGTGACCATCACCGTGCGACCCACCCTCGTGGTCACCGCCGGCGCCTCGCCCACCAACGGCCCAGCGCCCCTGGCGGTCAACTTCACCGGCACGGCGACCGGCGGCAACGGCGGTCCCTACACCTACAGCTGGGACTTCGGCGACGGCAGCGCCGCCAACCTCGCCGCCACCAGGCACACCTACACCAGCGGCGGCAACTACACGGCCAGGCTGACCGTCGCCGACAGCCTGGGCGACTCGGGCAGCGCCAGCGTCGGCGTCAGCCCCTTCAGCGCAGCCCTGACCTCGGACGTCAGCTCGGGCGACTTCCCGCTGACCGTCAACTTCACGGCTACGCCCGCCGGCGGCAGCGGCACCTACACCGCCTACTTCTGGACATTCGGCGACGGCGCCACGGCGACCACGGCGACCGCGACCACCAGCCACACCTACACGACAGCCGGGAGCTACAACGCCACCGTCCAGGTCACGGACACCACGCCGAACACGGTGACTTCGGCCGCGGACGTCATCACGGTGGGCACTCCCCCGGTGGTGGTCACGACGGGCTCCAACGTGTCCTCTGGCGTGGCCCCGCTGACGGTCAACTTCACCGGCGGCGCGAGCGGCGGCAACGGCGCTCCCTACACCTACATCTGGGCCTTCGGCGACGGCGCCAGCTCCACCAGCCAGAACCCCAGCCACTCCTACAGCACCGCCGGCACCTACACCGCCACCCTGACGGCGACCGACCCCAAGGGTGTCTCCGGCTCCTCCAGCCTCACGATCAGCGTGCGGCCGCCGCTCGTGGTGACGACCGGGGCCAGCCCGACCACCGGCGGCACCCCGCTGGCCGTGACCTTCACGGGCTCGGCGACCGGCGGCGACGGCGGGCCCTACTCCTACAGCTGGAACTTCGGTGACGGCGCGGCCGCCAACGTGGGCTCGCCCAGCCACACGTACACAGCCGGCGGCAACTACACGGCCACCCTCACCGTGACCGACGGCCTGGGCGACTCCGGCAGCGCCAGCGTGGGCGTGAGTCCGCTGGGCGTGACGCTGGGAGCCAGCGCGACCTCGGGTAACTCGCCGCTCGCCGTCAGCTTCACGGCCACGCCGGCCGGCGGCAGCGGGACCTACAGCTCTTATGCCTGGACGTTCGGCGACGGCACCAGCGCGACCACCACCACCGCCACGACCAGCCACACCTACAACTCTTCGGGCACCTTCAGCGCCACCGTCCAGGTCACCGATTCCATGCCCAGCAGCTCGACCTCGGCGGCGGTCCTGATCGCCGTGAACACGCCTCCGGTGGTGGCCACGGCCGGCTCCAACGTCACCTCGGGCGCGGCGCCGCTGGCGGTCAACTTCACCGGCAGCGCCAGCGGTGGCAACGGCGCCCCCTACACCTACGGCTGGACCTTCGGCGACGGCGGCACCTCGACCGCGCAGAATCCGAGCCACACCTACAGCGCGGCGGGGACTTACACCGCCACGCTTACCGCCACCGACGCCAAGGGCCTGCAGGGCACCTCGAGCCTGACCATCACGGTGCGCCCAGCAGTCAAGCCGACCGCCGGCGCCAGCCCCACCAAGGGCGCGGCCCCGCTCGCGGTCAACTTCACGGGCTCGGCCACCGGCGGCAACGGCGGCCCCTACAGCTACAGCTGGGCCTTCGGCGACGGCGCGACCTCGACCGCCCAGAACCCCAGCCACACTTACAGCACCGGCGGCACCTACACGGCCACCCTGACCGTGACCGACAGCCTCAGCGACTCGGGCACCGCCAGCGTGGTGGTCAAGCCACTGAGCGTGGCCCTGGCCGCGGGCACCACCTCCGGCAACTTCCCGCTGCCGGTGAGCTTCACGGCTACGCCGGCCGGCGGCAGCGGCTCCTACACGAGCTACACCTGGACCTTCGGCGACGGGGCCACCGCCACCACGACGACGGCGACCGCCAGCCACACATACAACGCGGCGGGCACCTACAACGCGACCGTGAAGGTCACCGATTCGGCGACCACCAGCGCCACCTCGGCCGCGGTCACGATCACGGTCACCACGCCGCCGGTGGTCGCCACCGCAGGCTCCAACGTGACCTCGGGCACGGCGCCGCTGACGGTGAACTTCACCGGGACCGCAAGCGGTGGCAACGGCGCTCCGTACACCTACAGCTGGGCCTTCGGCGATGGCGGCACGTCCGCGGCGCAGAACCCGACCTACGTGTACAACACGGCCGGCACCTACGTCGCGCAGCTGATCGCTACTGACCCCAAGGGCCTGCAGGGCACCGCCAGCGTGACCATCGTGGTGCGGCCGGCCATCGTGGTCACCCCCGGCGCCACGCCCACCACCGGCCCCGCCCCGCTTGCGGTGACCTTCACGGGCTCGGCCACCGGCGGTGACGGCGGTCCCTACACGTACGCATGGAACTTCGGCGACGGCAACTCGGCCAACGCCGCCTCGACCAGCCACACCTACAGCACCGGCGGCAACTTCAGCGCCACGCTGACGGTCACCGACGGCCTCGGCGACAGCGGCAGCGCCACCGTGGGCATCAGCCCGCTGAGTGTGAGCCTGGGCGCCGGCAGCACCTCCGGCAACTTCCCGCTGGCCGTCAATTTCACGGCCACGCCGGCGGGCGGCAGCGGCACCTACAGCTCCTACGCCTGGACCTTCGGTGACGGCGCCACCGCCACCACCACGACGGCGACCACGAGCCACACCTACACGGTCGCGGGCACCTACAACGCCACGGTGCAGGTGACGGACTCCACGCCCAGCAGCGCCACCTCGGCGGCCGTCGTGATCACCGTGACCACGCCGCCGCTGACCGCCGGCACGACCGGGACCACCCCGACCTCCGGGCTGGCTCCGCTTACCGTGAACTTCAACGGCGCGGCCGGCGGCGGCACGCCGCCCTATACCTACGGCTGGGACTTCGGGGACGGCTCGACGCCGGCCACCGGCCTGAGCAGCCCCGCCACCTCCTACACCTACAACCTCCCCGGCACCTACACCGCCACCTTGACAATCACGGACACCACCGCGCCCGTGCAGACCGCGACCGCCACCGTAACGATCACCGTGCAGGCGCCGGTGCCCAGCATCGGGAGCGTCTCACCGGTGTTCGGTCCCGAGGCCGGCGGCACCTCGGTGACCATCACCGGGACCTACTTCGAGAACGCCTCGGCCGTGAAGTTCGGCAGCAACGCGGCCACCTTCACCGCGCCGACCTGCGACGGCCTGGGCAACTGCACGATCGCGGCCACCAGCCCGGCCGGGGCCGGCGGCACCGTCAACGTCACGGTCACCACGCCCGGCGGCACCACGCCCGCCGCCAACGATCAATTCACCTACGACGTGGGCTGGAACTCGCTGACCGCCACCGGTCCCTCGGGCCGTGAGGGCGCGGCCATGGTCAACGACGGCACCCGGGTCGTGCTCTTCGGTGGCAGCAACGGACTGACCGACCTGAGCGACACCTGGACCTGGAACGGCAGCGCCTGGACCTCAAGCGCGGCCAGCGGGCCCTCGGGCCGCCAGGGGGCCGCCATCGCCTACGACAGCACGCACGGGCGGGCCATCATGTTCGGCGGCGACTGCACCCTGCTGGTCCTCAACTGCAGCCTCAACGACACCTGGGGCTGGAATCCCAGCACCCAGGCCTGGTCTCAGGCGCAGGCCAACACCGGCTCGCCCGGCGCCAACCAGCCGTCCCAGCGGTCGGGCGCCATGATGGCCTTCGACAGCACCCGCGGCCAGGTGATCCTGTTCGGCGGCTCCACTCCCGGCCTGCTCGGGACGACCTACTACAACGACCTCTGGGTCTACAGCTTCAACGCCTCGAAGTGGACGCAGGTGCTGGCCAGCAACTGCGCTTCCACGACCCAGCCCGCGTGCCGCACCTACGGCAACATGGGTCGCGACGTCAGCGGCCAGATCGTCCTTTTCGGCGGGGCCAACGGGAGCACGGTTTACGGCGACACCTGGACCCTCTCCGGCTCCACCTGGACGCAGTACGGACTGGCCTCGCCGTCCGCGCGCCAGAAGGCCGCGATGGCGAACCTGTACCACCCGGCCGGCGGCAACGCGGCCGAGCTGATCCTGTTCGGCGGCCAGAACGGCGGGACGACCCTGGGCGACACCTGGGCCTGGAACAGCGGTCGCTGGCAGCAGCTCTACCCGGCCGGCGCCGGTGTGCCCAGCGCCCGCTACGACGCCTCGGACGCGCAGGACACCTCGGGTGGCGTGCTCCTCTTCGGCGGCAACAGCGGCGGTCTCGACTCCGACACCTGGCTGATCAAGTAGGGGCGGGGCTCGCCCCGCCCACGGGGGGCCTCAGCCGCTGATCGCCCGCGTCACGGGCTGACTGCCCGCGGCGCCGCTGACCCAGCCGCCGATGACGGCGGAGAAGAGGCCCGCGGTTCCGCCGGCGTGGACGATCAGGAGGCCGCCGGGCCGGAACTTGGGGATGGTCCCGCCGCTGAGCTCGGCCGGCATCCCCTCGGCGATGCCGCCGGCGCCGCGCACCACGTCGACGCCCGGCAGCGTCAAAAGTTCGTCCAGCTCCTGACGCAGGCGGGCCTTGCTCCAGCCCGCCTCTCGGAAGACGCGGCCGTGCTCGGGCGAGACCACCAGCAGAGCGTCCCAGGCCAGCGCCTGCTTGGGATGCGCCACCACACACAGGCAGGCGGCGAGAGAACGGGCCAGCGACTCCGGCGTACGCGAGAGCTGGTCGACCACGCCCTGCACGCCTGAGCCGGCGAAGAGGGTGACGGCGGAGACGCCGGGCTCGAGGCCGCGCTCGACCGAGAGAGGCTCCCAGGGCGAGCCCTCCTCGTCCTCGGCGAAGCAGAAGGAGAGCTTGCCCGGGTGCCCCAGGGTGGCGCGGTCGACTCCGCCCGGCCGGCCGCCGCCCACGTTGCGCACCACCAGCTGCAGGGCGCGGCCGATGGCCAGGTTGGCGCGGTTGCCCTGGCCCAGCGCGTTGACGCCCCAGTTCATGCCCGCCTCTTTCCGGAAAGGGCCGTTGACGATCACGACCGGCCCGCTGAACCAGGTGGTGGCGAGGAGGCCGTGCATGTTGAACTCGTCGGTGCACGCCGCATCCACAGCGGCGATCACCGCCGGCAGGTGCTCGGGCAGGCAGCCGGCCAGGACGGCGTTGACGGCCACCTTCTCGACCGTGCACTCGACCAGGTCGGGCGGCACGACCGCGACCACCTCGGAGGGTTGGCGCCGGGTGCCCTCCAGCATCCGCAGCACGCGCCTCCGCGTGGGCGGCACCACCGGCAGGCCGTCGCTCCAACCGCGCGCGTGCATGGCCTCGAACTCGTCCTCCAGCTCGGCCAGCTGCACGCGGCGCGAGCGCAGGGTGTCCGCGTCGTAGAGCTCCGCCAGCCGCTCGGGGACGCCGGGGTCGAGCGTGCGCGAGCCGCAGCCGGGGCGGAAATCCGGCAGGCCCGGGCCCAGGCCGCCGAGGCCCGTGAACTCCTCCCACTCGCTGCGCAGCCAGCCCACCGCGCTGGCCACCGGACGCCCGTCCTCGACCCGCAGCAGCGTGGGCACGGTCTCGATGCCTTGGCGCCAGGACTCCTCCAGCCCCGTGTCGTCGATCGCCTCGACGCCCGGCGGAAAGGCGGGGTCGTCCTGCGTATAAACGGCGAACGGGCGGCCGCACGCCGCCAGCTGCTGGAGCACCGGCACCACCGTCACGCAGGTCGGGCACTCGGCCTTCACGAAGGCCACCAGCCCGTCGGGCAGACCCATCCTTCGGACCAGAGTAAGCTCGCCGCGATGACCGCTCAATCCGTGCTCGAGGTGATCCGCCGCGTCGAGGAGACGCCGCTCCAGGACCTGGTCGCCGTGGACATCACGGATGTCGAGGTCCAGATGGACCACCTGCTCGGCAAGGAGGTCACGGCCGACTCGCTGTACCGCCGCTGGGAGACCCAGCAGTGGGCCGTCTCCGAGCTCGACTTCGCGCAGGACAAAAAGGACTGGGCGGCGCTGGCCGAGGGCCTGCAGCTCGCCTACAGGCGGACCATGACGCTCTTCTTCATCGGCGAGCAGGCGGTGACCGACACGCTCTCGCCGCTGCTCTTCGCGGCCCCTCGCGAGGATGAGCGCATCTTCCTGGCCACCCAGATCGCCGACGAGGCGCGCCACACGGTGTTCTTCCAG
This sequence comes from Candidatus Dormiibacterota bacterium, assembly GCA_036378695.1. Lineage (GTDB taxonomy): Bacteria > Chloroflexota > Dormibacteria > Dormibacterales > Dormibacteraceae > CF-28. Next base: position 17,813 of record DASUVY010000011.1, read on the forward strand.
CGCTTCTTTGCCGACGTGCTGGGCCTGGAGGGCGGGCTGCAAGCGGCCCTGGAGGCCGTCCGCCCGCGCACCGTGGAGGGCTTCCGCAGGATCTTCAACGGCCACCTGGCCGACGCCGTCGACCTGGTCCGGCGCGAGCCCCAGAACGAGGCCGCCTGGGTGGAGGGCGTCGTCACCTACCACCTGGTCATCGAGGGCTACCTGGCGCTCGCCGGCCAGCACGCGCTGCTCAGCCAGTTCCGGCGCGTGGGCATCCTTCCCGGCTTCACCGCCGGCTTCACGGCGGTCGCCCGCGACGAGTCGCGGCACATCGGCTTCGGCGTGATGGCGCTGCGGCGCCGGGTGACCGAGCAGCCCGAGATGGCGCGCGTGATCACCCGCAAGCTGCACGAGCTGCTGCAGCCCGCCGTCTACACCGGCGTGGCGCCCGACCGCCGGCTGGCCATCGAAGACCCCACCCAGGTGCCCCCGCTGTTTCGGGTCAACCCGTTGGAGGCCCGCGACTTTGCCGTCGGCCAGCTCACCAAGCGCGTACGCGCGACCGGGATCTCCAACGCGGCGGTGGAGGAGGTGGCGACGGCCATGCGCGACCACTACGAGCGCGGCTGGGAGGAGTACGAGCGCAACCACGGAGTGCGGCACCCGGTCCGCTGGTACCAGGACGGCTCGCTGAACTAACCCTCCGTCGGCGAATTCCCAAGCACTTGACTCGCCCGGAGACCGGTGGTTGCATGGGACCTGAAGAGTCCGTCGTGATACCGGAGGTGCCTATGGCAAACGAGCCGCCGGAGAACCTGATCCCGTTCCGGAGCCTGTGGACGGCGGAGGCCTTTTAGCGCCGAGAGCCCACCGCGGCCGGCGCAAGGTCCGAGCATCTAGAAGCTCTGGCCTCTTCCAGGACGCTGGGAGCCGGGACGGACCACTCAACTGATCGATCACAGAGGGCCGGCGCGAGCCGGCCCTCTCAATTTGGATGGAGGTGGCGATGACTGACCACGCGCGGGTGATTCGGGTCCTGGTCCTGCGGCCGGCGGCGGGGCGCCGCGACGAGCTGGTCGAAGTCTGCGAGGAAGCCGCCGACAAGGCCCGCAAGCTGGAGGGCAACATCGGGGTGCAGGTCTGCGACGTGCGCGAAGACCCCGGCGACGTGTGCGTGATCAGCCGCTGGGAGGACGCCTCAGGGCCGGAGCGGATGCAGAAGCTGAACGAGGAGTACCGCTCCCGCTACCAGCCGCTGATCGGCGAGAACCAGCCCCGGCTGTACCACCTCACGCCGCGATAGTCAAAGAGATCGAAGTGGCCGTAAGGCCCGGCTTCGCCGGGCCGTGTGGGTCTGTCTTCGAAGCGCGCGAGACCTGCCTGGGGAAACAAGGGAGGTGGGTCCGCGGGAGGAACCGTGAGGTTCTTCCCGCGAAGCGAAGCGCTAAGCCGCGATAGTCCCGCCGCCCAGCACCCGCGTGCCCCGGTAGAGCACGGCGGCCTGGCCGGGCGCGACCCCCAGGAAGGGTTCCTGCAGACGGAGTCGACCGGCCGCGTAGATGGCGGGCAACGGCCGGGCCCGGTAGCGGAGCCGGGCCTCGCATTCGAGTTCGCCCTTTGGCTCGGCGTCGATGAAGGTCACCTCGCGCAGGTTCACGTCGGTGGTACCCAGCTCCTCCCGGCGCCCGACCACCACGCGGTTGGCTGCGGGCTCCACGCGCAGCACATACCAGGGGCCAGGGCCGGCGAGGTCGCCGAAGCCATGGCGCTGGCCGACCGTGTAAAGCGGGGTGCCGCGGTGGGTGCCGACGCGGCGGCCATCGCTGGTGACCAGCTCGCCCTCGGCGACCGGCAGCCGCCCGGCCAGGTACTCGGCCGTGCGGCCGCGCGGGATGAAGCAGATCTCCTGGCTCTCGGGCTTCTCGGCCACCGGCAGCCCAAGGCGGCGGGCGTGGGCCCGTGTCTCGGACTTGCTGAGCTCACCCAACGGGAACCGCAGGCGCGCCAGGCGCTCGCGGTCCAGGTGGTAGAGCACGTAGGACTGGTCCTTGGCGGGATCGGCGGCGGTATGCAGCTCGGGTCCTTCCGGGCCGTCCAGCACGCGGGCGTAATGCCCGGTGGCCAGGGCCTCGAAGCCCAGGGCCAGCACGCGGCCCAGCATCAGGTCAAAACGCACGAAGGCGTTGCAGCGCAGGCAGGGGTTGGGGGTCTCGCCGGCCAGGTAGGCGCGGTGGAAGGGCTCGATCACGCGCTCCCCGAACTCCGCCTCCAGGTTCCAGCAGTAGTAGGGCACGCCCAGCAGCGTGGCCACCCGGCGGGCATCTTCCACGGCGTTGAGTGAGCAGCAGCCGCCGTGGCGCTCCAGCTCCGCGGCGTCGGAGCGCGGCCACTGCTGGAGCGTGACCCCGACCACCTCGTGGCCCTGCTCCAGCAGCAGCCCGGCCGCCACCGAGCTGTCGACGCCGCCCGACATGGCGACCGCGACCTTCACGGCGCCAATCCTACGGTTGGCTGATTTTCTCGGCCGAGAGCAGCCGGCCCGTGCGCGGGAGGTAGTAGCAGCACCAGGGCTCCTGGCTGAACTCGTCCGCCGCCCACTTCGGGAGATCGAAGGCCCGCGGACCTATGCGCACGTAATGGATGCGGCGGAAGATGCCCATCGTCGACCGTCGGACGAGATCGCCCTCGATCTTGTCGACGGGTCCGAAGAGCGCGTCCATGACGTGCGGCCGCCAGGCGCCGAGCAGCGCCAGCGCGACCACGATCCCGAAAAAGAAGGCCATCGGCTGCGCGTAGTAGGCATAAATGCCCGCCTCAAGCAGCTTCCACTCGAAAAGGGCCATCAGTCCCAGGGCCAACACGGCCCCGATCGGGTAGTAGGCCGTTGACCAGAGAATCCGCTGACGCTGGCCATACGTGATGCGGCCGGCGCGGTTCTCGGTGAGGTCATGCCCGCTGAACAGGAGCGCGATCTGGAGGCGCGACGGGGCAAAGTCCACAGGGGAAGAACGCTCAAGTGCCGGCACTTCCGGCGTCGAGGGCTGGCGAGCGTCGCCATGTGCCGGCACTCGGCGCCGGCAGCGGCGCTACCCCCCGGCCACCGCCGGCACGATCGAGATCTCGTCCGACTCCCGGACCGGCGAGCCCAGCCCGCCGCCCAGGCGGATGTCCTCGTCGTTCAGGTAGATGTTCACGAACTGGCGGGGCTCGCCCTGCTCGTCGAGCAGGCGGCTCTTGAAACCGGGATGCTGCTGGTCCAGGCGCTCGATGGCGGCGCGCAGGTCACCGGCCTCGACTTCGACGGTCGACTGGCCGCCGCTAAGGCTGCGCAGCGGCCCGGGGATGCGAAACGTAGGCAATTGGGGTGGGTCCTCCTTCAGGAAATCAAACCGCGACCACTTCGCGGAACGATTTCAGCGTCGGCTCTATTTCCACCCTACGGCCTCCGGTCGATCCGTTCAACGCGTCGGCGGTCTTCAGCCCGTGGCCGGTGAGGTAGGCGACCACCACTTCGTCACCGTTCCAGCGGCCGGCCCGAGCCAGCTTGAGCAGCACCCCCAGGGTCACTCCACCCGCGGTCTCGGTGAAGATGCCCTCGGTCCGGGCCAGC
>DASUVY010000012.1:0-23739 GCA_036378695.1 Candidatus Dormiibacterota bacterium
CGGCACGCCCGTCCAGGCGGCCACGATCTGCGCGATGTCCTCCTCGGAGACTTCGGGAACCGTCTCGCCGAGCTTGTCGCGCCAGGACTGCTCCTTCTGCGCGTACTTCTCCTTGAGCTTCTTCTCCTTGTCGCGGATGGAGGCCGCCGTTTCGTAGTCCTGGTGCGCGATCGCGTCCTCTTTGTCGGACTGCATGCGCTTGATGTCCTTCTGCAGGTCCTTCAAGTCGTCAGGCGTCGTCGTGAGCTTCATGCGCACGCGCGCGCTGGCCTCGTCGATCAGGTCGATCGCCTTGTCGGGCAGCGCGCGGTCTGACACGTAGCGGTCGCTGAGAACGGCCGCGCTCTTGACCGCCGACTCGGTGATCGTGACGCGATGGTGCTTCTCGTAGAGCGGCTTGACGCCGTGCAGGATGTCGATGGTCTCTTCGAGCGTCGGCTGGTCGACGAACACCGGCTGGAAGCGCCGCTCCAGCGCCGCGTCCTTCTCGATGTACTTGCGGTACTCGTTGAGCGTGGTGGCGCCGATGCACTGGATCTCGCCGCGCGCCAGCGCCGGCTTGAGGATGTTGGCGGCGTCGATGGCGCCCTCGGCGGCGCCGGCGCCGACCAGCGTGTGCAGCTCGTCGATGAAGAGCACCACCTCGCGGCTGCTCCGAATCTCGTCGAGGATCTTCTTCAGGCGCTCCTCGAATTCACCGCGGTACTTGGTGCCCGCGACCAGCGCGCCCATGTCGAGCGTGAGCACGCGCTTGTTGAGCAGCGATTCGGGGATGTTGCCGAGCACGATCTGCTGCGCCAGGCCCTCGGCGATCGCGGTCTTGCCCACGCCGGGCTCGCCGATCAGCGCCGGGTTGTTCTTGGTGCGCCGGCTGAGGATCTGGATGACGCGCTCGATCTCCATCTCGCGGCCGATCACGGGATCCAGCTGGTTCTTGCGCGCCAGCTCGGTGAGGTCGCGTCCGAACTGGTCGAGCAGTGGCGTCTTGGACGGCTTCTTGGGCGTCGGTTCTGCGTCATCGACGGTGCTGTCGTGCAGCAGCCGCTCGATTTCGGCGCGCACCTTGTCGAGCGTCGCGCCCAGGTCTTCGAGCACGTGCGCCGCAATTCCCTCGCCTTCGATGAGCAGGCCCAGCAGCAGGTGCTCGGTGCCGACGTAGTTGTGGCCCATGCGCCGCGCCTCTTCGAAGGAGATCTCGATCACCTTCTTGACGCGCGAGGTCGGAATGATCTGCTGGATGATGATGCGCTCGTTGCGGCCGAGCACAGACTCGATGGTCTGGCGGACCTTGCCGATCTCGACGCCCAGGTTGTTGAGAACCTTGGCGGCCAGGCCCTCCCCTTCCCTCAGCAGCCCGAGCAGGAGGTGTTCAGTGCCGATGTAGCTGTGGTGTGACCTTTCTGCCTCTTCCTGGGCGAGCGTGAGCACCTTCTTGGCTCGCTCGGTGAAGCGTTCAAATGGATACAAGACCTTCCTCCTGGACTCCGGCGCTAGTCGGGCGCACCTCCTCGAATACGAAAATCGCGGTCGCACCTACTATAACGCTGGCCTGAGAAGGCTCATTTCAGTTACGGAAAAAGGCGCAGAGGGGCTTCCGGCGGTCTTCTGCGGGCTGCTTCCCGTGCTCTGGTTGCCGGGGGCCGTCGACCTCTTCATCCTCCCCCGCACCGCGCTCGTGGTCGCCTTCGGGGCCGTGATGCTGGGGCTGGGCCTGCCCGGACCTCGAGGCCTGCGGCTGCCGCTGCTGGCGGTGGCGGCGGCCGCGGTGCTGGCGGCGGGTTTTTCGATAAATCCGTGGTTGTCGATCGCGGGCGCCTACACGCGCTACGAGTCGGTGGTGGTGCGGCTGGCCTACGTCGGCCTCTTCATAGGCTCGGCCGTTCTCTGCCGGCGACCCGGCTCCCGCGAGCTCGCCCTCCGCTTCCTCCTGGCCGGCTGCGCGGTGGCCGGGCTGGAGGCGCTCTGGCAGGGCTACCGCCACGAGCTGGCGCGCCCGGACGGCAACCTCGGCCAGCCCGGGCTATTGGGGGCGCTGCTGGCAATGGCCGTGCCGGTCGGTCTCCAGGTGGGCCTGCGCGACGTGCGGTGGCTGGTCGCGCTGATCCCGGTGGGAGGCGGGCTCTACGTCTCCTCCTCGAGGGCGGGGTGGCTGGGCGCGCTGGTGGGGCTGCTCGTGTTCGGCCTGCTGGTCGCCCCCCGGCGCTGGCGCCGGCGGGCCCTGCTCGCCGCTACCGGGATCATCGTGGTCGCCGGGCTGGTCGTGCTGCTCTCGCCCCTGCGCAATCTCAACCAGGACACCGGCGGCGCGCGGGTCGGCGTTTGGTCCGACTCCGTGCGCATGATCGCGGCCCGGCCCCTGACCGGGTGGGGCGAGGACGCGACCGGGCTGATGTTCGGCCACTTCCAGACCCACGACTGGGAGCCGGGCGACACCTTCGACCGCATCCACGACCAGCCGCTGGACCTGCTGGTGGCGCAGGGGCTGCTGGGCGGGGCGGCGATGGCCTGGCTGCTGGTAGCGTTTGCGCGCGGGGCCCTGCGCCGGCCGTGGCCCGGAGCGCTGGCCGCCTGCGCCGCCTACCTGGCCTGGTCCCTGCTCAACTTCGACTGGGCGCCCGCCACGGGCGCCGTCTGGGCGCTGGCGGGGCTGGCGTGGGGGTATGCCGACGACGCCCCCACCCCTGACCCTCCCCGCTGGGGAGGGGGACTAGTTGGCCTGTTGGTCGGGCTTTTGCTGGCCGTGCCGCCCGTGCTGGCCGATGTGGCGTATCACTCGGGGGACCTGAAGCGCGCGGTGGCTCTCAATCCGCTGCAGGCCCGCTACCACCAGGCGCTGGGTGAGCAGCTCGGCAGCACCACTCCGCAAGCCCTGGCCGAGCTGCGCCGGGCCCGCGACCTGGGCGACTACGACTACTCCTTCCTCATCGAGCTGGGCGACGCCGAGCGCAAGGATGGCCACGTGGCCGAGGCCCGGCGGGCCTACCAGGCCGCGCTCGACGTCTACCCCTTCGACCCCACGGCGCCCCAGCGCCTCAAGGACTTGGGCTACTCGTCCTCGTCGTCGTAGTCGTAGGCGGGCTGCCGGTCGCTGCGCGAGCTGTAGCCGGCGGGGGCGTTGGAGAGCTGCTTGAGGCTCAGCGAAACGCGGCGCCGGGCGGTGTCGATGCCGATCACCTTGACCTGCACCACCTCGCCGACCTTGAGGACGTCCTCGGTCTTCTCCACGTGGTCCCAGGACAGCTCCGAGATGTGCAGCAGCCCCTCGATTCCGGGCAGCACCTGCAGGAAGGCGCCGTACTTCTTGGTCTTGGTGACGGTGCCCTCGACCACCGAGCCCACGGGCATGGTGTTGACCAGCCGCTCCCAGGGGTCCTGCTGGAGCTGGCGCAGCGAGAGCGAGATCCGGTTCTGGTCGGGGTCCAGCTTGATGACCTTGACCTTCACCTGCTCGCCCAGCTGGAGGACGTCGGTTACTCGCGAAACGCGGTCCCAGGAGAGCTCGGAGATGTGGATCAGGCCGTCCGCGCCGCCGATGTCGACGAAGGCGCCGTAGCTGGTCAGCCCGGACACGGTGCCGGTGACCTCGTCGCCGACGCCCAGCCGGCTGAAGAGGTCCTCGCGCTTGCGGGCGCGATCCTCGTCCTCCGCGGCCTTCTGGCTGACGATCAGCCGGTTGCGCTTGCGGTTGACCTCCAGGATCTTGACGGGGATGCGCTGGTTGACCAGCGACTCCAGGTTGCCCGAGAACGCGCGCCCGACCTGGCTGGAGGGCAGGAACCCGCGCAGCCCGAGCACGTTGACGATCAGGCCGCCCTTGTTCTGCTCCCGGACGTCGGCCTCCATGACCTCGCCCGTCTCCTGCTTCTCGGCCGCCGTGATCCAGGTGGTCTCGGCGCGCGCGCGGCGCAGGCTCAGCACCACGTTGCCGGCGTCATTCTCGGGCGAGAGCACGTAGACCTTGACCTCGTCGCCGGGCTGCAGGTCGGGCTCGTCGCCCCGGAAGCCGAGCTCCTTGCTCGAGATCACGCCCTCGGCCTTGAAGCCGATGTCCACCAGCACCTCGTCGGCGTCGACGCGCACGACGACGCCGTCCACGATGTCGCCCGGTACAGGCGTCTTGAAGGCCTCCTCTTCGCGGAAGAGGTAGTCCTCCATGGTCCAGTCGGCTGTCTTCTTCTCCTCGACTAGGACAGCACTTGAATCGTCAGACAACAGGAAAAACCCCCAGAGAGTATTGGTGTGGTCTTGGTCGTCAGTTCGCCGCCGCCAAAACGAACGCTCATTGTACGCGCGGGAACGGGACGCTCAGATCGTGGTTGTCGATCAGGCGGGTGCTCCCGACCCGGACCGCCAGCACCGCCAGGGGGAGTCCGGGCCTGAAGGTGGCGGGGTCGACCACCTCGGCGTAGTCCGGTCGGGCCAGGGGCTCCTCTCTCAGGACCTCGTGCATGGCTGCCCGCAGCCGGCCCGGGTCGCGCTCACCATCCGCCCAGGCCTGGGCGGCCTGGCGCAGGGCCCGGCTGAGCACGGTCGCAGCGGCGCGCTCCTCTGTTGAGAGGTAGGCGTTGCGGGAGCTCAGCGCCAGGCCGTCCGGCTCCCGGACAGTCGGGCAGGCCACGATCTCGACGCCGGTGTCGAGGTCGCGAGCCATGCGGCCGACGACCGCGACCTGCTGGGCGTCCTTCTGGCCGAAGTAGGCGCGGTGCGGCCGGCAGGCGTTGAACAGCTTGAGGACCACCGTGGCGACGCCCTCGAAGTGGCCCGGCCTGAACTCCCCTTCGAGTGGCTGGCCGACGGCTCCGACCTGGACGCGCGTGGTCGCGTCGGGCGGGTACATGGCCTCCACGCTAGGCGTGTAAACGGCGTCGGCGCCTGGCTGGTCCAGCTGGTGGAGGTCCGCCTCCAGGTCGCGGGGGTAGCGCTCGAAATCCTCGCCGGGGCCGAACTGGAGCGGGTTCACGAACACGCTGACGATCACCCGATCGTTCTCCCGGCGGGCGCGCTCGACGAGCGAGAGATGCCCGCGATGGAGGGCGCCCATGGTCGGCACCAGGCCGACGCTCAGCCCCTCCGCCCGCCAGGCCTCGGCCTGGCGCCGGGCCTCAGGCGGACTGGCTAGCCTGAGCAGGCCCGTACGAGTGCTGGGCATCGGGAAAGACCCCGGCCTCGACCTCGGCGGCATAGGCGCGCGCGGCCGCCACCACCTGCTCGCCGAGCTCCGCGTAGCGCTTGACGAAGCGGGGCGTCCGGGCCCCCGGCAGGCTGAGGCCGAGCAGGTCGTTGACCACGAGAACCTGGCCGTCGCAGGCGGCACCCGCGCCAATGCCGATCGTGGGGATGTGGAGCGCGCGCGTGATGCGGCCGGCGAGGTCGCTGGGCATGCCCTCGAGCACGATCGCGAAGGCGCCCGCGGCCTCCAGCATCCGCGCCGCGTCGAAGAGTTCGTTGGCCTGCTCCGGCGTCCGGCCCTGGACCTTGAAGCCGCCCATGGCGTTCACCGACTGGGGCGTGAGGCCGATGTGGGCCATGACCGGGATGCCGTTCTCGACCAGGCGGCGGACCGTGCCGGCCATGTGGGCGCCGCCCTCCAGCTTGACCGCGTGGACGCCGCCTTCCTTGAGCAGGCGGGCGGCGCTGGCCAGCGCCTGCTCGGGACTGGCCTGGTAGGCACCGAAGGGCAGGTCGCCGACCAGCAGGGCGTGGGCGGCGCCCCGGGCGACCGCGGCGGCGTGGTGGACCATGTCCTCGAGGGTCACCGGGACGGTGGTCGAGTAGCCCAGCGTGACCATGCCCAGGGAGTCGCCGACCAGCAGGACCGGGATGCCGGCCGCGTCCAGCAGGCCGGCCATGGTGGCGTCGTAGGCGGTGAGCATGGCGAAGCGCCGGCCTTCGACCTTGAATCGCTGAACGTCCAGCACCGTGGTCACGGACACATCTCCTCCGGTCGCTGCCGGCTAGCCGGTCAACGCCTCTTCGATACGTCGCGCGGACTCTTCGTCGAGCCCCGCCTCGCGGGCGAGCTCAAGCGCCGCAGCACCAAGAATACGGTAGGCCTGGAGCGGTATTCCGCCGCCGGTGGCGCCGAGTTCCTTGACCTGGCGGCTCACCGTGTCGGGGTCGCCGCGGCGGATGGGGCCGATCAGTGCGTCGGGCAGGCCCGCCCGCTCCAGGTTCTCGAGCACCCCGCGCATCAGCGGCAGCAACGCCTCCAGCGCCTCGGCGCGCGTCCAGCCCGCCCGGCCCAGCACGTCCACTCCCTGCGCGGCCAGGGCGACCACGTAGTTGGAGGCCAGCACCGCGGCGGCGTGGTAGAGCGTGCGCTGCTCGGGCGGCACGCGGCGAGGCCTGGCGCCGAGTGACCGCGCGAGGCGCGTCAGCTCGCCGAGCAGCCGCGGGGTGGTGGCGTCCACCGCGATCAGCGCGCCCTTGAAGGCATCCGGCTCGCGCACGACCGGGAAGGACTGCAGCGGGTGGAAGCTGCCGGCCTCGGCGATCGGTTGGAGAGGCGCCAGGCTGAGCGCGCCGCTGAGGTGGATCACTGCCGCGCCCTCTGGCAGCGGCAGCTCCGCCAACTCGGCGGCGAGGGACGCGATGGCGGGGTCGGGCACAGCCAGGAAGAGGCGGCTGCCCGGCTTGAACGGCAGCCCCGACCTCCACTCGCGACCCGGTACCAGCCGTGCCTTAAGCGCACGGGCGAGAGACTGACCCAGCCGGCCGCGGCCGAGGACGACGAGGTCGGGCGCTAGCCCACTTCCTTGGTGCGGACGATGGCGGCCGGCGCCTCCTCCTGGGCGGCCAGGATCTGGTCCAGCTCGGCGGCGTCGATGGTCTCGACGACCTTTAGCTTCTCGACGACGGCGTCCATCTTTGTCTTCTGCTCGGTCAGCAGGTTGCGGGCGGTGTCGTAGGCCTCGTCGATGATGTTCTTGACCTCGGAGTCGATGATCGCGGCCACCTCTTCGGAGTAGGTGCGCTGCTCGCCGAGGTCGCGGCCCAGGAAGACCAGCTCCTCCTTCTGGCCCATCATGATCGTGCCCACCTTCTCGCTCATGCCCCACTGGGTGACCATGCGGCGGGCGATCTGAGTCGCGCGCTGGATGTCGTTCTCGGCGCCGCTGGTGACGTCGCCGAACACGATCTCCTCGGCCGCGCGGCCGCCCATGATGCCGGCGATCTGCTGCTTGAGCTCCTGCTTGGAGACCAGGTACTTGTCCTCTTCGGGCAGCGCCATGGTCCAGCCGAGGGCCATGCCGCGGCTGATGATCGAGACCTTGTGCACGGGGTCGCACAGGGGCAGCGCTTTCATGACCAGCGCGTGCCCGACCTCGTGGTACGCGATGATCTCCTTCTCCTTCTCGGAGATGCGGCGGCTCTTCTTCTCGGGGCCCGCGATCACGCGCGCGATCGCCTCCTCGAGCTCCTCCATCCCGATCACCTTCTTGTTGTTGCGGGCGGCCAGGATGGCGGCTTCGTTGATCAGGTTGGACAGGTCGGCGCCGCTGAAGCCGGGCGTCTGCCGGGCCAGCACGTCGAGGTCGACGGTGGTGTCGAGCGGCTTGTTGCGGGCGTGCACATCGAGGATCTGGCGGCGGCCGCGGATGTCGGGCCGGTCGAGGGTGACGTGGCGGTCGAAGCGGCCGGGCCGCAGCAGGGCGGGATCGAGCACGTCGGGCCGGTTGGTGGCCGCGATCACGATCACGTGGGTGTTGGTGTCGAAGCCGTCCATCTCGACCAGCAGCTGGTTGAGGGTCTGCTCACGCTCGTCGTGACCGCCGCCCAGGCCGGCGCCGCGCTGGCGGCCGACGGCGTCGATCTCGTCGACGAACACGATGCAGGGGGAGTTCTTCTTGGCCTGGTCGAAGAGGTCGCGCACGCGGCTGGCGCCGACACCCACGAACATCTCCACGAACTCGGAGCCGCTGATGCTGAAGAAGGGCACGCCCGCCTCGCCGGCGACGGCCTTGGAGAGGAGGGTCTTGCCGGTGCCCGGAGGGCCGACCAGGAGCACGCCCTTGGGGATGCGCGCGCCCAGGGCCACGAACTTCTCGGGGTACTTGAGGAACTCGACGATCTCGGTGAGCTCCTGCTTGGCCTCCTCGACGCCCGCCACGTCGGCGAAGGTGACCGCGGGCTTGTCGCCGGCGATCATGCGGGCCCTGCTCCGCCCGAAGGACATCGCCTGGTTGTTGCCGCTCTGGGTCTGGCGAAGGATGTAGTACATGAACCCGCCGATCAGCAGCAGCAGGATGATGTTGGGCACCAGCACCTGCAGCCAATAGGCGCCGCCGCCGGCGGTCTCGAAGCTGACGTTGACGCCGTCGGAGTTGAGGGTGTCGGCGACCTTGTCGGTGGTGTCCGGGAGGGTGACGCCGTACTTGTTGCCGTCGCGGGTGGTGGCGGTGGCGTCGGTGCCCTTGATCACGACCGAGGTGACGCGCCCGGGCTGGGAGGCGTTGGAGAGTAGCTGCGAGTAGGTCCAGGTGCCCGACTTCTGCCCCTGCTCGATCGACTGCCAGGTGAAGTAGAAGACGATGCCGAGCACGACGACGAGCAGGAAATAGAACAGGCTGGAACGGGGGACGCGGCTCAAGATGCGGGCTCCTGGGGGGTTGGTGGTTGGCCCGATCTTACCATCGGCCCGGCGGCGCCCCCCTCGTTTAAACGCCAGCTCTTGACCAGCTCCGGAGGGGCTTCTGTGATCTCGGCGCGGCCGTCCTCTCCGAGGCGGAAGGCGAGGCGGCCGGGGAGGGCGACCGTGGTGCGGCGGCGGCGGTGTCGCAGCGTGCTGTCCATCTCCTTCAGGTGGCGGCGGCCCAGGCCTGGCTGGGGGCCGCCGGCCGCCTGGTAGAGGCGGCGGAGGGCGGTCCCTCGCAGAACCGGCTCCTTGGCGTCGAGAGCGGCCTGGGCTTCGGCGCGCTCGCTCAAGCGGGCGGCGGCTTTGGCCAGCCTGAGCAGCCGCTCGCGGTCGAGCCGCGGCATCAGGAGATGGCGCACGCGCGCGCGAAGGAACCGCCGGTCGCGGTTGGAGGCGTCTTCGAGGAAGCCCACGGCTTGCTCCCTCATGTATTCGAGGATCTGCTCCCGGGTTACGCCCAGCAAGGGCCGGACGACCTGTCCCCTACGGTGCGGCATACCTCTCAGGCCGGTTGGTGCGGCGCCGCGGAGGAGGTTCAGGACGACCGTTTCGGCCTGGTCGTCAGCGGTGTGCGCGACGGCGATCAGCTCGCATCTCTCGGCCTGCGCGGCGCGCTCCAGGAAGTCGTAGCGGAGGGTGCGGGCGGCGGCCTCCAGCGAGCCCCCCGGCAGGGCAGCCTTGCGCCGCTCGCTGACCAGTGGTACGCCGAGCCGCCGGCAGAGACTCGCCACCCATTCCGCGTCGGCCGCCGATTCGGGCCGAAGGGCATGGTCGTAGTGGGCGGCCACCAGGTCGGCGTTTGCGTCGCGCAGCAGCAGCAGCAGGGCGGTGGAGTCAGGGCCGCCGGAGACGGCCACCAGGATGCGGCCGGTGGTGGCGATGGCTGGGATCGAACCAGCGACAGCACGATTATGAGTCGTGTGCTCTACCACTGAGCTACATCGCCCCGACGCGACGCGGGGCGCCGCTCAGCCGAGTCTAAGCCGCCTTCGCCCGCGCCTTGGTGCGGCGTTTGCGGGCCCGGTGCTTGTGCAGGGCCACCTTCTTGCGCTTGTTCAGGTCTGCCTTTCCTTCCGGGCCGGGATTATACGTGCGGCCCTCTTGCGCTCCTTCCGGGCGGGATCGTGGCGCGGCGTCAGCGAGGGATCGGAGCGCGAACGCTGGAGGAGCGCCTCCCAATCGGAGCTGGGCTGGCGGCGAGGGGCGCGCATGAGGTGCACATCTTGAAGCACCGGCGGGCCGGACGGGGTGGCAGCTTACAAAAGGTTGACGGCGCCCGGCCGAGGGAGAGGTGGTTGCGGAGGTCGGATTCGAACCGACGACCTTCGGGTTATGAGCCCGACGAGCTGCCGCTGCTCCACTCCGCGCCCGCCATTTTAGCAACCGGTCTCCGGGACCGGTCAGAGCAGCTCGGCGATCATGGCGGCGGCACGGGCGGCGGTGCCGCTCTCCACCTCGGCATAGTCGACCGGCTTCGCCACCAACTGCTGCAGCACGTCCGCCAGGCGCTCAGGCTCCGCCTCGTCGAAGGTCATGCAGTGGCCCGCGCGGTAGCGGTTCAGCCGATGCCTGACGTGGAAGTTCTGCTCGAAATGGTCGCGCAGGGGGAAATACACGAACGGCCGCCGGGCCGCGGTCAGCTCCATGGTCGTGGTGAGGCCGCCCTGCGTCAGCGCCACGTCGCAGGCCGCCAGCCGGAGGTCGAGATCGGGCAGGAACCCGCACACCTCGATACCGTCCACAGCCGGCAATTCCGACGTCTCGATGCGCGGGCCGGCGACCGCCACCATGCGCAGCCCCGGCACCTGGCGACGCGCGGCGGGATAGGCCTCCATCAACCGCCCCAGCAGCGCCCCGCCCACGCCCGAGCCACCGACCGTGGCCACGCAAACAACCTCGTCGGGGCCGTAGCCGAATCGCTCGCGCAACGCCGCTCGCGACCCGCCTGACAACGGCTCCTGGCCCAGGACGTAGCCGTCCGTGAACCGGTAGTGCGCCTCCGTCCACTCCCGGATCTCCGGCAGCCCCCGACCGAACGAGCCCGGGACGATGTCGGCGGGCTGGCCCATGAAGATGGCCCGGTCGCGCACCCGCGGAAAGCGCTCGACCTGCTCCAGCATCTCGGCGTTGTAGTCCGCGGTCAGGAAGGCTTCTCGCGCGCCACCGGCGTCCATAGGCAGCCAGCCCACGAAGTCGGTCATCCACACATAGGCGGCCATCTTGAGCTCCGGGTTCTCGTGCAGGTAGTAGTCCAGCTCCCAGGCCTCATCCCCGATCCAGAGGTCATAGGCACCAGAACGCGCCACCTCCAGGAAGACCATGAAATTGGCGAGCAGGATCTCGTCCATCCGCCGCCAGGCCTCGAACACGTGCAGGCGGTGCGCCGAGGATTCGCCCTCCAGGTGGCGCGACTCGCTGGCGAGAAGCGAGCTCAGCGGATGAATCCGCTCACGAGAGGCCGCCAGCACCCGGGTCACCGGGTCCTGTGCGAGCCAATCGATCTCGAGACCGGGCACGAGCGACCGCAGGGAGCGGGCGATGGCGAGATCGCGGCGCACGTGCCCGAGCCCGATCGGTGAGGAGACGAACAGCGCGCGGCGCGCACGCGAGCGGGCGCGCCGTCGCACGGAGGCAGGCGGGAAGCCCAGGAACTCGCCGATCGCCAGATTTACCGCCACCGGGTCCCGGGCCAGCGGTATGTGGCCCGAGCCCTCCAGGCAGAGGAACCGACCGCCCGTGACCTCGGCCAGCACGCGGCCGCGTTCGGCTGGACTGATCTCGTCCTCATCGCCATGGATCGTCAGCACCGGGCAGCTCACCCGCCGGGCCAGCGCGAAGACCTCCGCCACGTCCATCTCCTGTCCGCGCTGGGTGGCGACCAGGACCTCGGCGTCCGTCTCCAGCCCCCACCCCACCGCGTCCTCGGTCGGCTTGGTGGAGTGCGGTTCGGGAAAGCAGCGACCGAAGAAGAACTCCAGGAAGCCCTCCAGGTCCTGGCGCCAGTAGTGGGCGTTGTACTTCTGCCACTCGTAGTACTCGTCCTGCGGGTCCTCGAAGAAGCTCATGGCCGCCGCCCGGTCGGGCTGGCCCGGGGCCAGCGGCGCGGTGGCCCCCACGAAAATCGCCGCCGTGACCCGCTCCGGGTGTTCGGCGGCCAGCAGCAGCGCGTAGCGCGACCCGCGCGACAGGGAGAGCAGGGCCGCCTGGTCGGTCTCGGTATCGTCCATCACCGCCAGGCAGTCGGCGGTCACTGACCGATCCCCGTAGGCGGCGGCGTCGGTGGGGCGGTCCGACAACCCGTTGCCCAACGCGTCCATCACCAGCACCCGGCGGTGCCGCGCCAACCACGGCACCTGCATCTTCCACAGCCGCGAGTGGACGATCGACCAGGGCGGCAGCAGGAAAACCGTTTCCTGCTGCCCCTCCCCGAACACTTCCCAGTGCACCCGACCGAACGGCCGTGTGGTGTAGCCCGCGCGATCAGGTTCTCTGGCCCGCATGGAGTTCCGGCGCCCGCCGCGCCTACTCTAGGGCCGGATCTCGTAGACGGCGTTGAAGGGCGTCTCGGCGGCCCGCCGGAACCGCGTGAACCCCGCCGCCGTGGCGACGTCCCGGATCCTTGCCTCGCCCGCCTGCGCGCCCAGCGCCAGCCCGACCTCCTGCGCCAGCGAGCTGGGCGTGCAGAGGAAGTTGGAGAAGGCGTAGTAGGCCCGGCCCACCGGGTTGAGGTTGTCCTCCACCCGATCACCGGCGATCGGCTCGACCACCATCCAGGTCCCATCGGGGGCCAGCGCCTGGCGCACGTGCCGGGCCGCCCCCACCGGGTCGCCCATGTCGTGCAGGCAGTCGAACATTGCGATCAGGTCATACCCGCTGCCCGGGAACGCCCCGGCCGGCGCCACCTCGAACGACACGCGCTGCCCCAGCTTCGCCGACTCCGGCTTGGCCCGGGCCAGCTCGATGGACTCGCGGTGGTAGTCGAAGCCCGTGAACCGCGAGTTCGGATAGGCCTCCGCCATCAGGCGCGTCGAGGAACCCAGGCCGCAGCCCACGTCGGCGACGATGGCCCCCACCCGGAGCTTCTCCTCGACACCGTCGAGGGCGGGCAGCCAGGCGCTGATCAGATTGGCGTTGTAGCCGGGCCGGAAGAACCGCTCGCAGCCGGTGTAGACGCCGGTGTCGTGCTTGTGCCAGCCCCACCCGGCGCCGCTCTTGAACGCCTCCTCGATGTGCGGCTCCGACTTGAGGGTGGCGGTGGCCAGCTCGAAGGCGCCGCAGATGAAGGCGGGGCTCTCCTCGTTGGCGAAGGCCATCGCCTGCTCCGGCGTGAGCTGGTAGCGCTGGCTGCTGGCGTCGTACTCGACCAGCCCGCCCGCGGCCTGGGCGTTCAGCCACTCCCGCACGTAGCGCTCGGTGGTTCCCGTCTTCTCCGCCAGCTCGGCCGGCGTCAGCGGGCCCGCGCCCGCCATCGCCCGGTAGAGGCCGAGCCGGTCGCCGAGCACGATCAGCCCGGCGTTGACGGTCGCCCCCAGCTCGCCCACCAGCTGTCCCATCAGCGCGTTGAGCTTGTCCATGTTGATCGGCGGTGTGTCGACTGCCATCTGCGGCACCTCCAGAATTGAGATGCCGGTCAGGTTCCCCGGCCGGCCGCCGGCTCGCATCAGGGCACCCCCCTGGTTTTTGGACGCCCGATGCTGACTAACATCCGGGGCCATGCTGCTGGGGCGCGACCCCGAGCTGCGCGCCATCGACCGCGCGCTGGCCGACGCTCGCCTCGGGCGCAGCGCCGCGCTGGTGATCAGGGGCGACGCCGGTATCGGCAAGACCTCGCTCCTGCGCTACGCCGTGCAGCAAGCGAGCGCCATGCGCGTCCTGCAAGCCCGGGGGGTCGAGTTCGAGGCCGACGTTCCCTTCGCCGCGCTGCACGAGCTGCTGCGCCCGGCCTACCCCTGGATCGATCACCTGCCGGCAGCGCATGCCGCCGCCCTCCGCTCCTCCCTGGGCCTGGGCGCCCGGCGTGAGGCCGACCGCCTCCTGGTCGGAGCGGCGACCCTGGGCCTGCTCACCGGCTACGCGGAGGAGGCGCCGCTGCTGGTCGTGCTCGACGACGCGCACTGGCTCGACCCCGCTTCAGCGGAGGCCCTGGCCTTCGCTGCGCGGCGTCTGCTCGCGGACCCGGTGGCGCTGCTCGCCAGCATCCGCATGGATGAGCAGTCGGCGCTGTCACTGGCAGGCCTGCCCGAGCTCGTGGTGTCCGGCCTGGACCGCGCCGCGGCGGCCGCGCTGCTGGAGCGGACGGCGGGTCCGATCCCGCCGGCCGTGGCCCGGTCCGTCCTGGCCGCCACCGCCGGCAACCCCCTGGCGGTCGTCGAGCTGGCGGCGGAGGCCGCCAGCCTGGGGGTGATCCAGCCGGACAGCCCGCTGCCGATCGCGACCACCGTGGAACGCGCCTACCTGCGCCGGGCGGTCGACCTGTCCGAGGGCGCGCGCAGCGTCCTGCTGCTGATAGCTGCCGCCGGCGCGGCGGAGGTCGAGGTGTTCGCGGCCGCGGCCGCGATCCTTGGACTGGAGCGCGAGGACGTGGCGGCGGCCGAGGCCGCCACCGGCCTGGTCGCCGAACGTGAGGGCCGCGTCGATTTCGTGCACCCGCTGGCGCGGGCGGCCGTCTACCACGCGGCGGCCCCCGCCGACCGCCGCGAAGCCCACCGCGCGCTGGCCGAGGTCCTGACCTCGCCCGAGGACGCGGACCGGCGGGCCTGGCATCTCGCGGCCGGCGCGCTGGGTCGGGATGCGCGGGCGGCGGAGGCACTCGCCGAGGCCGGCAGCCGGGCTCGTGGTCGCACGGCGTATGCGGCCGCCGCGGCCGCCTTCGCGGCTGCGGCCAGGCTCACGGTCGGGGCGGAGCTGCGGGCCAGCCGGCTGCTGGCCGCCGCCGAGAACGCCTGGCTGGCGGGCCAGGTGGCGCCGGCGGTCGAATTCCTGGAGTCGGCGCGCGAGCTGGCCCAGGAGCAGGCGCTCAGGCTCCAGATCGACAACCTGACCGGGCACATCGCCATGCGCCAGGGCTCCGTCCGCGAGGGCCTGCGCACCCAGCTCGCGACGGCCGATGCGCTGCGGACGACCGATCCTGTGCTGGCCGCCCGGATCGTGGCCGATGCCGCCCTGGCGACCTACGGGGCGGGCTACCCGGACGAGGTCTGGCCCGCGGCCCTGGCGGCTCTCGAGCTGCTGGGCCCGGACGCTCCACCGGAGGTGGCCGTGGTGGGCCAGGTCGCCTGTGGCGCCCTGGCGGTGCTGGGCGGCCACGGTGCTGAAGGTCCCCGGCACCTGCGAGCCGCCCTGGAGCTCTTCGGGCGCATCGATGTGGAGGCGGGCGACCCCCAGGTCCTGGTCGCGGCCGGCATCGCGGGGACCTTCCTGCGCGAGGCGGAGGCGGGCCGCGACCTGCTGGCGCGCGCCGAGGCGGGCGCCCGCGGCTCGGCGCCGACCGCGGCACTGCCCGCCGTCCTCTTTCTGATCGCCCGCGACGCGGCCGCGACCGAGCGCTGGTCGGAGGCGCGCGCGTACTACGAGGAGGCCATCAGGATCGCGCGCGAAACCTCTCAGTTCACCTGGCTGGCCGGACTTCTGGGGGGACTGGGCTGGCTGTCAGCGCTGGAGGGCCGCGAGCAGGAGTGCCGCCAGCTGGCCGCGGAGGCGGAGGTGCTCTGCGAGCGCTACGAGATGGGGTTCTGGCGAGCGTGGGTGCTGATGGGCCTGGGCCAGCTGGAGCTGGGGGTTGGCCGCCCCGAGGCCGCCCTGCAGACGCTGTCGGTCTGCCAGGAGGTGCTGAGCAAAGTCGGCATCCGCGACCCCGACCTGGCGCCGGCCCCCGACCTGGTCGACGCCCATCTCCGGCTCGGACACCAGGCCGAAGCGCGCGCCGCGGCCGCGGGCTACGACGAGCTCGCCGCCGCCAAGGGCCAGCCTTTCGCGCTGGCGCGGGCGGCCCGCGTCCGCGGCCTGCTGGCGCCCGAGGCCGGCTTCGCGGAAGAATTCGAGGCCGCCCTCCGGCACCACGCGGGCACGCCCGACACCTTCGAGCTGGCCCGCACCCAGCTCTGCTATGGCGAGCGGCTGCGCCGTGCCCGCCGCAGGGTCGAGGCCCGCGCGCACCTGCGCGCCGCCATGACAGCCTTCGACCGTTTGGGCGCCGCCCCCTGGGCGGAGCGGGCATCGTCCGAGCTCACCGCCAGCGGCGAGACCGCCCGCCTGCGCGAGGAGGGCCATCGCCAGCAGCTGACACCTCAGGAGCTACAGGTCGGCCTGGCCCTCGCCGAAGGACTGACCACCCGCGAGGCCGCGGCCAAGCTCTACCTCAGCCCGAAGACCGTCGAGTACCACCTCCGAAACGTCTACGACAAGCTGGAGATCCGTTCCCGCGAGGAACTGGCGGCTCGCCTAAGACCGGCGGTGATGGCTCCAAAGGCCTGACCACCAGGCCCGCAGCGCGTCGATCGGGCCCACCGACTGGTCCTGGACCGGCGCCGGCCGTGGGGTCGCGACCGGCGTGGGAGCGGGCGGCGCGCTGACCAGGTACAGGTGCTCGTCGGGCCGGGAATAGCCGTTCTGGCGCGCGACCTCTTCGGCCGCGCTCCCCGTCTGCACGGCCAGGATGTCGCGCCGGTAGGCGTCGTTCTGCTCCTGGAGCTGGGCGTTCTGGTCGCGCAGGGCCGCCGCGCTGGCGGCCAGGCGGTTGGCAGTCCAGGCTTCCTGGGCGAAGGCGAACACCGCCCAGGCGACCAGCGCCGCGACGGCGGCGCGCAGGAGCAGCCGTCGCGAGGGCGCGAGCGCGCGGTCGACGGTGCCCGAAGTGGATCCGACTCTTCTTTGACGCATGGTGTGACGGGGGTCGGGAGGCTTTGGAATATACCTCAGCGGGTGGCGGCCCAGGCCTCCTCGAGTTCGCCGGCGCTCAGCTCCCGGTAGGAGCGGCCCTCCTCGCGCAGCCGCCGGTCCATCACCTTGTACCGCTCCAGGAAGCGCCGGCCCGACACCCGCAAAGCGTCTTCGGGGTTGACCTTCAGCTTGCGCGCCAGGTTCACGACCGCAAAGAGCAGGTCCCCCACCTCGTCGAACGCCTCGTCGGCCGAATCGGCCCTCGCCAGCTCCGCCGCCTCCTCGGCTACGGCGGCCGCGGTCGATCGCGGGTCCTCGAAATCGAAGCCCACGCGCGCCGCCCGCTTCTGCAGGCCGAGCGTCCAGGCCAGCGCCGGCAGTGAGGGCGGCACCCGGTCCAGCGGCGTCTCCTCGGTGCGCCCGGCGGCGTGCGCCTCGCGCGACTTCCGCTCCTCCCAGTTCTTGAGGACCTCCTCGGCATCCGCCACCTGGTCGGTGCCGAAGACGTGGGGATGCCGCGAAACCATCTTCACCGCCGCCTGCTCGGAAACATCGGCGGCCGAGAAACGGCCCTCCTGCTCGGCGATCTCCGCGTGCATGGCCACCTGCAGAAGCAGGTCGCCCAGCTCCTCGCGAAGCTTCTCGTCGTCGCCGGCGTCGATCGCTTCCAGGACCTCGTAGGTCTCCTCCAGCAGGTACTGGCGCAGCGACTCGTGGGTCTGCTCCCGGTCCCAGGGACAGCCGTCCGGGGCGCGCAGGCGCTTGACCACGTCGAAGACCGCGGGCAGGCCGGGACGGTACTCAGGCACCGGCCGCGATTGTCGCAGAGGCGCCGTAGAGGTCCGCCAGGCCGCCCAGCAGGTTCAGGAGGTCCTGCCGCCACCCCTCGCCCTGGCGCCGGAGACGGATCTTGTTGGGCCCGATGGCGAGCTTGCCCGGGAAGAGCTGCTTCAGCCGCTCCACGTCCAGGAAGCGGTCGGGATCCACGCGCAAGGTCACCTCCCGCGCGTCCCCGATCACCGCCCGCAGCCCCAGCCGCTGGCCGCGCAGCTTGACCCGCAGCGAATAGACGAGGTTGTCCAGCTGCGCGGGCGGGCGCCCGTAGCGATCGCGCAGCGATGCCAAGATCGCCTCCAACCCCGTCTCGTCCTCGGCCCCCGCCAGCTGCCGGTAGGCCCCCAGCCGCAGGCGCTCGTCGCGGATGTAGGAGCGCGGGATGAAGTGGTCGAGCGGCAGGTCGAGGTTCATCTCGGCCGTGGAGAGCACGTCGCCCACCGCCTCCTCTTCCGCCCCGCTGCGCAGCTTGGCCACCGCCGACTGCAGCATCTGCAAGTACATCTCGAAACCGACCGCGGCGATGGCGCCGTGCTGTTCAGTGCCCAGCAGGTTGCCGGCGCCGCGGATCTCCAGGTCGCGGAGCGCGATCTTGAATCCCAGCCCCAGCTCGTGCAGACCCTGGATCACGTCCAGCCGCTTGTCCGCGGCCTCGGTCAGGGAGCGCTTGGGGTCATAGAGGAAGTAGGAGTAGGCCCGCTTGCCCGCCCGGCCCACGCGGCCGCGCAGCTGGTAGAGCTGCGCGAGGCCGAACATGTCGGAGCGCTCCACCACCAGCGTGTTGACGTTGGGGATGTCGAGGCCCGCCTCGATGATGGTGGTGCAGACCAGCACGTCCTGGCGGCCGGCCGCGAAGTCGACCATGACCTGCGCCAGCTGCTCCTCCTCCATCTGGCCGTGGCCGACGGCGACCCGCGCCGCGGGCACCAGCCGGCGCACCCGCTCGGCGGCCTTCTGGATGGTGCGCACCCGGTTGTGCACGTAGTAGACCTGGCCGCCCCGGTCCAGCTCGCGCTGGAGCACCTCAGCCACCAGGTTGTCCTCGTCGGCCGTGACGTAGGTCTTGATCGGCTGCCGGTCCTCGGGCGGGGTCTGGATCACCGACATGTCGCGGATGCCGGTGACCGCCATGTGCAGCGTGCGCGGGATGGGCGTGGCCGAGAGCGAGAGCACGTCGAGATTCGCGCGCATGCGCTTCAGGCGCTCCTTCTGCATGACGCCGAAGCGCTGCTCCTCGTCGATGATCAGCAGGCCCAGGCGCTTGAAGTGGACGTCGCGCGAGAGCAGCCGGTGGGTCCCGATCGCGATGTCGACCGCGCCCGCCTTCAGCCCGGCCAGCGTCCGCTGCTGCTCCTCGTCGCTGCGAAAGCGCGAGAGCACCTCGACCGTGACCGGGAAGCCCCGCAGCCGCTCGCTGAAGACCTGGAAGTGCTGCTGGGCGAGCACCGTGGTGGGCGCCAGCAGCGCCACCTGGCGCCCGCTCATGACCGCCTTGAAGGCCGCCCGCAGGGCCAGCTCCGTCTTGCCGAAGCCCACGTCGCCGCAGAGCAGGCGGTCCATGGGCCGCTCCGACTCCATGTCCGCCTTGATCTCGGCCAGGGCGGCCAGCTGGTCGGGCGTCTCCTCATAGGGAAAGGAGGCCTCCAGCTCCTGCTGCCAGTGCGTATCGGGCAGGAACGCGAAGCCCGGCCGGGCCTCGCGCTGGGAGTAGATCTTGAGGAGGTCCTCGGCCACGTCCTCCGCCGCTCGGGCCGCCCGCTTGCGCGCGCGGTCCCAGTCGGCGGTGCCCAGGCGGTGGAGCGTCGGCGTCTCCTCGCCGCCGCCCAGGAACTTCTGGACGCGGTCCAGGTTCTCGACCGGCACGAAGAGCCGGTCCCCCTCGGCGTACTCCAGCTCGAGGTACTCGCGCTGGATCTCCCCCTCCTCGTCGCGCGAGTCGATGAGGCGCATGCCGTGGAAGCGCGCCACCCCGTGGTCGACGTGGACCACCAGCTCGCCGGGCTGGAACTCCAGCGCCAGCGGCGCGTCCGAGCGGCGCCCGCGCGCAGGCCGCGCCAGCGGCCGCCGCACCCGCCCGAAGAGCTCGGAGTCGGAGTACACGAAGAGGCCCAGCCCTGGGTTGGCGAACCCCGCGCGCAGGTCGAGGTCGGCCCCGTGCAGGCCCGGGGCCGGCTCCCAGTCGAGGTCGAGCTCGACCTCGCCGGCCGCGCCCAGCACCTCGGCCACGCGCTGGGTCTGCTCGCTGGCCAGCACCATGGCGGCAGCCTCGGCCCGGCCCCGCAGCACCTCCGGCGCATCCGGCCGCCCGACCACCGGGTCGACGTCGGCCCAGCCGAGGTCGAGGCCGCCCTCGACCTCGGAGGCGAAGACCTCCAGCCGCCCGGCTGCCGGCGCCGCCGCCAGCCGCGCCACCGGCACCATGGGCGCCACGAACCCGCGCGGCAGCTCGCCGTCGCCGGCCTCGGCCGCCGCCAGCGTCAGCGTCTCCTGCTCCAGCTCGCGGGCCTCGGCCAGCTGCCGGTCCGGCTCCAGGTCGAGAACCAGGGCCCGCTCCGGGAGGTGGTCGAGCAGCGAGGGCAGGCCGGGGTCGAGGTACGCCGCGTAGAGCTCGACGCCAGGGAAGGAGGCGCCGGCCTCCAGGCGGGCCAGGTCGTCCTCCCATTCCGAGCGCACGTCGCCCCGCAGCCCGTCCAGGGCCGCACCGGCGCGCACTCGCGCCGCCGCGGCGGCGCCGCGCGCCGGCCCCAGGATCAGCTCGCGCCCGGGCCGCACTGTGACCCTGGGCGCGGGCATCACCGAGCGCTGGTTGGCGGGATCGTAGATCCGCAGCGTCTCCACCTCGTCGCCGAAGAACTCCGCCCGCACCGGCGAGCGCCCGGCCGCCGGAAAGACGTCGAGGATGCCGCCCCGCAGCGAGAACTGCCCGGGGGACTCGGCCAGCGGCTCCCGGGCATAGCCGAGCTCGACGAGCCGCTCGGCCAGCTGCACCGGGTCCGCGCGCAGCCCCGGCGCCAGCACCACGGTCGTCGCCAGGAGATCGGCAGGCGACACGGTCGCGCGCATGCACGCGCGGCGCGAGGACACCACCACGCAGGGCTCCTCGCCGGCCAGCGCCGCCAGCGCTTCCAGCCTGCGCATCACGGCCGGGTCGAAGGCGGGCGGCCGGTCCAGGAAGTTGATCGCCACCTCGGCGAACAGGGAAGACGCCGGGCGACCCGCCAGCCAGGGTCGCAGCTCCTCGAAGAGCCGCTCCGGCCCCGGCGCCAGCACCAACAAGGAGCGCCCCGCCTGCGCGGCGGCCCGCGCGGCAGAGCCGACGAACACCGGCCAGGCCGGCCGCGGCAGCCGCCCCACCCGCAAAGGCAAAGCCGAACGTGCCGCGCCCGAAGCCCAGCCACGCAGCGCTGAATCCCCGAACACCTGTTCCCACAGCGCGCTCACGGTAGCTCCTCGCAGCCCAGGGATCCAGCCCGGTTGTAAAGATCCATCGCCCGCACCTCGCCCGAGCGCAGCGCCTCCTCCAGCGCGTCCACCACCCCGGACACCACGGAGGGCACCCGCGCCGCCTCCACCCGCGACCACCGCCCCAGCACGTGGGAAACGCCCGCCCGCGAGGACGCCGGCTTACCCACCCCGATCCGGAAGCGCCAGAAGTCCTCGGTGCCCAGCGAGGCGATGATCGAGCGCACGCCGTTGTTCCCGGCCGCCGAGCGTCCGAACGCGATCCGCAGGCGGCACAGCGGCAGGTCCAGCTCGTCGTGCACCACCCACAGCCGGTTCGGCCCCACCCCGGCGTCGCGCAGCGCCGCCCGGGCGGCCTCGCCGGAGCGGTTCATGTAGGTCTGGGGCAGAACGAGCCAGGCCCG
Organism: Candidatus Dormiibacterota bacterium; assembly: GCA_036378695.1. GTDB lineage: Bacteria > Chloroflexota > Dormibacteria > Dormibacterales > Dormibacteraceae > CF-28. The sequence goes on from DASUVY010000012.1 coordinate 21,214, forward strand.
GCCGAAATCCAAATCCGCGAACCCAACCAGCGACTTCCACCGCTTGCGCGCGACCTCCACACCGAGCCGCGAGGCCAGCTCGCGCACGCAGGCCTCACCCAGGTTGTGGCGGGTGCCCGCGTATTCAGGCCCGGGATTGCCCAGGCCCACGATGACGAGCGAATTCGGCGGCGATGCCGCTGACACCCCCGCCAGTCTAGAGACGCCCGGCCGCCAGCCCCGCCACACCGCCCGCGGCCAGCGCCGCCCGCGTCAGCCGCCACATCTCCGTCTCCTCGGCCGGGCTGGCGTGGTCCCAGCCCAGGAGGTGTAGTAGCCCGTGCACGCAGAGCAACGCCGCCTCCGCCTCGACCGGGTGCCCGAACCCCGCCGCCTGCCGCAAGACAGCCGGCCACGACACCGCGATGTCGCCCAGGTAACCGTCCGACGAGCCCGACGGGAACGACAGGACGTCCGTCACCGCGTCCTCGCCCAGGAACTCGCGGTTGAGCCGCCGCAGCTCTTCATCGCCGGTCAGTCGCACGGTCAGCTCCGCGCCCGCCGGCAGCCGTGCCGCGACCTCCGGGACGCCCGCGGCGGCGCCCAGCACGCGACCCAGGTCAGACGCCGGCGGCCCCGCTCCGACGGCGTCCACCACGACAGCCTCCGCTGCGAAATGTGACATTCTTGCTATCAGAAAAAGGTTGTGCTACAGTGGGCTCACCGACCACCAGTCCCAGCGTAAATCCCAACAGAGAGACAGGAGCGAAAATGGCAGTCCAGGTCCCGATCGAGCGAACGCCGAATCTAGCTCGCCCGCATCTATACGTGATCGACCTGGACCCCGGCGACCCCCGGCGCACCTTCCGGCGCCGCCGCCTGGCGCGCCGCGCTCGCCAGGCCGCCGAGGCCGCCGTCTGGCTGGCCGGCTCCGCCTGCCTCGCACTGGTCGTGCTGGTCGGCGCCGTCGGCCTCTTCCGCTAGAGCCGAACCCCTAGAAACACTCCACTACCCTCCTCTCGAGCACCGCGCCCTTACCCTGGGACGCGGTGCTCCCCTTTTTGGACTTCCTGCACGCGCGCTTCGGCATCGCGCTCCTCCTCTTCGCCGCGCTGCTCGGGCTGCTGGGCATCTACCAGCTCCTGCGAGAGCGCCGGATCGGCGGCGGCTTCCGCTCCGGCTACCTGCTGCTCGGCGGGCTGACCGCCGTCCAGGGCCTCCTGGGGGCCGTCCTCTTCCTGGGGGGCACGCGCCCGCACGAGCTGCTGCACGTCGTCTACGGCATCTTCGCTGTGATCTTCCTGCCGGGCGTGTACGTCTACGCGGGCGGCCGCCGGCCCTACACCGAGGGCAGCATCCTCACCATCGCGGCCTGGGTGGTGGCCATCGCCTACGGCCGCGGGATCATGACCGGCAGCTGATCGGCGTCTAAAAAGCGTCGCGCCGCCGTCAGCGCGGCGTCCTCTTTCCTTCACACGATCGGGCCGAACTGTCTTTGGACCTCCGGCGGTCGCTTGCTAGGCTGCGCGCCGCCTTGGCAGGTCCCGAAGCGGGCGCCGTGTGCGCTCGCTTGAGTTCAACCCCACACATTGCATGGGCGCCTGCATTGGCAAACCCAAGCACCCAAGTGCTCTTAAAGGGTTGCACAGCCATGATCTGAGTTCAGATACTTGCCCCGGCTCGGATTCCTACGCTGGAAAACCCAAGCATCGAGGGCTTCATCCAGATTCCTGAATCCGGTGTAGGGACCGGAAGCCAACCAAAAATTCACCACTCAGATAGAGGAGGTAAACGGAGACAAGACCATGGATCGGAAGAAGAAAGTCCTGATCACCATGCTGGTGCTGGGAGCGCTGGCGGCGGTGGGAGGCGGCACCTACGCGTCCTTCAACGCGGTGACCACCAACCCCGGCAACACCTTCCAGACCGGCTCGATCTTCTTGTCCAACGACAAGAACACCACCGCGACGACCTGCTTCAGCTACGGGACGCTGACGGCCGGCCAGTTCACCAACGGCAACAGCAACGCCTGCGCCACCCTGGTGACCGTCGCCACCACCAAGCCCAGCAACACCGCGACCACCGTGGTCCTGCACCTGAAGAACGTGGGCGCCAGCAACGGCACCCTGGGCCTGGCCACCACCTGCAGCTCGGCCAACACCGACCCGACCGCTTCGGGCAACCGGCCGCTCTGCGACCGCCTGGCGGTGCGCATCTACCCCTGCGCGACCTACACCAGCGGCGCCACCGTCTGCACGACCTACTCCACGACCCACTGTGTGTACTCGCAGACCTCGCCGTACGTCAACGCCGCCGCCGCCTGCGGCGCGCTCGGCTACACCGCCTTCGGCGCGGAGCCCGCAGCCGCCACCGCGGGCACACTGTCCGACCTGGTCACCCGCACGACGTCCAACACCACCGTCGACACCCTGAACGCGGGCACCGAGGTCTTCTACGAGGTCGACATCGAGCTGCCCGACACCGGCGCCGGCAACGAGAACGACGTCCAGGGCAAGACCGCGACCTTCGGATTCACCTGGACCCTGT
>DASUVY010000013.1:0-7390 GCA_036378695.1 Candidatus Dormiibacterota bacterium
GTCAGGGCCAGGCAGGAGGCGTAGGCGCCGGCGAGGCCGCCGCGCCCCGACCCGCGTCCTGCGGGCGAGACCTCCCCCCGCGCAGGTGAGCGTACGAGCGAGCTCACGCCCAGCGCGACTATGGTCAGCCCACCGACCACCTGCACCCAGCGCGCCTCGCGCAGCAGCAGGCCCGAGACCAGGGTGAGGCCGAAGGCCGCGACCGCCGCGTAGATGCCGTCGGCGGTGGCGATCCCGAGTCCGGAGGCGAAGCCGCTAGGCCAGCCGCGCTCCAGGGTGCGCCGGATGCAGAGCAGCGCCATCGGGCCCACCGGCGCCGCGATGGCGAGGCCGATCAGCAGGCCGCGGCCGAGAAACCCGAGTTCGCTGGCCACCGATCGCGCTCCGCATGAGTGCGGAGTCTAGGGTCTACGAGGTCTGGCCGTTGCCCACCACGTGGACCCAGGTCAGGCCGGAGTTGAGCTCCATCACCTTGCCCTGCTCGTCCGTGAACCAGACCGGGTCGTGGTTCTCGTAGAACTGCTGGGAGGCGTCACCCATGTGCCAGGTCGCGTGCACGACCTTGCCGTCAGACCAGATCTCGGCGGGGCCGCTGCCATACATGTCGTACCAGACCGAGTGCGCGCCGCCGTTCTCGTCTTCCACCCAGCCCGCGTCGTGGAAGCCCACGTGCATGACGACCACGTTCTTGGCGTGGACCTGCGCGTGGTACTGGTCATCGGTGAACGGGCTCCCGTGATCGAAGCGCAGGTACTGCTTCGAGTTGGGGTCGTAGCTCCAGTTGACCGCGTGCAGCCCGATCGACGGGGCGTCGGCCGGCTGCCCCATGTCGATGTCAGGATGCGTGGGATCGACCTGATAAGGGGGATTCGGCAGCTTCCAGGAGCCTGCCAGCGACACCGCACGGTCGCCGTTTGTGTACAGATTGTGCGGCGCCTCTTTGAAATCGACGCGGAAGAAGTGGTTGCCCTGGTCGAAGTCGTTGATCGTCCCGGGCACGAAGTACGGGTCGTAGAACATGTAGTGCAGCGTGCCCACGGATGCACCACTGCACATCGTCCAGCCGCCGAAGGCATAGCCCAGAAACGGGTTGATCATGCGGCAGGAACGGACGGGACCCACCAGCCCGGGCGGCTTGCCCCAGTAGATCGCCGTCATGCGCGTGATCGAGTACTCGCTGATGTACTCGTACACCATGTCGGCGTCCTGCAGTCCAACCTGAGGCCGGGCGGGGCCCGAGTTCTCGACCACGATCATGTAGGGCGGCGTGGTCTGGTAGCCGGCGGGGATGTTGGTCGTGGTGTTGGACGGCTCCAGGGCCTCCGCCGTCACGCTGGCCACCAGGTTGTCGGTGAGCGGATCGCTGTCCTTGCTGTAAGCGCCCTGCGCGACCTTCAGCGAGAAGCTCTGATAGGGCAGGGCGGACACCGCCACCGCGACCGACTGCGCATCGGTCGACCACTTGAGCTTGTCCGCGGTGAGCGGCTGGTCGTTGAGCATGATCGTCACCGTCGAGGTCTTCATCGGCGTCGTGAACGCCAGGGCGACAGTGGCGTTGGCTCCGACCATCGCGTGGGCTGGGTCCGGCGACGGCTTGCCGTTAATCAGCAGCCCCGCCACGCCGACCTTGGGCTGCGTGGTGAAGACCGTGTGCCAGCCGCTCAGGGACGTGGAATGGCTGCTGTTGGGCACGTCGGTCAGGACCACGGTGTACCGCTTGTCCGTGGCCCACTGTGAGAGCGGGGTGAGGACCAGGCGGTCGCTCTGCTTGTGCACCTCAAATCCCACGATGGGGTCGAGCGTGACCCGCGTATGGGAGAGATCAACGGGCTGGTCGAAGCGGATCGTGACCGGCTGCTGGACCCGCACGTGGTCGGCGTTGGGCACGTCCAGGCGCGCGTGCACGCCCGCGATCGGCGAGTTCAGGATCAGCACGACGGTCCCCAGGAGGACGAGCGTGGTGATCAGCGCGGCGGCGACTGTGACCTGGAACCGGGTCGGCCGGAATGCCGTCAGGGACGGCTTGGACCCATTTGATGTGATATCCGACAATCCGGGTTCCGAGGGTAGCAAAGCCAGGCGACCCGACCGAAAAACCGGCCCTCCATAGAATCACCGCAGGTGGCCGAGGAGTTCACGGCGCGCGTCGAGGACTTGAAGGCCCGGCGGCAGCGCAACCTGGGCATGGGCGGCCCCGAGCGCATCGCCCGCCAGCGCGAGCGTGGCAAGCTCACGGTCCGGGAGCGGATCGACCTCCTCTTCGACCCCGGCAGCTTCGTCGAGTTCGGCCTCCTGGCCCACCAGCAGTCCCTGCGCGGCCAGGCGGTCTCCGACCCCGCCGACACCCCCGCGGACGGCGTGGTCACCGGCCACGGCCTGGTCGAGGGCCGCCAGGTCTGGGTGATCGCCTACGACTTCACGGTCATGGCCGGCTCCATGGGCCAGGTCGGCGAGCAGTTCAAGGCTGCCCGCGTGCGCGAGCTGGCGATGCGCTACCGCAAGCCGATCGTCTGGCTGCTCGACTCCGCCGGTGCACGCATCCAGGAATCCGCCGGCTCGACGTTCGCCGGCTCGGGCTTCCTCTTCTACGACCAGGTCCAGATGTCGGGCGTGATCCCGCAGGTGGCGGCCATGCTCGGGCCCTGCGCGGCCGGCACCGCCTACATCCCCGGCCTGGCGGACTTCGTGCCCATGGTCAAGGGCACCAGCTCGATGTCGCTGGGCGGCGCCCGTCTCGTGAAGGCCGCGACCGGCGAGGACGTTACCGACCACGACATGGGCGGCTCCCAGGTTCACTGCTACGAGTCGGGGGTGGGGGACAACGAGGTCGCCGACGACGCCGAGTGCATCGCGACCGTGCGTCGCTTCCTCTCCTACCTGCCGTCCAGCAACGCCGAGCCGCCGCCCGCCTGCGACTGCGAGGATCCGCCGGACCGCCTGGTTGACGGGCTGGAGAAGATCATCCCGGCCAGCCCGCGCGCCGCTTACGACGTGCGCAAGGTCGTCAAGGCGATCGCGGATCGGGAATCATGGTTCGAGATCAAGCCCACCTGGGCCAAGAACATCGTGGTGGGCTTCGCACGCTTCGGTGGCCGCGCCACCGGCATCGTGGCCAATCAGCCATTGCACAAGGGCGGGATCCTCGACTCCGACGCTGCCGACAAGGCCGCGCGCTTCATTCGCATGTGCGACGCCTTCAACGTGCCGCTGGTCTACCTGGTCGACGTGCCCGGTTTCATGGTCGGCTCCGCCGTCGAGAAGCAGGGGATCATCCGGCACGGCGCCAAGATGCTGTACGCGACCAGCGAAGCGACCGTGCCCAAGGTCACAGTCGTGATGCGCAAGGCGTACGGCGCCGGTTACTTCGTGATGTGCGGCAAGGCCTATCAGCCGGACCTGGTGGTGGCTTGGCCGTTCGCCGAGATCTCGGTGATGGGACCGGAGGGCGCGGTCAACATCATCTTCAACAAGGTGATCGAGCAGGCCGATAACCCGGAGCAGAAGCGCGCGGAGCTGCTGCAGCAGATCCGGGAGACGATCAGCCCTTACATCGCCGCCGGCTGGGCCATGATCGACGACGTCATCGATCCCGCCGAAACGCGCCGCGTGATCGTGCAGGGGCTGATCCAGGCCGAGCGCAAGGACGTCGACCGGCCGTGGCGCAAGCACGGCAACATCCCGGTATGAGAACCCCCCTATGAACGACGGCGCCTGCGTGATCAGCGCTGCGCTCACCGGCGTGCTGGCCAAACGCGATTTGTGTCCCGCGATCCCCTACACGCCGGGGGAGATCGGCGAAGAAGCACGGCGCGCGGCGGACGCGGGCGCTGCCATCGTGCACATCCACGCACGCACGCCGGATGGCGGACCCGATTGGAGCGTCGAGACTTTCCGCGCCATCAAAGAGGAGGTGCGAGCACGCAGCGACGTGATCATCAATTTCTCGACGGGCGCCGTCGGCATCCCCAAAGAAGAGCGCATCGCGCACATCCGCGACCTCAAGCCGGAGATGGCCGCGCTCAACATGGGCTCGATGAACTACGCGATCTTCTCGCGCAGCCGGCGCCAGTTCATGGTCGACCATGTTTTCGCAAACCCTTTCGGCGACATCCGCTTCTTTCTGGAAACCATGAACGAGGCGGGCGTGCGCCCGGAAATGGAGTGCTTCGATTCCGGCCACATCGGCAACACGGCGCCCCTCATCGAGCTGGGCACGCTGCGGCCGCCCTATCAGTTCAGCCTGGTCATGGGGGTGCTGGGCGGCATCCCGGGCACGACCCGCAACCTGGTCCACCAGGTGGGCTCGCTGCCGCCCGTCTCGCACTGGCAGGTGATCGGGATCGGCCTCAACCAGTGGTCGCTGGCCGCCGCCGCCATCGCGCTGGGCGGTAACGTGCGGGTCGGACTCGAGGACAACTTCTACCTGGAGGAAGGACACATGGCCCGAAGCAACGGGGAGCTGGTGGAGAAGGCGGTGGCGATGGTGCGCGAGCAGGGTCGCGAGCCCGCCTCGGTCAAAGAGGCGCGCAGCCTCCTCGAGCTCGCGGCCTAGATGCCGACCGAGGTCAAAGCCGAGCTGGTCGGCAACGTCTGGAAGGTCGAGGCCAAGGCCGGGGACCGGGTGGAGGAGGACGACATCCTGGTCATCCTGGAGTCCATGAAGATGGAGATCCCGGTGGTGGCGCCGGTGGCGGGCACCGTCAAGGAGATCCGGGTCAAGGAGCAGGACGTGGTCAAAGAAGGCCAGGTCCTGGCGGTGATCGAGTAGGTCGCTGGCACTGCCGCGCCGGCTGCTGGCGGTCGCTGACGCCGTGCCCCCGGGAGCGTCGGTCGCCGACGTCGGCTGCGGGGACGGCCAGCTGGCGCTGCACCTGGCGGCCAGCGGCCACCGGGTGATCGCCACCGAGGCCCGTCCCGGGCCGGCGGCGCGAGCCCGTGAGCGCCTGGGCGAATGCCGGTTGGGCGCCGGCCTGACACCTCTTCAACCCGGAGAGGCCGACGTGCTGGTGCTGGCGGGCATGGGCGGCGGGACCATGGCGCGGGTGCTGGCGGCGTCTCCGGAAGTCGCCGGCGCGGCGCGGCTGTGGATCCTGCAGCCGATGCAGCGCGTGGAGCGGCTCCGGGAGTGGCTGGCGGCGGGCGGGCACCAGGTCGAGCGCGAGCTCTCCTCAAGCCAGCGGCGCCGCGTCTATACAGTGCTGGTCGTGAGGCCGCGGGCTGCTTGAACACCGGTGAGCTGCTGCTCCGGCACGCGCGTGTCGACGAGCGCGTGCAGCACCTGAATTCGGAGATCGAGCGCCTGGAGGCCGCCCTGGCCAGCAATCCCCGCCTGGAGCAGGCGCGGGCGCGCCTGGATGAGGCCCGAGCCGCCCAGCGCGAGGCCGCGCAGCAGCTGCGGGAGAGCGAGCGCGAGGTCGAGGGTCACCGCTCCCGGATGCGCGAGCGGGATCGCGAGCTGATGAGCGGCCGCATCCACAACCCCACCGAGCTCACCAAGCTCTCGACCGAGGTCCAGCACATGAAGGAGCGGCTGGCCGTCGAGGAGGACGCCGAGCTGGGCCTGATGGAGGAGCTGGAGGCGCGCGACGAAGCCGTGCGCCAGGCGGACCTGGAGGCGCAGCGCGTGCAGGCGGAGGCGGACGCCGCGCTGCCTGAGATCCGCGGCCAGCTCGAAAAAGCCCGCGTCGACCTCGTCGAGGCGGAGGCGGAACTAGGCTCGGTCTGGGCCGAGATCCCCGCCCCGGCCCGAGCGCTCTACGAGCGGGTGCGCGTGCGGCCGCGCGTAGCCGAGCTGGTGGGCAACAGCTGCGGCGCCTGCCGGGTCGCCATCACCAGCGGCGGCCTGCAGCAGCTCCGTCGCGGCGAGCTGGTGCGCTGCGACAACTGCGGCCGCGTCCTGGTGCTCGGATAACGACGCTGCGCCTCTACACCGACGGCGCCGCCCGCGGCAACCCCGGGCCCGCCGGCCTGGGAGTGGTGATCGAGGACGACCATGGCCTCCGCCTGCGCGGCCTCTGCCGCTACATCGGCACCGCCACCAACAACCGGGCCGAATACCTTGCCCTGATCGAGGGCCTGCACGCGGTCCAGGAGTGGAAGCCGGACCGGCTGGAGGTGTACATGGACTCCAAGCTCGTGGTCGAGCAGCTGGCTGGCCGCTATCGCGTCAAGAACAAGGACCTGCAGCCGCTGGTGCGCGACGCACAGGAACTGCTGGCGCGCTTTCCCGAGGTGGTGGTGGCCCACGTGGAGCGGGCCCGAAACCGGGGCGCCGACGCCCTGGCTAACCGCGCCATCGACGAGTACAAGGCATGAGAGCCCTGGTCGTCGAGCCGGCGGCCGCCGAGCGGATCGCAGTGCGCGAGGTCGATGCTCCAGAGGCCGGTCCGGACCAGGAGCTGGTCACGGTGCGGGCGATCTCGCTCAACCGCGGCGAGGTCAATCGCATCGCGATGGCCGCCGAAGGCTGGCGCCCGGGCTGGGACATTGCCGGCCTGCTCCCGGACGGGCGGCGGGTGGTGGGAGTACTGGACGGGGCGGCCTGGGCGGAGCAGGTCGCTGTGCCTGCGGGCCGGCTGGCCGAGCTCCCACCCGAGGTTTCCTTTGCGGGCGCAGCGGCGCTGCCCGTGGCGGGCCTGACCGCGCTGCGCATCCTGCGCTTCGGCCGGGCCTTGATGGGGAGTCGGGTACTCGTCACAGGCGCCAGCGGCGGGGTCGGGCGCTTCGCCATCCAGCTCGCGCGCCGGGGCGGCGCCCACATCACCGCCATTGCGGGCTCCGAGGAGCGCGCCCAGGGGCTGCGCGAGCTGGGCGCAGACGAGGTCGTCATCGGGCACCAGGCGGTGCGGGGCCGCTACGACCTGGTGCTGGAGTCGGCGGGCGGCGAATCGCTGGCCCACCTGATGACGTGCGTCGACCCCGACGGCACCCTGGTCATGTTTGGCAACAGCTCCAATCAGCCGACCACCTTCAATGTGCGCGACGTCTACCTGGGCGGCTATGTGCGCCTACAGGGCTTCACGCTCTTCCACGGCCTCCCCGCCGATCCGCCCGCCCGCGACCTGGCCTACCTGGTGGGGCTGGTCGCCCGCGGCGAGCTGGATCCCCAGGTCGCCGGCGAGCTGCCCTGGGAGCGCATCACCGAAGCCATCGCCCGGCTTCGCGAACGCTCGGTGCCCGGGAAGCTCATCTTGACGCTACCGGGGTAAGATCCAGGCGGGTCGAGGCGGACGGGCGGTCGCCGGGCCGTAAGGTTCGGAGGAAAGTCCGGGCTCCGCAGGGCAGGGCGCTGGGTAACACCCAGTCGGGGCAACCCGAAGGAAAGTGCCACAGAAATGACACCGCCGGGGCGACCCGGTAAGGGTGAAATGGTGGGGCAAGAGCCCACCGG
>DASUVY010000014.1:0-5354 GCA_036378695.1 Candidatus Dormiibacterota bacterium
TCTGGTTACCCGGAGTGCCGGTATATCCGGCGCGAGAACCAGCCCGAGGCCAAGCCGACCGGGCAGCAGTGCCCGGAATGCCAGCAGGGCGAGCTGCTGGAGCGGCAGGGCCGCTACGGGCCGTTCCTGTCCTGCAGCCGCTATCCCGACTGCAAGTACCGCGCCAACAAGAGGAAGGACGGGAGCCTGGCGCCGCCGCGCGAGGTCAAGGTGCTGGACGAGCCCTGTCCGGTCTGCGGCAAGCCGCTGGTCGAGCGCCAGGGGCGCTACGGGAGCTTCAAGAGCTGCTCGGACTACCCGCGCTGCCCGGGCCCCAAGGGCGTGGGGAAGGGCGGCGCCAAGCCGACCCGCGGCCGCCGGACCACCGCCAGGCGATAGAGGCGTTGCATCTTAGGCCCGGCTTGCCGGGCCGTTTGAGTCCGTGATCCAGGCGTTGGGGACGCGGCGCGGCGACGTAAGGCGGAAGGGGGCGCGCGGGGGGAACCTGCAAGGTTCCAGCCCGCGCAGCGAAGCGCCCGATAGGGCGCCAGTGTCCGTGGGTATACTCCGACTCGCCAGCCCTCGCGCTGAGTAACGCACGCCCGCAGCACCCATAGCTGCCTGCTCGGGCGGAGGATTTCGAGGAGGTAGCTGACCATGCCTCAGGTGACGCTGAAGCAGCTGCTGGAGGCGGGTGTCCACTTCGGCCACCAGACCAGCCGCTGGAACCCCAAGATGCGGCCCTACATCTTCACGGCCCGCAACGGCATCCACATCATCGACCTGCAGAAGACGGTCCGGCTGATGGACGACGCCTGGAGCTTCGTCCGCGACACCGCCGCCACAGGCCGCCCGGTGCTCTTCGTGGGCACCAAGAAGCAGGCGCAGGAGACGATCCAGACCGAGGCCGTGCGCAGCGGCATGTTCTTCGTGAACCGGCGCTGGATGGGCGGCATGCTCACCAACTTCTCGACCGTCAAGCGGCGCATCGAGCGCCTCCAGGAGCTGCGCCGGCTGCAGCAGTCCGGCGCCTTCGAGTCGATGAGCAAGAAGGAGGCCAAGCGCCACCAGGACGAGCTCGACCGCCTGATGTTCCACTTCGACGGCATCGCGGACATGAAGCGGCTGCCGGGCGCGGTCTTCGTGGTCGACCCGCGCAAGGAGCACATCGCGGTGACCGAGGCCAACCGCCTCAAGATCCCGGTGGTCGCGATCACGGACAGCAACTGCGACCCCGACCTCATCAACTACGTGATCCCCGGCAACGACGACGCCATCCGCGCCGTCAAGCTGATCACGGGCAAGATCGCCGACGCCTGCCTGGAGGGCCGCTCGCAGGCCGAGGCCCGTGGCGAGCTGGCGCCGCCGGTCGAGGAGCGCGAGTTCTACGACACGCCGCGCTACGAGCTGATGGAGGAGTTCCTCGACGACGAAGAGGAGTACCTGCCGGACATTTCGGAAGACGAGTTCCTGCATCGCGGGGACGATGAAGAACCAGGAGCTAGATAGTGGCTGTGGGAACTACGGATGACATCCGGAAGCTCAGGGAGCTGACCGGCGCGGGAATGATGGACTGCCGCAAGGCCCTCGAAGAGGCCGGCGGCGACGTCGACAAGGCCGTCACCATCCTGCGCGAGAAGGGCATCGCCAAGGCCGCCAAGCGAGCGGGTCGCGAGACCGCCAACGGTGTGGTCGAGTCCTACCTGCACCGCACCGGCGACTACCCGCCGCAGGTGGGTGTGCTGGTGGAGGTCAACTGCGAGTCGGACTTCGTGGCTAAAGGCGAGGACTTCCGAGCTTTGGCTCGCGAGCTGGCGATCCACATCGCGGCCGCCAAGCCGCGCTGGATCAACCCCGAGGACGTGCCCGAAGAGGTGCTGGACGAGGAGCGCCAGATCGCGACCAAGCGCTTCGAGTCGGAGGGCAAGCCTGCCGCCCAGATCCCCAAGATCGTCGAGGGGCAGATCAACGCCTTCTACAAGGACAACTGCCTGATGAAGCAGCTCTGGGTCCGCGACAACAAGACGCCGGTCGAGAACCTGGTCAAGGAGAACATCTCCCGGCTCCAGGAGAACATCGTGGTCCGCCGCTTCGCGCGCTTCGACATCAAGGAGGCCTGAGCCGTAAGCGCCATAGCGCCTGACGGCGAGCGTCCGCGCTACCGCCGGATCCTCCTCAAGCTGAGCGGGGAGGCCTTCGGCGGGCCGCGCGACGAGGGCATCGACTACGACGTGGTGCGCACGATCGCGGCCCAGATCAAGGCCGTGCACGGGCGCGGGGTGGAGGTCGCCGTGGTCTGCGGCGGCGGCAACTTCGTGCGCGGCGCCCGGGCCGCGGAGCGCGGTATCGACCGCGCCACCGCCGATTACATGGGCATGCTGGCCACCGTCATCAACGCGCTCGCCCTGCAGGACTCGCTGGAGAACATGGGCCGCCCCGCCCGCACCATGACCGCCATCCAGATGCCGCAGGTCGCCGAGCCCTACATCCGCCGGCGCGCGGTGCGGCACCTGGAGAAGGGCCGCGTGGTGATCCTCGCCGCCGGCACTGGCAACCCCTACTTCACGACCGACACCACCGCCGCGCTGCGCGCGGTCGAGATCGAGGCCGAGGTCATCCTCAAGGCCACCAAGGTGGACGGCGTCTACACGGCCGACCCCGTAACCCACCCGGACGCGCGCAAGTTCGAGCGGTTGGACTACCTGGAAGTGCTCAACCGCGGGATCGAGGTGATGGACAACACGGCGCTCACGCTCTGCATGGACAATGGCGTTCCGATCATCGTGTTCGATCTCCTGAAGGAGGGCAACATCGAGCGCGTGGTGCTGGGCGAGGAGATCGGGACGTTGGTGGGGGCGCAGACGTGATCGACGAGATCCTGATGGAAGCCGAGATCAAGATGGACAAGTCGCTCGAGCACCTTCAGGCCGAGCTGACGCACATCCGCACCGGCCGCGCCAACCCGGCCCTCATCGAGAAGGTGCAGGTGCCCTACTACGGCACCCCGACGCTGCTCAACCAGCTGGCCCAGATCAGCGCGCCCGAGCCGCGCTTGCTGGTCGTGCAGGTTTATGACCGCAGCCAGATCGGCGCCGTGGAGAAGGCGATCCGTGACTCCGGCCAGGGCCTCAACCCGGCCAACGACGGCCAGGTGGTGCGGGTGCCGATTCCGCCGCTGACCGAGGAACGGCGCAAGGAGTACGTGCGCATGGTGCACGCCAAGACCGAGGAGGCGCGGGTGGCGGTGCGCAACGTGCGGCGCGAGGAGATGCACCGCATTCAGCAGCAGGAAAAGGCGGGGGAGATCCCGGCCGACCAGTCCAAGCGCGCCAGCGACCAGCTGCAGAAGATCACCGACGCGCACATCGCGCGCATCGATGCCGCCGGCGCGCGCAAGGAAGCCGAGGTGATGGAGGTCTAGCCGGACCTCCCCGCTGATGGCACAGCCGCCGACGGTCCCCTACCACGTCGGCATCATCATGGACGGCAACGGGCGCTGGGCCCGTGCCCGGAACCGGCCCCACAGCTTCGGCCACCGCGCCGGCGTGCGCGCCATGAAGCGCGTCATGTACGCCTGCGAGGACCTGGGCATCAAGGTGCTCAGCGTGTACGCCTTCTCGACCGAGAACTGGGCGCGGCCGCGCACCGAGGTGCGGGCGCTGATGCGCCTGTTCCACGAGGCCATCCAGCGCGAGATCGACGAGCTGGATCAGCGCGGCATCCGGCTGGTGGTGAGCGGGCGCCGTGACGAGCTCTCGGACCGCATGCGACAGCGCATCGAGGAGGCCGAGTCGCGGACTGCCGGCAACGTCCAGGGCGTTCTCAACGTCTGCCTCAACTACGGCGGCCGCGCCGAGGTGGTCGACGCCGTGAAGCAGCTGGTGGCGGAGGGTGCGGCGGTCGATGAGGGCGCCATCGCCGCACGCCTCTATCACCCCGACCTGCCGGACCCCGACCTCATAATCCGCACCGCCGGCGAGAAGCGCATGAGCAACTTCCTGCTGTGGCAGTCCGCCTACAGCGAGCTCTACCTGACCGACGTGCTCTGGCCCGACTTCGACCGTGCCGAGCTGGAGCGGGCCGTCGCCGACTACGCCGGCCGGGTCCGCCGCTTCGGCGGCCGGCCCGATTTGCCGCAGGCGCTGAGCGGATGACGGTCGAGGCCAAGCCGGCGCCGCGGTCCTGGCGGCCCAGCCCGCTGATGGTCCGGATCGTCTTCGGGACCCTGCTGGTGGTCGCCATCATGGCGCTGGTCTACGTGGGCCTGCCCGGCCTCTGGGTGCTCGTCTTGGGCTTCAGTGCGCTGGGGCTGTGGGAGTTCGGGCAGCTCTCGGGCCACATGGGCTTCCGGGCGCCGAGCTGGCTGCTCTACCCCCTGGGGGCCTACCTCGCTTTCAGCGGGACGCTGCTCAAGGCGATCGACCTCCAGCTGGTGCTCTCGATCGCCCTGGTGGCCGGCCTGGCGGCCTTCCTCTTCCTGCCCGGCCAGCGCGAGGGCCTGGGCCGCTGGGCGCTGGGCCTGGCGGGCGCCATCTACATCGGCCTGCCGATGAACTACTACCTGCTGCTCTTCACCTCGTCCCCGGCCCACGGCCGGGCCTGGGTGATCTTCACCGTGCTCACGGCGGCGGTCAGCGACATCGCCGCGCTGCTGGTGGGAGGCGCCTTCGGCCGCACGCCCTTCTTCCCGGCCATCAGCCCCAAGAAGACGGTGGAGGGGGCGATCGCCGGGGTCCTGTTCTGCGTGCCGGCGATGCTGCTGGGGGCGGTCACCGGCCTGGGCATCCCAATCGGACACGCGGTTGTGATCGGCCTGCTGATCGGGGTCAGCGCCGAGCTGGGGGACCTGGTGGAGTCGCAGATGAAGCGGGTGGCCGGCGTCAAGGACTCGTCGGGGCTCATCCCCGGCCACGGCGGCATGCTGGACCGCATGGACTCGGTGCTCTTCCCACCGATCGTGGTCTTCGTGTACGCGACCGTCTTCCATTTGTTGTGAAGCGCCCGCTGAACGTCGTGATCCTGGGGGCCAGCGGCTCCATCGGCACGCAGGCCCTGGAAGGCGCTCCGCTGCGCTCCGCTGCGCGGGAAGAACCGACGGTTCCTCCCGCGGGCCTACCTCCCTTTTGCTCTGCGCCGTGTCCCCAACGTCTGGATCAGAGACTCACACGAGCCGGCAAGCCGGCCCTTACGGCGACGTCGGTGTCCATGTGAGAAAGCCCGCTGAACGTCGTGGACCTGGGGGCCGGCGGCTCAATCGGCACGCAGGCCCTGGAAAGCGCTCCGCTGCGCGGGAAGAACCGACGGTTCCTCCCGCGGGCCTACCTCCCTTTTGCTCTGCGCCGTGTCCCCAACGTCTGGATCAGAGACTCACACGG
>DASUVY010000015.1:0-19137 GCA_036378695.1 Candidatus Dormiibacterota bacterium
GCAGCCAACGTGGGGACGCTAGCACCGATCGGCCGAGTGTGACCAGGCCGACATTGGGCGCGTCGCCGCCGGCATCGAGCGAGGCGGCTGCGGGACCTAGCCTGGGCGCGTAGCTGGGAGCGCCCGCTTACCCCCCGGGCGCCCCGGCTTCGCCCTTGCTAACTTGGCTAGGGCGTGACCTGGACCGGCGTCAGCGGCAAACGGGTGCTCATCACCGGCGCCACGCAGGGCATCGGCCTGGCGGCCGCGCGGGAGCTGGCGCGGCGCGGCGCACGGCTCGCGATCAGTGCACGCAGCGCCGAACGCGGTCGAGCGGCGGCGGCCGCCATCGGCGGCGAGGTGGACGTGCTGATCGCCGACCTGGCCGCCCAGGCATCGGTGCGCGAGCTGGCTGCCGAGGCCCTCTCTCGGTACCCCCGGATCGAGGTCCTGATCAACAACGCGGGCGCCGTCAACAGCCGGCGCCGGATGACGGCGGACGGCGTCGAGCAGACCTGGGCCGTCAACCACCTGGCGCCCTTCCTCCTCACCGCGCTGCTGCTCGAGCGCCTGCGCGCGAGCGCGCCCGCGCGCGTCATCACCACGGCCTCCGTCGCCCACGAAGGTGCGACCGGCATCCCGTTCGACGACCTGGCGGGGGAGCGCGCCTACGGCCCCTACGGTTTCCGGCGCTACGCGCAGACCAAGCTGGCCAACATCCTCTTCACCCGCGAGCTGGCCCGCCGCCTAGAGGGCAGCGGCGTGGAGGCCTTCTGCTTCCATCCCGGCCTCGTCGCCAGCGGCTTCAACCGCAACAACGGCGGTCTGATGGGCCTGGGCATGACGCTGATACGCCCGTTCTCGCGCACGCCCGAGCAGGGCGCGGACACGCTGGTCTGGCTGGCCGACTCACCCGAGCCCCAGGGCCAGAGCGGCGGCTATTTCGCCGACCGCCGGCGGGCGACGCCCTCCGATGCTGCCCAGGACGACGCGGCCGCGCGCCGGCTGTGGGAGGTCAGCGAGCAAAGCCTGCAAGCTCAGTAGATTCGCTATAGTATCCTCTATTCATTAAGGAGGGCTCTAGCGATGCCAAAGACAGGGGACGTTCTGGACGAGGGTGCGGAGCAAATCGAATTCCTGGCGACGGCGGCCGACACCGGCGGCGAGCTCGTGCGCTGCCGGGTCCACGTCGCTGCCAGCCGGCCGGCGCCGCCGGAGCACTCTCATCCCCATCAGGAAGAGCGGTTCGTCGTGGAGAGGGGCCGCCTCGGCTACGTCTTGGGCGACAGTCGCCTCGAAGCTGGCCCCGGCAAAGAGGTCGTAGTGCCGCCGGGCATCAACCACACGTTCTGGAACGCCGGCTCTGAGGAGCTGAGCATAGTCTCGGAGGTCAGACCGGCGCTGCAGTTCGAGGATTTCGTGGAGACCATCCACGTCCTGATCCGCGATGGCCGGCTGCCGGCCGGCGGGCGGCGGCCGAACCCGCTTTTGCTGGCGGTGGTGGCGCACGCCTTCAGGCAGGAATGGCGGATGACGAAGCTCTCCCCCGCAGTGCGCGCGGCGCTGCCGGTGCTGGCGCTGATCGGGCGGATCGCCGGTTACCGGGCACGCTATTCGCTGCACGATGAAAGTCGCGAGCCGAGGGCCTCGGCGGCCGTATAGCTCGCCGGCCCGCCAGGCGGGCGCCGAGGCGACCAAGCGCGCCATCCTGTCGGCGGCACGCGAAGTTTTCGTCGCCTCGGGCTACGCCGCCGCGACCATCGAGGCGGTGGCGGCCGCGGCGGGAGTGTCGGTGCCCACCGTGTACGCCGTCTTCGGTTCCAAGGCCGCGCTGCTCTCGGCGGTGATCGCGGACGCGGGCAGCGATCTCGACATCCGCCGCCTGGCCGATCGGGCGCTGAAGGAGACGGAGCCGCGCACCCGGTTGGCGGCGGGGGCAAAGGTTGTGCGCACGATCATGGAGCGGGAGCGCGCACTGCTCGGCGTCCTGCGCGAGGCCGGGACGGGACGCCCGGAGCTCGAGTCTGCCCGGCGCCAGGTGCACGAGCAGCAGCGCTCCGCACTCGACCGGGCCGTGCGGCCGCTGGCTGAGGCGGGAAAGCTGCGCGCGGGGCTGAAACCCGTGGACGCCGCCGCCACCTTCGCGGCGATCGCGAGCCCGGAGTGCTACGCGTTCTTCGTCGAGGAGCTCGGGTGGTCGGGTGCGCGCTGGGAGCGCTGGCTGGCGGACTCGGCCGTCCGCCTGCTGCTGGACTCCTGACAAAGCCGTGAGCTGCGCATCTACGTAATCACCACGATGCCCGTCCGCCGGCGGGCACCCAGCATGCACTCCCAGCCCCCCGGCAAGCCGGAAACCAGCAAAGGAGTGCAACCGAGATGAGACCAACCCGCTTCGCCCTCGCCGCCGCCGCGGCGGCCGTCACCGCCGCCTGACAGCGGCCACCGCCGTCGCCGGCGGAGTCCTCTTCCAGAGTCCAGGCCAATACCGCTTCAGCGCCAGCGGGGCCGGGGCCTCCTTCAACAGCGGCAGCCCTTACAACCCCTCCTTCACCGACGTCTCGGTGGAGCAGGGGACCTTCATAGCCCACTACACCGGCGCCGGCGGCGGCAGCCCGAACCTGATCCACGCCACCATCGTCTCCCTGTCCATGTTCCAGCCCAGCAGCGGCACCTTCGGGTCCGCCTGCTTCGCGGTGAACGACACCGATTACAGCCAGAGCGCCGACCTCAGCACTGCCAGCCTCCGGACGACTTTGACCAGCGATGAGGAGACGACCGACCTGCTGCCCTTGGTCGGCGGCATCGGCTTCACCGGGAAGGGCGGCGGCGGCGGCAGCTCGTGCTTCACCTTCGGCACGTTGCCCCTACCCGTGACCGTGGATCTGACCTGGACGTTGAACGGACCCCTGGGCAGCGTGGCCAAGCACGGCACCTACAGCTGCGCGGGCTTCCAGGACACCTTCAACTCCAACAATCAGGAGGCCGGTGGCACCGTGACAGGAACAGTCAGCACGCTCGACGGCGTCCAGACCTCGTCCTTCGGGTCTCTCGACCAGGAGACCGTCGACCAGGTGGTCCAGGGTTCGGGAACCATCCAGCCCGGGTGCCTGGTGACCAGCATCCTCTGACCGTCGGGGGGCCGGCACGCAGTCGCCGGCCCCCTCGGCTAGCTGCCGGGGCCTGACCGAGCAGGACGGGGGCCGTCAGATTTCCGTTCGTGCCCACAGCCGCTCAAGGGCCGCGATGTGCGCAGCCGAGTAGATCGCCTCCGGCGGCACGAAGTGGTGCACCCCCGCAAAGCGGCGGATGTGTAGGTCCGGGAGCAAGCGGGCCAGGATGCCCGCCCTGATCTCCTCATGCTCACCGGTCTGGTCGCCGTAGCCGAGGAAGACGGGGAACTCGCACCGGCGCAGGCGGTCTCGGTCGAAGGCGTGCTCGCCGAACGCCTTCATCATCGCGGCCAGGCCTGCCGGCCGCTTCTGCATCCAGGGCGGCGGCGGCCCGGCCGGCGGCGGCACCTCGACACCTGGTTTGACCTGCAGGCTCACGAAGGCGCGCATGAACTCCGGGCCCGACTTGCCGGCCAGCTCCCGGTCGAGACGTTCGTAGAGCTCGGCCTCGGCGGGCGAGAGCCGGCCGGGGACGGAGGCGGGCTCGAACAGCGCGAGGCTGAGCAGGCGTTCAGGGTGCGCGCCGGCGAACGCCAGCGAGACGAATCCGCCTCCCGAGTAGCCGAGCAGGTGAAACCGGTCGAGACCCAACGAGTCCGCGAAGCGCGACACCGCCTCCACTTCCAGGTCGATGGAGTAGCCCTTCGGCGGCGCCTCGCTCGCGTAGACCTCGAGGTCCTTCGTGTGCACGTTCGCTCTACCCGCCAGGGCGCGGATGAGCGTCTCGTAGCGCTGCGCAGCCGGCATGACGCCACCGGGCAGCGCGATCACATCGACGCTCATGCCGCCACCCGTTCCGCTTCCAGGACCGACTTGATCCGGGCCAGCGTCGCCCGGTTCTCAGCCGGCGCGTGGCGCTTGCGGTGCAGGTTCAGCATCACGAAGCCGACCGGCCCCGCGGGCCACCACCTCGACACCTGGCGCAGCTGCGTGCCCGCGCCGGTGCGCGTCAGATGGAGCTCCCATTCGGTGCGCATCACATGCGGCACCCAGGCCTTCCACGCGATCAGCCGCGGATCGTCGAGCGCGGTGATCTCGGAGAAGCTCACAAACTTGCCGGGAACGGTCTCCTGGCTCCGATACCGCGTGCCCATACTCGGCGCGCCCGGCGTCAGCTGCTCCACCTTCGCGAGCCCGTTCGCGAAGTCGCTGTGCCGCGTGAAATCGCGCAGTCGCGCGTAGACCTGTTCGATCGTCGCGTCGATGTCGATGCTTACTTCGGTCTGCCACATTGCGGTCACCTCCTGTGCGGGCATGGTCGGGCCCGGCCGGCGGCGAGCGCATCGCGCGTTCGCGCTATTTCAAGAGGTCGTGCTCGAGGGCGAAGAGAGTGGCGCCGGCGCGCGTTTGCACGTCCGCCTTTTCGTAAACGTGGCGCACATGGTGGTCGACGGTGCTGGGTGAGATGGACAGCGCCCGCGCGACCTGCCTCTTGGTTTTTCCCCGGCAGATCAGCCGCAGCACCTCCACTTCGCGCTCGCTCAGACCGGCGGGCCAGGTCCCTCGAGAACGCTTGACCTGGTGACCCGCGGCCGTGAGCACGGCGGCGACGGCGTCGCGGTCCAAACCACCGCGCGCGGCCATGACCTCGAGCTCGGCGGCAGCCCGTTCTGGGCTGAGCGCGGCGCGGTGCGGACGGGGCTGCGTCATCGCCTGGTAGGCGTCGGCGGCGGCGAGCAGGCGGGCGGGCGCCGGGATGTCGGACTTGCCGCAGCCCCGGTGATAGCCGGATCCGTCGAGCCGCTCGTGATGCAGCCCGGCGAGCCTCGCCAGACCCTGCAGCGCGCCGACCCGGCCCAGGATGCGCTCGGAGTAGTACGCGTGCAGCCGCACCCGCTCCCACTCGCCGTCCGTCAGCGGTCCGGGCTTGTCCCAGATGCCGTTGGGGACCGATGCCCGGCCGAGGTCGTGCAGCAGCGCCGCGCGATTCAGAGTCTGCGCTCCCTCCGCGCTCGCTGCGCCCGCCAGCCGGGCAACCTCGCGTGAGTGGCCGGCGGTGAAGGGCGACTTGAGATCGACGAAGTCCGCGAACACGCTCAGAACCGAGTCGAGCTTCGCCTCCGGCACCCACGGCCGCGGCTCGGGCTCGCGCCGCAGGACCTCGTCCCAGGGCGAATTGACCGCAGCGTTTTCCAGCACCTCGTCGGCGTGCTGCAGCAACGCCTCGGCGGCCGCCGGGTCGTACGACGCGCCGGAGCGCTTGCGCACCCTCGCCGTGGCGGCGTCAAGACCGAGCTGCCTCTGGAGGACTTCCACATCGCGCGCCAGGAACACGACCCGGGCTGCGAGCGGAATGGCGTCCCCCGCCAGGCCATTGGGAAACCCCTGGCCGTTCCACTGCTCGAAGGCGGCGCCGAGCCCCGCTCGAACGCCGGCGGCCAGTCCCAGCCGCTGGGCCAGGTTCTCCCCCAGCTCGCAGTGCGCCCGGACGCCCTCCCGCGCCCGGCTGCGGCCCGACCTCATCATCACGGCCACGAGCCGCGCCCTGCGGAGCGGGCCCTGACCGCGACCGATCTGCGGCATCACCGCCGGCACGAACTCGGAAGGCGCGCCGCCGAGGACCGGTGCGATGGCGGCGCGCAGCGCGATCTCGTCGCCGCCCGCTGTTTGCGCCGCCTCGTGCGCGTCGGCACTGCAGCCAAGGAAGCGCAGCAAGGAGACGTAGTAGATCTCCGACAGCTCCTCTGGGCTGAGATCGAGCCGCTCGCCGATGCTGAGCGCGATCAGGCAAGTGCGCAGCGCCTGTTCGAGCGGCTGGCCCATGCCCAGGTCGGTCGCCAGTGAGAGGGCGGCGATCAGTTCGGCGAGCCGCAGAGTTTCCGCCACTAAGTGCAGCGACGCTATCAAAGCCGGCGCTTCTCGATCTGAATGCATGATTCGCCGATGGAGCCCACCGACTGGGCGAGCCAGCAAGCCGAACACGAGGCGGCCATCGCGGCCGGGGCCGGCGGCGACGCATACCAAGGGTTGGCGATGGCGCTGTTCTGGCAGAACGACGTGAACGGCGCCCTTCGGGCCATGGAGGCCGCATACGTGCACTACCGGCGCGAGACCGACCATGGCCGGGCGGCCTGGGCGGCCTTCTGGCTGGGAGCCCAATACCTGCGCTACAAAGGCAACCGCGCAGCAGCCTCCGGCTGGATCGGCACCTCCTACCGCCTGACCCGACAGGCGGAGCCCTCGGCCCACACGGGACGCATCCTGCTCATGAAGGCGCTGGCGACGGGCGACGCCGCTGAGATCGAGCGTGCCGCCGACCAGGCGATGGAGCTGGCCCGTCGGTTTGGCGATCCGGATTACGAGGCGCTGGCTCTCGCCTATGGCGGACTGGCCATCCTGTCCATGGGACGTCTCAAAGAGGGCCTGGCCCGGCTGGATGGCGCGATGGCCTCGACCACCGCCGGCGAGGTGCGCGCGCCGGAGGCGGTTGGCCAGATCTACTGCGCCCTCCTGGCCGGCTGCGAGCGAACTGCCGATTTCCGACGCGCGGACGAATGGCGCGACGTCGCGCAGCCTTTCCTGGACGCATATAGCCAGGTGGGCATGACCGGCACCTGCCGGGCCACCTACGCCGGAGTGCTGGCGGCGACCGGCAAATGGTCCGAGGCCGAGCACGAACTGCTCGAGGCGCTCAGGATTTTCGACGCCGGTCCCAAGGGCATGCGAGCCGACGCACTGGTTCGCCTGGCTGACCTGCGGGTCCGCCAGGGCCGTCTGGACGAAGCTGCCCGGCTGCTCGAAGGGAACGAAACCCATCCGGACGCCCAGCAACCGCTGGCGGAGCTGGAGCTCGCGAGGGGACGCCCGAAAGTCGCCGCCGCCTTACTGGAGCGGCGGGTCAACCAGCTGGGCGAGGCGAACCTGCAGGCGGGGCCGATGTTGCTGCAGCTCACCGAGGCTCGGATCGCGGCTGGTGAGGTGGCCGCCGCGCGCGCGGCGGCAGAGGCGCTCGCCAAGCTGGCGGCGACCAGCGGTGGTGATCACATGCACGGACTTGCGCGCCTGGCGTCGGCATTCGTCACCTCCGCCTCTGGTGGAGACCCCGTGGTCGAGCTGGACCTGGCGTTCGAGTGCCTCCAGCAAGCTCAGATGACCTGGGAGGCGACCCGTGCGCGGCTCGCCATCGCGGAAGCAGTTGCGACCAGGAATCCTGAGCTCGCGAAGCGGGAGGCGCGGCTCGCGCTGGCGACGTTCAGGTCGCTGGGCGCGGCTCCGGGAGCCGACCGCGCGGGCAGCCTCCTGCGGGACCTGGGCGTCCGCACGCCCGGCGGGCCGGCAGCCACGGCCGGACTGAGTCGCCGGGAGCAGGACGTGGCCCGGCTGGTCGGCCTGGGACTCTCCAACGATCAGATCGCTGCCCGCCTGTACCTGAGCCCTCGGACCGTGGAGCACCACGTGACGAGCATCTTGCGGAAGCTTTCCGCCTCCCGAAGGGTGGAGATTGCCGCCTACGCGGTGCGGCATCTGGGTGCGGGACCGGGCACGGAATCCGGCTGAGGATTGGGTGCTGGCCCCGATGCGCGGGCCCGCGGTTGCAGGGCACGCTCCGACCCATGATCGAATTCACCGTCCGGGATCGATTGCGGTGGCTCGGTGTCACGCTGGTCGTGGCGGCGGCCGCGGTTCCCCTCTCCTTCGTGCTGTGGCGCACGCCGCCTGGGGTGGCCGTGCCGCCGCCCGGCATGCTGCCCATCCTCCTGCCGGTCGAGGTGGTCATCCCCGCGCTGTCGCTGGGCCTCGGCGTGGCGTTCATGCTGTTCGGCAGGAAGCTCGTCATTCGCGAGCGCGCCTCGGCGCTGTCGCGCGCGTCATTCGTCAGCATCTGGTGGCTCTTGGTCAACTGGTGGCCGCACTCGAATTTCCATCGCGTGTCCACCGGCTGGGTCAGCCTCACGGCGATCGATTACTTCTTCCACACAACCGTGATCGTCGCGACCTGCGTGGTGGCCGCGTTCTTTCTGTCCGTCATCCGCGAGCGCCAACAGGTGCCGCTTCTCGACGGCGTGGCGTTCGACGTCGGGCCGGCGCAGGCGGTCGGGGGACGCTCGTGATCCTCCACATCGAGCACGAGGTCGGCGATTTCGACACCTGGAAGCAGACCGCGTTCGATTCGGATCCGCTCGATCGGGAGCGCATGGGCGTGCGCCGGTATCTGGTTGCACGGTCGATGACGAACCGCAATTTCGTGCTCGTCGATCTGGAGTTCGACAGCTTGGAGGACGCTGAAGCCATGCATGCCGCTCTCCGCCGGCTGTGGCAAGCGCCGCTGGCACGCATTGGAGAACCGAAAGCGCAAATCGTCGAGATCGTCGAAGTCAAGGAGCTTCAACAACCACAGGTCTAAACGGTGCCGCACGAACCTCCTACCCGAACGTCAGTCCGTGCTTCGCACGCAGCGCACCGATCGTCGAGGGGTCGAGCTCGAGACCATAGCGCCGAGCCACCGGCGCAATGCGGGAAGGCTCCGGCTTGCCGCCCGGGAACATGCTCGTGAGCTCTTCGAAGTACTTCTCGAATCCCGCGGGGGAGATGATCTCGAGCAGGCTCGCCTCCTCGTCGCCGGCGTTCCAGAAGGTGTGCCACTGGCCGCGCGGTTTGTAGATCAGGTCGCCGGCACCGCCATACACCACCTGGTCGCCGAGGAGCGCGCCCACGCGCCCTCGCAGGATGAAGCTGTACTCATCCTCCCGGCTGTGCCGGTGCAGGGGCGCCGCCAGGGCGCGCGGCCGAAGCGGATGCTCGACCAGCGCGAAGCCGCCCTCCGAGTCTTCGCCTGGGACCAGGAATCGGATCCCCAGCCCGCCCAACCAGCCCTGCCGGCCCTCGTCCGATTTGATCACCCGCACCCGAGTCGTCTGCATCGCATACCTCCGAATGATTGAACGCCCTGTTTAATGACCGGGCGACGGTATCATATTCGATGAACAGGATGTCAAGCGATCGCAAGTATGAGCTCAAGATCCGGGCGCAGCGGCAGCGGGAGACTCGGGAGCGAATCGTGGCCGCCACGGAAGGCCTCCACCGGGAGGTAGGACCGGCCCGCACCACGATCGCCGAAATCGGCCGGCGCGCCGGCGTCGAGCGCCTCACCGTCTACAACCACTTCCCGGACCTGGGCGAGCTCTTCGCCGCCTGCCAGGGTCACTTCCTGGCTGCCCATCCACCCCCGGCCATCGCCCCGCCCAAGCCTCTCCAGCGGGCCCTGGTGGAGCTCTACCGGTGGTTCCGGTCCAACCGGGAGATGGAGCGCAACATCTATCGCGACCGGCGGCTGGTGCCGGAGCTGGACGAGCTCATGCGGCGCAGCGCCGACGCCCGCTTTGAGGAGGCTGCCCGGC
The DNA here is from genome assembly GCA_036378695.1 of Candidatus Dormiibacterota bacterium. Taxonomy (GTDB): domain Bacteria; phylum Chloroflexota; class Dormibacteria; order Dormibacterales; family Dormibacteraceae; genus CF-28. The sequence continues at coordinate 9,488 of DASUVY010000015.1, forward strand.
TACATGCCGAGAGGCTGGGCCGGACACCCAAGGGCGTGCGAGCGGTGGAGCACCTGGTTCGGTTGGCTCTCGACTTCAGCACCTGGGATCTGCTGGCCGGCGGCGGCGCCACGGACGCTGAGATCGCGCGCCTCTTCCAGACGTCGGTCGACTGTCTGAGGACCTAAAAGCGGCGGCTACCGAACTCGCACACCTCTGGTGGTGGGCGGCGATGGACTCGAACCATCTACCTCGGCGTTCTCAAGCCTTGAGCGCTGTGCTTCCTAGGGTGGGGAGCCGAGCGCAGAGGGCGGTGTTATGTGGCGTGATGGCTCGGGAGCTAGAACTCCAACGGGATCGGGCCCCTTCACGTCATGTGAGAAGGCCATGGACCGCCCGGTGCACGCAGCGACACGATCGGACTCCGGCGGCGTTTAAACCGTTAGACCATGCGGATTGTCGGTTTGTTGTTGGTCGTTGCCCTTGTCGTTGCTCTAGCGGCATCACTGGCGGCCTTGGGCGCCATCCCCCTTGCGGCTTACCCACATCACCCGTTCATTGCTGGCACTGGCGACTCGGTTGTAATCGGATACGCCTACAAGCCTGATCCGTGTAACGACGGTGAAGATGAGATCGTTGTCCGCTGGCGGCCGTCCTATTCGATTATGCGTCGACGAGTGGAGACTCTTGTTATGTGCGCGCGGCATGGCTAGCCGATCGGCTGGAAACCTTTGTCCCGCCGCCGCCGACAACAGCGGTCGGCGTTGGCGTGGTGGGCGGCGGTGGACTCGAACCACCTACCTCGGCGTTATCAGCACCGCGCTCTGCCAGTTGAGCTAGCCGCCCCCAGGAGTGGCAGGGGCGGAAGGATTCGAACCCTCGGCCCTCGGTTTTGGAGACCGATGCTCTAACCAGACTGAGCTACGCCCCTGTGGCCAGCGCCTGAGTTTACCCGAGCACCCGCCTAGGATCGACCTGTGGCGGCCTACCTCGCCAACGTGGGCGTGAACGCCTCCCACCGCGTCCACTCGCCCATCCATCCCGACGGCAGCTTCCGCCTCCTGCCCATCCCGGAAACCGTCCCCTGGGCCCCTCCCATGCTCCGCCTGCCGGAGGCTTGGGGCCCGCGCGCGGTGCACCTCGACCCCGACCTGGCGCCGCCCCATCCCACCTACGGCGACAACTGCCGGCGGGCCGGCCGCGCCTTCAGCCTGCGCCGGGCGGAGGCCGGTGATCTGATCGTCTTCCTGGCCCGGCTTCGGGACGGCGGCGGTAGCGCGGCCCTGCACCTGGTCGGCGCGTTGGAGATAGCGGACCTCCTGGCAGACGTCACGCAGGACCCCGGCCCGGGCTGGTGGGACGCCAACGCGCACATAAGGAGGGCGCGCGCGACGCGGAGCTGGGACAGCTTCTGGGTCTTCCGGGGCGGCCCGGCCACGCGACTCTTCGGGCGCGCGCAGCTATTCACGCTGGAGGTCTCCCGGACGCTGCTGGGCATGCAGCCGAATCCCCGGCGCAGCCAGCAGCAGACCATCGCCTCCCACACCCGCGCCGTCCGCCGCCTCACCGGCGCCGCCGAAGACATGCTCCGCGGCCTTTGCGACGGCTCGTAGTCGGCGACGTCCACGGCGACCTCGAGCGCTTGTTCGAGGCGCTCCAGCCCTACCCGCCGGCCGAGTGGGAGACCCTATTCCTGGGCGACCTGGTCGACGGCGGGGCGTTCGGCGCCGGCGCCCTCCGCTACGCGCGCGACCGGCCGCACTCGGAACTCCTGCTCGGAAATCACGAAGTCACCATGCTCTGGGCGCTGCGCGACCGCGGCCGGCTGCCCTACTGGATGGGCATGGGCGGCCAGACCCACGACCTGGAGGAGCTGCGCAGGCGCCCCGACCTCGTGGACTGGCTGCGCAGCCGGCCGCTGCTCAAGCTGCTTCCCGACGGCACGCTCGCCCAGCACACGGACACCGACGCCTACCGCCGACTGGGCACGACCTGCGCGGAGATCAACGCGGCGGCCCACCACCTGCTGCACCACGAGGGCGAGGCCGAGCTCAACGACATCCTCGCGGCCGGCCGCGTCTTCCGGCGCTCCGCGGAGCGCCTCGAGACCTGGCTGCAGACGCACGGCGCGGCGCGGCTGATCCACGGCCACACGCCGCATTCGCGGCCGGGGCCGGACGCCTACGCGGGCGGCCGCGCCATCGACTTTGACGGCCGCTTCAGCCGCTTCTACGGGTCCCGCTACGGCCGTGGCCGGGCGGCGGCCGCGACGGTCGGCCCGCTCCCGCCGCTGGTAGACTGAATCGCCTACTCATGACGGAGGTCCTGGCGCACCCCGCGACTGCCCAGAACCCCCACCTCGCCCCCCTGGAGGCGCCGCCCATCCAGGGCGCGGGCAAGCCCATGATCAGCGCCCGCACCATCGCGCGCCGGGTGCATGCGCTCGGTCGCGAGATCAGCGCCCGCTACGCCGGCCTCGACCAGCCGCTGGTCCTGGTCGTGATCCTGAAGGGCGCCACCGTCTTCGCCGCCGACCTCCTGCGCAGCTTGAGCATCCCGGCCGAATTGGAGTTCGTGCGCGCTTCCAGCTACGGTAGCGGCACCAGCTCCAGCGGCAAGGTCAAGTTCGCGCACATGGTCGACGGTCCCCTCACCGGCCGCCACCTGCTGCTGGTCGAGGACATCGTCGACTCCGGCCGCACCATCAACGTGATCGTGCGCAAGCTCAAGTCCCACCGGCCTGCCAGCGTCAAGCTGGCCGCCCTGCTCGACCGTCCGGCGCGGCGCGAGGAGCCGGTCGACATCGCCTTCACCGGCTTCGTGATCCCGGACCGCTTCGTGATCGGCTACGGGCTCGACTATGCCGGCCTCTACCGAGAGCTGCCTGCCATCTACAGCCTCGGCTGAGCTCCTCGGTCGCCTGGTGGCGATCGACTCCGTAAATCCCGACCTGGTGCCCGGCGGCGCCGGCGAGGCCGAGATCGCCCGCTTCATCGCGGGCTGGCTGGAGGCCGCCGGGCTGGACGTCCATCTCGAAGATGCCGAGTCCGGGCGGCCCAGCGTGGTGGGCGTAGCACGCGGCCGCGGTGGCGGGCGGTCGCTGATGCTGAACGCGCACGTGGACACGGTCGGCGTGGAGGGCATGGAGCGGCCCTTCGAGCCGCGGATCGAAGCCGGCCGCCTCTACGGGCGGGGCGCCGTCGACATGAAGAGCGGCTTGGCGGCCATCCTGCTGGCCGGCGCCTGGGCCGTCAAGGCCGAGCTGGCGGGCGACGTGATCGTCACCTGCGTGGCCGACGAGGAAGTGGCCAGCCGTGGCACCGAGGCCGTGCTGCGCAGGTGGCGCGCGGATGCCGCCATCGTGACCGAGCCCACCGAGCTCGACGTCTGCATCGCGCACAAGGGCTTCGTCTGGGCCGACGTCGAGACGCAGGGCCGGGCCGCGCATGGTTCGCGGCCGGACCTCGGCGTCGACGCCATCGTGAAGATGGGCCCGATCCTGAGCGCGCTGGGCACGCTCGACCAGCGCCTGTGCGCCCAGCCCACGCATCCTCTGCTCGGGAGCGGATCCGTCCACGCCTCGCTGATCTCGGGTGGCCAGGAGCTGTCCAGCTACCCGGCGGCCTGCAAGGTCCGGCTGGAACGGCGGACCATTCCGGGCGAGACCCCGGCAACGCTCGAGCGCGAGCTGGCCGAGCTCACCGGCGGCGACGCCAACTTCGAGATCGGCTTCTCCCGAGAACCCTTCGAGGTCGATCCCGAAGAGCCGATCGTGCAGGCGGTGCGCGCCCAGGCCGAGCGCGTGCGGGGCGCCGCGCCGCGCCTGTACGGCGCGACCTTCTGGGCCGACACGGGCTTGATCCAGGCCGCCGGCATCCCGACGTTGCTCTTCGGGCCGGGCGGTGCAGGCGAGCACTCGATCGTGGAGTGGGCCGACCTGGCCCAGCTGGAGGCCTGCGTGGAGATCCTGACCGCGGTCGCCGAGGAGTTCTGTGCCGAGCCGGCCGCGCGTCTTTCGTAACCCGCACCGCGGCCCCTTGCCGCCCTTCGCGCTGGACGACGCCCAAGAGGTGCTGGAGTTCCACCGCAAGCTGCCGGACTACGCCCCGACGCCGCTGGTCAAGGCCGGCGAGCGGCTTTGGGTCAAAGACGAGTCGCATCGCCTGGGGCTGCCGGCCTTCAAGATGCTGGGCGCCTCCTGGGGCACCTACCAGGCGCTGCGCACGCGGCTGGGCGACCGCCTGCGACCGTGGCGCAACATCGACGAGCTGCGCGCGCAGGTCGCACAGCTCAAGCCGCTGACCCTGGCCACCGCCACCGACGGCAACCACGGTCGCGCGGTGGCGCGCATGGGCCGGCTGCTCGACCTGCCTGCGCGCGTGTACTTACCCGTGACCGCGGGCCCGGTCCGCATCCAGGCGCTCAAGGACGAGGGCGCCGAGGTGATCGCGGTGGACGGAATCTACGACGAGGCGCTGGCACGCTGCGTCGACGAGCTGCGGCCGGGCGACATCTTCGCCTCCGACGCCGACCACCGTGGCGAGGAGGGCTTTGCACGCACCGTGCTGGCCGGGTACGGGACGCTGCTCCAGGAGGTCGCCGAGCAGCTCCCGGAGCCCCCCGAGGTGCTGATGGTGCAGATGGGCGTGGGCTCGCTGGCCTCCAGCATCATCGCCAACCTGGCGCGGCTGGGTTGGCCTACCGAAGTCATCGGCGTGGAGCCGGCCGACGCCGACTGCATCCTGGAGGCGCTGGCAGCCGACCACCTGGTCTTCGTGCCCGGCCCGCACCGCTCCCAGATGGTCGGCCTCAACTGCGCCCAGGCCAGCGACCTGGCCTGGCCGCTGCTCCGGGCCGGGCTGAGCGCCGTGGTCGCCATCGAGGACGACTGGGCCGAGGCGGCCATGACCGAGCTGGCGGAGCTGGGGATCGAGTCAGGCCACTCGGGGGCGGCCGGACTGGCCGGCTACCGCGCGCTGGAGGAGGAGCTGGCCGGCCGCTCGGTGCTGGTCATCAACACCGAGGGCGCGACCCACCTGCACGCGTAGGGGAGGGGCTCGCCCCTACGCTGCCTCCGCCGGCCGGCAGACCTTGCAGGGGCGGTAGCCGGCGGCGAAGGCCTCGCGCTCGCTGTGGAACTCCACCGCGTGCTCGTCCGACACCCGCCGCGCGTGGCGGCAGGTGGGCATGCAGAAGACGTGGGTGGTGTCGGAGCCGAGGAAGCGCACCCCGCGCCGGGCGAGCTTCTCCAGCTCGCCCACCCAGACGCCCTCCACGTCCAGGATCCGACGCTTGGCCAGCGGCCCGCCGGCCCCGTAGTTCCCGATCACCCCGTCCGAGCGCACCACCCGGTGGCAGGGGATCAGGATCGGCATGGGGTTGGTGGCCAGCGCCGTGCCCACCGCCCGCACCGCCTTGGGGTGGCCGATCTCCCTGGCCACCCAGGAGTACGTCCGGACCTCACCACGCGGGATCTCGCTCGTCTTCTCGAGCACCAGGCGCTGGAAAGGCGCCACCCCGCGCATGTCGAACCGGCGCAGGACCGACTCCGGTGGCCCGGACTCCGAGCGCACCAGCGGCCGCCGGTAGCGGTCCTCAAACCAGGCCCTGAACGCCGGCTCGCCATGGCGCACCTCGTAGACCGCCGAGACGCCGTCGTGGTTCCAGGCCACGAAGAACGGGCCCAGGGGCGTATCCAAGACCGCGAAGCGGTCCATCACCATCTCCGCCAGGCGGGCGGGCGCCTTGACCTCGCCCAGCCGGCGCAGCGATTCCTCGAGAGCAACCATGCTCATCCGACCAGCACCTCCTCCTTTTCCAGCATCCGGCGCAGGCTGGCCAGCCCGCGGTGGACGTCCGATTTCACTGTGTTCAGGGGTCGCCCGGTCAGCTCCGCGGCCTCCGCGTAGGGAAAGCCCTGGACCTGGACCAGCACCACGGCCTCGCGCTGGGGCGGCGGCAGCGCCGCGACCCGCTCGGCCAGCCAGCGGCTCTCGACGGCCGACTCCGGGGCCCGGCCCGGGGCCGCCACGACGGCAAGCGCGGCGTCGGAAGCGGCCAGCGGCGGGCGGGATTGGGACGCCCGCACGCGGTTGCGGACCACGTTGAGCGCGATCTTGTGCAGCCAGGCCCGCTGGCTGAGCTCGGCCACCCGCTTGTCGTCCCACTCGCGCAGCGACCGCCACGCCCGCAGGAAGACCTCCTGGGCCACGTCCTCGGCCTCCGCCCGGCTGCCCGTCATCGAGTAGCAGAAGGCGAAGACGCGGTCCTGGTGCTCGTGGAACATGCGCTCGAAATCCATCTGCCGCCCTAAACCCACGCCCCTGGCCATAGGTTGCACCCCAGTATCGGGAACGGGCAGGCCGCCCAGGGTGTAGAGAAGGCGACGGTGGAGGGCCGGCCACTGGACGACGGCGAGCTGGTCGCGCGCGCCCGGCGCGGGGACGAGCGCGCCTATGAGGAGCTGGTTTTGCGCTATTCCGACCTCGCCTTCCGGACGGCCTACCTGGCGACCGCCAACGCGGCCGACGCCGAGGAGGCGGCGCTGGAGGCCTTCCTGAAGGCCCGCCAGGCATTGGGCCGCTTTCATGAAAACGCCCCCTTCAGGCCCTGGCTGCTGCGGATCGTGGGCAACGAGGCCCGCAACCGCCGGCGGGCCGCGGGCCGCCGAGAGGGCCTGGAGCTGAAGGCCGCGCGGGCCGGCCGCGCCGGGGACGCGGCCCCGTCCCCGGAGGCGGCGGTCCTCGCGGCCGAACGCCGGACCGAGCTGCTGAGCGCGCTGGAACGCCTGGAGCCGGATTTCCGGCAGGTGGTGGCCTGCCGCTACCTGCTGGAGCTGGACGTGGCCGAGACGGCGGCCGCGCTGGGCATCCCCGAAGGCACCGTCAAATCGCGGCTGTCGCGAGCCCTCGACCGCCTGCGCGAGCAGCTGGAGGAGGCGGTCCGTGGCTGAGCAGCTGAGCCCGCTGGAGCGCGAGCTCTTCGCCCTCGGCGGCGAGATCGCGTGGCCGCTCACGCCTCGCCTCGTTCCCCTGCGCCGGCGGCGGCCGCAGGTCGACCGCAGGCTCCTGATCGCGCTGCTGGCGGCGGCGCTGGCCGCGCTGCTGGCGGCCGGGGCGGTGGCAGCCGGCTACCTGCACATTCCCGGCATCGAAATCCTGCGCAGCTCGCGCCCGCTGCCCACGCCGTCCAAGACCCTGCCCACCACGCCGCTCGGCGAGCGGCTCGACCTCGGCGGCAGCGAGCCATCGGTGGCCGCGGCGGCGGCCGACGCCGGCTTCCCGGTGCGCGTTCCTGCCGGCCTGGGGCCGCCCGACGAGATCTTCTTCAAGGCCACGCCGGTGCCGCTGGTGACTCTCGTCTACGCGCCCCGGGCCGACCTGCCCGCCGGCACCGACCCCGAGGTGGGAGCGCTCCTGATGGAGTTCCGCTCCGCCGACAGCACCAACTTCCTGGGTAAGACGGTGGGCCCGGACACCCACATCGAGCAGGTAAGCGTCGATGCAACGCAAGGCGTCTGGCTGGCGGGCGCGCCCCACGAGGTCTTCGTGGAGTCCACCGCGGGCAGCGCCTTTCCCGACCGGGTGCGACTGGCCGGCAACACTCTGATCTGGTACCGGGCCGGCGTCACCTACCGGCTGGAGGCCAACGTCTCCAAGGAGCGGGCGCTCGCCATTGCGGGAACCCTGCGCTGACCTGCGGTGTAAGCCGGTCATGAAGGTGCGACTGCTCGTCCTGCTGGTCTTCCTCACCGCCTGCGGCCAGGCCTCTCCCGCCGCCCGCCCGGCTGCCGCCGACCGCGTGTACGTGCTGGCCCCCGGCTCTCAGCTCCTGGGCCTCGACGCCGGCAGCGGCCGGGTGGCCGCCAGACTGCCGCTGGCCGTCCTCAGTCCGGACTGGAACCACGCCTACGCCGTGAGCGGCGACCGGCTGCAGATCCTGGACCCCAGCAGCGGCGCGGCCGCGGGCAATCTCGACCTGCCGGCCGGGTACCAGCTGCCGATGACGACCGCCGACGGCAAGCCGGGTGGGCTGTCGCACAGCGGGCGCTGGCTGATCCTGGCCAAGGGATCGTCGTTTCTTGAAATTGACCTCCAGGCCCTCCGGATCGCACACCGCGTCGACCTCCCCGGCAGCTGGGCTTTCGACGGGATCGACGACAGCGGCGCCCGGCTCTATCTCACCCACTATCTCGACGACCAGGCCCGCAGCTACAACGTGACCCTGTACCACCTGGACAGCGGCCAGATCGAGGGCCCGATCGTGCAGAAAGGCGACGAGGATGAGGCCGCGATGCAGGGCCGGCGGCTGTCCGCCCTGACCGACCGCTGGGGAGCCTGGCAATACAGCGTGTACAGCAGGCCCGGCGGAGCCTTCATCCACATGCTGAGCCTGCGGGACGACTTCGCATGGTGTCTCGACCTGCCCGGCAGCGGCACTCCCGATGAGCAGGCGGCCTGGTCGCTGGCGATCTCGCCGACCGGCGATACGCTCCTGGCCGTGAACCCGCTGCTCAAGCAGGCGCTCGCGTTCTCCTTGTCCAGCGAGTCGCCAGGCGGCCCGCCCGGGAAGGCGGCGGCGCCGGACTGGGCCGGCTGGGCGGTGCGGCAGCCACTGCTGCGCGAGGTGGCGCCGGCCTCCGACGGCAAGCAGCTCTACGCGCTGGTGGGCGAGCGCCTGCTGGTGGTCGACACCAGCGGCGCGACGGCTCCCAGGGCGCTGCCGCTCAGCTTCGAGCCCCTCGCCATCCTGGGCGTCCACGCCGTGTAACGTCAGGCCGGATGGCGGAGCCGGAGGTCTGGCAAGAAGTCTGGATCGAGCGGCTGACCTGGCCCGAGGTGGAGGCGCGGATCGCGGGCGGCGCGCGCCGCGTCATCATCTGCGCCGCCTCCTCCGAGCAGCACGGGCCGCAGCTGCCCGAGGCCACCGACGCGCTGCTGGGCGCCGCCACCGCCGAGCGGCTGGCCCGGCGGCTCGGCGATACGCTGGTGGCGCCCGTGATCCGGCCCGGCTGCTCGGAGCACCACATGGCGTTCGCCGGCAGCCTCACGATCAGCCCCGAGCTCCTGATGGACATCCTCGACGCCTACGTAGACGGGCTGCGCCGGCACGGCTTCGACAGCTTCATCGTCTTCTCCAGTCACGGCGGCAACTTCCCCGTCCTGGAGGAGTGGAACCGCACCCGGCCCAAGCCGGGCGCCACGGTGGTCAGCGACCTGCGCGCCTTCAGCGACGTCCTGCTGGAGGTCGCCGCCCGCCACGGCCACCGCGACGGCACCGCCGTGCACGCCGAGTTCTGCGAGACCTCGATGATGCTGGCCGTGCACCCCGAGCTGGTGCACATGGAGCGTGCGGAGCCGGGCTTCACGGGGGAGCTGGAACCGGAGCGGCTCTTCCGGGAAGGGATGCGCGGGATCTCGGCCAACGGGGTGCTGGGAAACCCGGTCGGAGCCGAGGCGGCCGTTGGTGAGGAGCTGTTCGACGCGATGACCAAATGGCTGGCCGCTCAGGTTCCGTGGTCGACGGGCCCGAACAGCAGTCCTATACTCGATCGATCCAGCCGACGGAGAGGAGATAGAACATGGCCATGCGCAAGTTTGCCTTCCTGGTCGTGCTCGGGGTGATGGCTGCGGCCTGCGGCAACAACAGCACCAGCAACCAGACCAGCAGCG
>DASUVY010000016.1:0-21065 GCA_036378695.1 Candidatus Dormiibacterota bacterium
CCCAGCTCTACACCTCGAACCAGGAGCGGCTCGATGCCCTGCCGGTCTGGCTCGACTACTACAACAATCACCGCACCCACACCGAGCTGAAAAACCACGCGCCTATGTCGGTACTCGTCAGCAACGTAAGTGGGAAGTACAGCTAGTGCGCGCCCTGGGAGCCCAGGTAGGCCTCGATGACGCGCTGGTTGCTGCGCACCGCCTCGGGCGGGCCCAGCGCGATCTCCTCGCCGTGGTCGAGCACGCAGATGCGCTTGGAGATGCTCATCACGACCTTCATGTCGTGCTCGATCAGGAAGACCGTGATCCCGTCCGCCACGATCTTCTCCACCAGCTTCATCAGCTCCACCTTCTCCTGCGGCGTGAAGCCGGCGGCGGGCTCGTCCAGGAGCAGCAGCTTGGGGTTGGTGCCCAGGGCCCGCGCCACCTCGAGGCGGCGCTGCTGCCCGTAGGGCAGGTTGCGCGCGTAGTGGTCGGCGAAGCGTTCGATGCCGACATAGCGGAGCAGCTCGTAGGCGCGATCGCGCACGTACGCCTCTTCCTTGCGCTCCAGCGGAGTCTTGATCATGGCGTCCCAGAGCTTGGCCTTCATACGCACGTGCTGGCCGACCTTGACGTTGTCGAGGGCGGTCATGAAGGGGAAGAGCCTGATGTTCTGGAAGGTCCGGGCGATGCCCATCTGCGCCACCTTGTGGGGCCGCAAGCCGGAGATGTCGCGTCCGTCGAAGTGGATCGCGCCCATGGTCGGCGGGTAGATGCCGGTGATGCAGTTGAAGAGCGTCGTCTTGCCGGCGCCGTTGGGCCCGATCAGCGCGAAGATCTCGCCCCTGCGCACCGCGAAGGCGACGCCGTCGACCGCCACCAGCCCGCCGAACTGCTTGGTGACCTTGCGGATCTCCAGGATGTTGCCGTTGGGGGCGGCGACAGCGCCCATTACCCTTGAGCGCCCTCCTGGTGCAGGGTGGCGCTCTCCTTGGCGGCCCGCTCGACGTCGATCTCGGCGCGGCTGGGTATGAGCCCGCCAGGTCTCAAGAGCATGGTCGTGACCAGGATCAGCCCGAAGAGCAGGAACTTGAGGCGGGAGACGAGCTCGCCCAGCCCCGGCCAGTCGCCGTGGGGCTGGTCGATCCCGGTGAAGCCGGTGGTGGCCAGCAGGCTGTGGACCTGGTTGGGGGCGTCGGGCAGGATCTTGAAGAGGACCAGGTAGATGGTCAGCGCGCCCACGATGACGCCGGGCATGCTTCCCATGCCGCCCAGCACGATCATGACCAGGATCGTGATCGAGACCTGGAATTGGAAGTTCTCCGGGCTGACCAGCGAGAGCTTGGCGCCGTAGAAGCAGCCCGCGAAGCCGGAGGTGGCCGCGCCCATGGCGAAGGCCAGCAGCTTGGTGGTCACGGTGTTGATGCCCATGGCCTGGGCCGCCGTCTCGTCCTCGCGAATCGCCATCCAGGCCCGGCCCAGGCGCGACTTGCGCAGGTTGTTGAGCATCACCACGCTGAGCGTGACCAGGGCCAGCATCAGGACGTACCACGCCGTCGGGTTGGCGACGCTGAAGACCAGGTTCTTGATGACCATCACCGGGGAGCCGGGGTCCGACCAGGGGCCGCTGATCCAGTAGGGGATGACCGGGTTGTCGAGGGCGGAGAGGCCGTTGACGCCGCCGGTCCAGTCGCCCGCGTTGCGGAAGACGCGGGGCACGATCTCGCCGAAGCCGAGCGTCACGATGGCCAGGTAGTCGCCGCGCAGGCGCAGCGTGGGCGCGCCCAGCAGCGCCCCCGCGGTGGCCGCGATCACCACGCCCACCAGGAGCAGGAACCAGAAGGGGATGTGGATGGCGTGGTGCAGCGGCGTGTGGCCCAGCGAGCCGGAGGCCATCAGGGCGTACGTGTAGGCGCCGATCGCGAAGAAGGCGGCGTAGCCGAGGTCGAGCAGTCCGGCGAAGCCGACCACCACGTTGAGGCCCAGCGCAAGCAGCACATAGACGCCGGCGTCCGCGGCCAGCAGCACGATCGGGCCGCCCTCGCCGCCGGTGATGAAATCCGCCACGGTGGGGAAGGCCAGGGCCCCGATGGCGAGGCACAGGTATACGACGGTGTCGCGGTCGCGAAGGTTGATGCTGAAGCGGCCGATCCGGATGCGGCCGCGGCGCGGCCCCGGGCGGGGTCGGGCGACGGTGGCGCTGCTCATGTTCGGTCCGGCACGCGCATGCCCAACAGGCCGCTGGGGCGGAAGAGCAGGACCAGCGTGAGGATCACGAAGATCATCACCTGGGTCCAGGCAGACACGAAGTAGCTGTTCCAGAAGGCCTCGAACATGCCGATGCAGAGGCCGCCCAGGGCCGCCCCCCGGATGTTGCCGATGCCGCCCAGGACGGCCGCGGTGAAGGCGACCAGGCCGGTCGCGAAACCGAGGTCGAAGACGATGTTCCCGAAGTAGAGGCCGTACATGGTGCCGGCGAAGCCGGCCAGCAGCGCTCCGATGAAGAAGGTGGCGGCGATGGTGCGGTTGATGTCGATGCCCATCAGGGAGGCGGCGTCACGGTCCTGGGCGGTGGCGCGCATCGCCTTGCCCAGCTTGGACCGCGTCACGAAGGTGTCCAGCGCCAGCATCAAGAGCAGCGCCAGCACCACGACCAGGGCGTCCTTGGTGCGAACCGTGGTGCCGAGAGCGGTGACCGCGCCGGCGGGGATCAGGTCGGGATAGTGGTTGTTGACCGGTCCCTTCCAGAGAAACATGACCCCTTCCAGGACGAACGACATCCCGGCTGCGGTGATCAGGGGAGACACGCGGGGCGCGTTGCGCAGCGGCCGGTAGGCGACGCGCTCGATGGTGACGTTGAGAGTGCCGCACAGGAGCATGGTGGCGGCGGTGATGAAGACCAGGCCGACCATCACCAGCGGCCCGTTGACCACGCCCTCCTTGAAGCCGAAGGCGGTGACCATGTAGAGCGAGATGAAGCCGCCGAAGGAGACCACGTCGGCGTGGGCGAAGTTAATCAGCTCGATGATCCCGTAGACCATCGTGTAGCCCAGCGCGATCAGGGCGTAGAGGGAGCCGCCGGCCAGCCCGTAGACCACGGTCTGCAGGAAGTAGGCGAGGCCGTGGGTGGCGATGTTGCGGGCCATCACCAGCAGGATCGCCACCACGACCGCGAGCACAACCCAGCGCAGGAGCCGGACCCAGCGGTTGCCGACCATGCCGGCCCGCACGGCCATCAGGCCCTCGGTCCAGGCCTGGTCGCGCGCGGCTATCGCGGCAGGGTCTTCGACCTCCTCGGCCTGTGCGGCCGCGGCGGAATCTTGGGCGGTGCCGGCGGGCGAGCCATCCACAGCTTGAGCGGGAGCCTACACGAAAACGAAGGGCCTCCCCAAACGGGGAGGCCCCTCGCTTATGTCGCTCTCAGTTCCTCAGCTTCCGGAGACGCCCTGCGAGCTGATGTACTTCCACTCGCCGTCGGCCTGGTTGCCGGGGTCGGACTTGTAGTAGGAGAAGACGGGGGTCGTGATGTCGCCGTTCTGGTCGAACGTCCACGTCCCCGTGATGCCCTTGAAGTTCTTGGTCTTGGCGACCTCGTCGCGCACCTGGGCGCGCGTCGGCTTGTTGCCGCCGGCGTCGTCGATGGCGCGGCTGATGGCGTCCAGCAGCAGAGACGCGCAGTCGTAGGACTGGAAGGTGTAGGTGGCGATGTCGCTCGGCTTGCTGTAGACCTTCTTGTAGGCGTCGATGACCGGCTTGGCGTTGGGATCGTTCCCGGCCACCGGGTCGGAGCCGGCGGTGGTGCCGTAGATGTTGGCGGCGTTGTCACCGGCGTCCTTGATGCACTGGGGGTCGAGCGCGAAGCCGTCGGGGCCCAGCAGCGGGACGTCCAGGATGCCCTTCATCTGCGCCTTGAAGATGCAGGGCTTGTTGCCGGTGGTGGCGCCGATGTAGACCGCCTGGGCGCCGCCGGACTTGGCCGAGTTGATGTAGGTCTTGAAGTCGGAGGTGTTCTTGGCGTCGTAGTCGTTGCGGACCACGATGGTGCCGCCGAGGCTGGTCCACCGCTTCTGGAAGTTGTCGGCCACGCCCTTGCCGAAGGTCTCGTTGTCGCTGAAGACGGCGACCTTGGTGAACTTCAGCGTCTTGTACGCGTAGTCGGCCATGGCCGGACCCTGCACGTCATCGGTGCCCGCGATCCGGAAGTAGTTGTTGGTGGAGCCCTTGCGCAGCTCGGACGGGGCCGGGTTGCAGTAGGGGAAGGACTTGGTCAGGCACTCGTTGGTGTTGGCCGGGCTGAGCATGACCAGGGGCACCGGGGCCAGGATCGGGATCATGGCCTTGGCCACGTTCGAGTTGTTGGGCCCGACCATCGCCAGGATCGACGGGTCACCTGCCATGGTGGTCGCGTTCTGGGCGCCCTTCTGGGGGTCGTGAACCCCGTTGATGGCGTCGTCGAAGGGCTTGTACTGGATCGTGAAGCCCTTGATGGTCTGGTGCTGCGAGACGGCGAAGGCCACCGCCTGCTGCTCCGGGATGCCGGTCGAGGCCTCCCCACCGGATGCGGGGTAGTCGCTGGCAAGGACGATGGTGCCCTTGTTGCTGCCTCCCCCGGTCGTGCCGCCGCCGCCGCAGGCCACGGTCGCGATGACCGCCGCCACTGGCAGCGCCAGCCCCTTGAGACTCGTCAACCTCATATGGTTCCCCCTTTCGAGATTGTGTGAAAGCGACGCCGTTCCAGGCGCCACGTCGTTCCCTCGCCCTCTTCCCGCCGTTCCCGGTCGGGGCGAGAGTGCGCCGGCGAGGGCCGCGGCCACGCACCGTGGCCGACCCACTACTCCGCCGCACAGTGTGTGCAGGCGAACTGCCACTGTCAAGCGGAGGCCCCGTTGCCGGTTCCCGCGCTCGATATACTCAGCGTTCTTCCCCCCTTCCGGCCCTAGGAGCGCGCGCCCTTGAAGACCCCCACCGGCGAGCACCTCAAGCCCCGCTCGCAGTACGTAGAAGACGCCATCCGGCTTGCCATGGAGAGCAAGTGGGACGAGGCTGTCGAGCTCAACGAGTTCATCCTCGAGAACTTCGGCCCCGACGACCAGGCCCACAACCGCCTGGGCAAGGCGCTGACCGAGCTCGGCCGCCTCGAGGAGGCGCGCGACCACTACGAGAAGAGCATGAAGCTCAACCCCTTCAACACCGTCGCCAAGAAGAACCGCTCCAAGCTCGAGGTTCTGATCCAGCACAAGGACGACATCAAGAGCGGTGTCACCCGGGTCGACCTCAACCTCTTCGTGGAGGAGATGGGGAAGACCGTGATCACCCAGCTGGAGGCGGTCGAGGACCCCAACGTCTGCGACAAGGTCGTGGCGGGCGACATCGCCGAGCTCACGGTGGCCGGCGACACCATCACCGTGACCACCCTGCGCGGCATCCACCTGGGCCAGCTCGAGCCCAAGCTCGCGCGCCGCCTGATCAAGTTCATCCAGGGCGGCAACCGCTACCAGGCGGGGGTCACCGGCTGCGAGAACGGGCAGATCCGCGTGATCGTGCGCGAGACTTACCAGGACCCCAAGTTCGCGGGCAAGCCGTCCTTCCCGATGCGGCACAAGCGCGAGGTCTCCTTCCGGCCCTACGCGCGGGAGTCGCTGCTCCAGCGCGATGCCGACCTCGCCACGGACGAGGACGAGGAGGACCTGGTGCACGCCGGCATCGATGCCGACATCGAGGACGACGAGGGCATGCACGAGGTGGAGGACGACTCCGAGACGGTCGACTTCGCCGAGGAGGTCGACGGCGGCGACGATGAAGAGGACGACGAGGACCGCTAGGGATGCAGGACCGGCTCCCCAAGGAGTTCCTTCACCGACCCTGAGCTGACCTCGGCGATCCGGGGAGTGCCCGGCTTCCGCGACCTCCTGCCCAGCGAGGCCGAGGCCATGCGCGCCGTCCAGGAGTGCGTCCTGGCCGAGATGCGGCGTTGGGGCTACCGCTTCGTGGTCACCTCCACCCTGGAGTCGCTGGACGTCTTCGCGCGCGGGCTGGCGGCCGACCAGCAGCGCCGCCTCTTCAAGCTGACCGACGCCGACGGCGCCCTCCTGGCCGTGGTCGGCGAGCGCACCATCCCGGTCGCCCGGCTGGCCGCGGGCCAGCTGCGCGGCGCCCCGCTGCCGCTCCGCCTCTGCTACTCGGGCCCGGTGCTGTCCAACGACGGCGGGCGCTTCGCCAGCCGCCGGGAGTCGCAGCAGGTGGGGGCCGAGCTGATCGGGGCGGGCGGGCCGGTCGCCGACGCCGAGGTCATCGCGCTGGCCGTCCGCTGCCTGGACGCGGCGGGCCTGCGCCGCTACCAGGTGGATGTCGGCCACTCCGAGTTCTTCCAGGGGCTGCTCGACGGGCTGAAGCTGGGGTCCGAGCTCAAAGCCCAGATCAGGTCGGCGCTGGCCGCACGGGACCTGGTGGGGCTGGAGCGGACGCTGGCGGAGACGCCCCTGCGCAGCGCCGAGCACGAGCTGCTGCTGCGCTTCCCGGCCCTTCGTGGCGGCCCCGAGATCCTCGACGCGGCCGGGGAGCTGGTCCGCAACCGGCGCTCGGAGCGGGCGTTGGGCGAGCTGCGCCGCGTCTTCGAGCTGCTGGCCGCGCACGGCCTGGGCGCCACCCTCCAGATCGACCTGGGCGCCATCCGCGACTTCGACTACTACACCGGGGTCA
This sequence comes from Candidatus Dormiibacterota bacterium, assembly GCA_036378695.1. Lineage (GTDB taxonomy): Bacteria > Chloroflexota > Dormibacteria > Dormibacterales > Dormibacteraceae > CF-28. Next base: position 6,682 of record DASUVY010000016.1, read on the forward strand.
TCTTCGAAGGCTTCGGGCCCGAATTGGGCCGGCCCCTGGCCCAGGGCGGCCGCTACGACGGCCTGCTGGCGCGCTTCGGGCGGCCCGCCCCGGCCACAGGGTTTGTGGTCCACCTGGACCTGGTCGGTGAAGTGCTGGCCCGCTCCGACCATCCCCCGGCGCTGCCCCGCCTGGACGCCGCCGTGGCCTGGTCGGCGCCCGGCTTGGAGAGCGCGCTCCGGATCGGGTCCTCGCTGCGCCGGTTCGGGATGCGCGCGGTGGTCGACACCGAGGCTCGCTCGCAGGCGGCGGCCCGAGCCTGGCGGGACGTGGTGGGCGCGCGGCACCTGCTGTACTGCGCCGGGGCGCCGTCGGTGACCTGGCAGCCGGCCGGCCAGCGCGCGCGCCGGCTCCCCGCCGAGCAGGCGGTGGCGCGGCTGGCGGGAGCCCGCGCGTGACCGTCACCATCGCCCTCCCCACCGGCAACATCCAGGGCCCCGGCCTCGCCCTCCTGGCGCGCGCCGACCTGATCAAGGTCACGCCGCAGCAGCTGGGCCGCCGGTTGCTGGTCGAGTCAGGTGGCCTGCGGCTGGTGGTGGTGAGGCCGGCGGATGTCCCCGCCTACGTTGAGCACGGCGCCGCCGACCTCGGCATCGTGGGCAAGGATCAGCTCTGGGAGGCCGGCCGGGGCCAGGGCCTGTACGAGCTGCTCGACCTGCGCACGAACGCCTGCCGGCTGGTGATCGCGGTGCCGGAGAAGTCACCGCTGCAGGGCCCGGAGAGCTGGCCGCCGACGCTGCGGGTGGCCACCAAGTACGTGCGCGCGACCTCCGCGTACATGGAGTCGCTGGGCCAGGCGGTCGACCTGGTGCGCCTGCACGGCTCCGTCGAGCTGGCGCCCCAGGTGGGCCTGGTGGACGCCATCTCCGACCTCACCGAGACCGGCAACACCCTGCGCGAGAACCGGCTGCGGATCGTGGCCGTGATTGGCGAGTCCACCACCCGCCTGATCGCCAACCAGGTCAGCCTGAAGACGCGCGCGGGCGAGGTGCAGGACATCGTCCGCCGGCTGCGAGGGGCGGTCGAGAGTGCCGATTAAGCGCTACCGGGTGGGCGACTGGCTGGACAGCCCGCTCTCCCGGCGGCGCCTCGACCTCTCGGAGCTGCGCGCCGAGCGTGCCGTGGTCGAGGAGATCGTGGGCCGGGTGGCGGCCGAGGGCGACCCCGCGCTGCGCGAGTTCGGGCGCCGCTTCGACGGCTGGGCGCCGGCCGAGGGCGAGCCCTTCGCGGTCGGCCCGGCCGCGCTGGAAGCCGCCCGCCGCCGGCTGCCGGCGGGCGAGCGGGAGGCGCTGGAGCTGGCCGCACGCCGCATCCGCGACTTCCACGACTCCCAGGCCTTCACCGACGTGGCCGGGCCGCCGGGCATGAAGCTGCTGACCCGGCCGGTGCGGCGGGCGGGGCTGTACGTGCCGGGCGGCCGCGCCGCCTACCCCTCGACCGTCCTCATGACCGCGATCCCGGCGCGCGTGGCCGGCGTCCGAGAGCTGGTCGTGTGTACGCCGCCCGCCGCCGACGGCGGGGTGCCCACCGCCATCCTGGCCGCGGCCGCCATCGCGGGCGTGGACGACGTTTACCGGGTGGGCGGCGCCCAGGCCATCGCGGCGCTGGCGTACGGGACCGCGAGCATCCCTCGCGTCGACTTCATCGCGGGGCCCGGCAACCTCTACGTGACGCTGGCCAAGAAGGAGGTCTTCGGGGTCGTCGGCGTCGACGCCATCGCCGGGCCCACCGAGATCATGGTGGTGGCCGACGGCCGGGCGCGGGCCGACTTCGTGGCCGCGGACCTGGCCTCGCAGATGGAGCACGACCCGCTGGCCTGGGCGGTGCTGGTGACCGATTCGGCCGCCCTGGCGGACGCGGTCGAGGAGGAGTTCAGCGGCCTCCTGCAGCGCCTGGACCGGGCCGAGGTGATCGCCGCGGCCCACCTGGCGGTGATCCTGGCCGACGACCTGGAGCAGGCCTTCCAGGTCGTCAACGATTTCGGACCCGAGCACCTCGAGATCCTGGCCGCTGACCCCGCGCGCTGGCTGCCCCTGGTCGAGAACGCGGGTGCGGTCTTCCTGGGCGACTATGCGGCGGTGACGCTGGGCGACTACGTGATCGGCCCCAACCACACGCTGCCCACCTCCGGCTCGGCGCGCTTCGCCTCGCCGCTGGGGGTCTACTCATTTCTGAAGCGGACGAGCGTGTCCTCGGTGACGCGGGGCGACCTCCAGGGCCTGCAGGAGGCGGCGCGCACGCTGGCGCGCATGGAGGGGCTGACCGCGCACGCCAACGCGGTCGAGGTGCGCCTCCACGATGAGTGATCGCGCGGCGCTGGTCCGGCGGCGCAGCCGGGAGACCCAGATCGAGTGCGAGGTGCGCCTCGACCACGGCCTGGTCATCGAGGTCAAGACCGGCCTGCCGTTTTTGGACCACATGCTGGAGCAGGTCGCCCGCTACGGCGGCTTCGACCTCAAATTCAGTGGGACCGGGGACATCCAGGTCGACCCCCACCACCTGATGGAGGACGCCGGCATCGTGATCGGCCAGGCGCTCTCGCGGGCTCTCGACGACCGCGTCGGGATCCGCCGCTTCGCCTCGGCCTACGCGCCGCTCGACGAGTCCCTGGCGCGGGTGGTGGTCGACCTCGGCAAGCGGCCTTATCTGTCCTACCACCTGCCCCTGCGCGGCCGCATCGGGACCCTGGAGTCGGAGACGCTGGAGGAGTGGTGGCGCGCCTTCTCGATCCACGTCGGCGCCACCCTCCACGTCGACCTCATCCGCGGCCGCAACCGCCACCACATCGCGGAGTCCGCGGCCAAGGCCCTGGGCCTGGCGCTGCGGGAGGCGATGACGCTCGGTGGAGGGCCTGACGTGCCGTCCTCCAAAGGCCTGCTCGGGTGATCGCGATCGTCGACTACGGGGTCGGCAACCTGCGCTCGGTCGCACGCGCCCTGGAGCGCTCGGGCGCCACGCCCCGCCTGGTCTCCGACCAGGACGAGCTGGCCCGCGCCCAGGGCATGGTGCTGCCCGGGGTGGGCGCATTCAGGCCGGCCCTCGACCGGCTCGCGGCAGGCGGGCTGGGCCGCCGGGTCGTCGAGCTGGCCAGGCGCGGCATGCCCATCCTGGGCGTCTGCCTGGGCTACCAGCTCATGTTCGAGCGCTCCTCCGAGCACGGCTCGCACGCGGGGCTGGGGCTGTTCGAGGGTGAGGTGGTGGAGGTCTCGGCGGCGCCCAGGCTCCCGGTGATCGGCTGGTGCCGGCTGCGCCAGACGGAGTGGTCGCCGCTCTGGCAGGGCGTCGAGGACGGCGCCTACTTCTACTTCGTCCACTCCTACACGCCGGCCGGCTCGCCCATTGCCATCGGCGCCACCGAGCACTCTCCGGCGGCGGCCGCGGCCCGCGCCAACGTGATGGGCACCCAGTTCCACCCCGAGCTGAGCGGGGCCGACGGCCTGCGCGTCTACCGCAACTTCCTGGACGTCGTCGGTGCCGGCTAAGCGCGTCATCGCCTGCCTCGACGTCGACGCCGGCCGCGTCGTCAAGGGCGTGCGCTTCGTCGACCTGCGGGACGCCGGCGACCCGGCCGAGCTGGCCGCCGTCTACAGCCGCGAGGGGGCCGACGAGATCGTCTTTTTGGACATCACCGCCTCTTCCGAGGAGCGCTCGATCCTGCTGGACGCGGTGGCGCGCACGGCCGACGAGGTCTTCATCCCGCTCACGGTGGGCGGCGGCGTGCGCTCGACCGCGGACATGCAGGCGCTCCTCACCCATGGCGCGGACAAGGTGTCGGTGAACTCCGCCGCCCTCGCCGACCCGCCGCTTCTGACGCGGGCGGCCGAGATCTTCGGGTCCCAGTGCGTGGTGCTAGCGATCGACGCCCGGCGCCGCGATGAGGGCTCCGGCTGGGAGGTCTTCTCGCACGGCGGCCGCCGGGCGACCGGCCGCGACGCGGTGGAGTGGGCCGCCGAGGGGGAGCGGCTGGGGGCGGGGGAGATCCTGCTCACGTCCATGGACCGCGACGGCACGCACGACGGCTACGACCTGGAGCTGACCGCTGCGGTCTCCGAGGCCGTGCGGCTGCCGGTGATCGCGTCGGGGGGCGCGGGTTCGGCAGCGCACATGTACGAGGCGCTGACCGAGGGCGGCGCCGAGGCGGCGCTGGCGGCCTCCATCTTCCATTTCGGCGAGGTCTCGATCGGCGCCGTGAAAGAGGAGCTGGCGCGGCGGGGTTTGGAAGTTCGTGGAGCCTGACTTTTCGAAGGGGCTGGTGCCCGCCGTGGCCCAGGACGCCGAGAGCGGCGAGGTGCTGATGGTCGCCTACATGGACCAGGAGGCATGGGCGCGCACGCGCGCGAGCGGGCGGGCCTGGTTCCACTCCCGCACCCGCGGCCTCTGGGAGAAGGGGGCGACGTCGGGCAGCTACCTGGACGTGGTGGAGGTGCGCCTCGACTGCGACTCCGACGCGGTGCTCCTGCGGGTGCACGCGCACGGCCCCGCCTGCCACACCGGCGAGCGGTCTTGCTTCTTCACCAAGGTCGATCCCGCCCAACGCTGATTTTTCGAAAAACCCGCTGCCGGCGGCTGGGTTTGCGGTCGGGTTTTTCACTAAATCAGGCCGCGAGTGGGGGAGCAGCGAGTTCACCGCGGATCTGCGATACCACTATGTCCGGTCGGTCCAAAACGTCGGGCGCCGTAAATCGGCGAACCTTGTAGCCAGCTGCCAGGATCGCGTTTTGGCGGCGGTTGTCGCGGACCAAGCTGTCGCGGTGGGAGCCACCGTCATATTCGATCGCGAGCCGATGCGATGGGTAGTACAGATCGGTACGGCCGAGTGGTTCTCCGCGCGCGTCGTACAGGTCGACCTGAGCCTTCGGACGCGGCAGCCCGCTCGATACGAGCAGGATTCGTAGCCTGGACTCCATCGGGGACTCGGACCTCGGATCTACCAGCTCAACCAGGCGGCGAAGGCGCTTCACATTCCAGGTCCCGCCGGATGCCTCAACCGCTGCTGAGATGTTGGCAAGATCGACCTTCTTCTGGTGCAGCGCCGCGTCGGTTACGACGATCGCCTCAAGGAGCGGCAGGGTGCGACCGATGTCAAGCACGGTCCGAAGGCTTGAGGTGATCCGGAACTCGCGCCAGCTGACGATCTCACCGTCAGCTAGCGGGGAATGGCGGACCCAGATGCCTGCGCGACGGGACACCGGACATCCCGGCGGCACTGTTACTTGGACGGGTGTGCACGGTGCTACATCGAGACCGTGTGCCCAAGCGGCGCTGAGGCCGGACAGCACCGCCTCCGATGGCAGCCGCCGCAGGACGGCGCGGAACATCAACCGGGGATCGTTTACAAGCTGCGCCCAGGCGTAGATGCCTCGGGTAAGCCGGCGATACTGGGCAGTCTGGAGGTTGTCCCAAGAGACCCCGCAGCAACGAGCCTCGGCCACGGTGAACGGCCCTTCCCGGAGTGGCTCGGGCACTGACATCGTGCGGAGGATGAGCGGCCGCGCCGGCGGCTACAACTGATGCTGTTAACGAGTCCCCGAGCGCTCCAGATCTCCGGGGTTTTCGAAAAGCCGGGATCGCTTCGTGGGGACGACAGCAGATTGTTCGAAAAATCCGGGGACGGGGGCAAGGTCGATTAGTGGGGTAGGCGCTGCTGCGCCTGGAGCAGCAGCGCCGGGGCGACCAGCGCGAAGCCGGCCATCGCCAGCAGGATGGCGAGCACGGCCAGGACCAGCGAACGGACCTCGTCCACGGTTGGCCGCCGAACCTTGATCAGCCGCCGGCGGGCGGTGTAGCCGAAGACGCCCGCCAGCAAGGCCAGCGCCCCGCCCCAGAACGGGGGCAGGTGGCTGAAGCCGGCCGCGATGGCGCCCAGCGCCAGCACCACCGCCGTCACCGCCAAGGGGTTCAGGAAGCGGATTCCCGACCGGCGGAGGGTGGCCATGGGCCGGACCTTAGGGCCGCCCTGTAAGGGATCCCTCAAAGCAAGCTCAAAGGTCGATCAGAACGCATGTTTATGCGTTGTAAGTGCATAATCATTCACCCGTGCCCAAGATCAAAGCGGCCGTCGCCGGCGCCAACGGCTACGCGGGTATGACGGCGGTCGGCCTCCTGGCCGGACATCCCCACGTCGAGCTGGTGCAGCTCACGAGCCGCAGCCTGGCCGGCAAACCTTATCAGGAGGGCTTTCCGCTGCTGCCGCTGGAGGGGCGGTTCAGCGAGGAGGTGGAGCCCAAGGGCCTCGACGTGATCTTCAGCTGCCTGCCCCACGCGGCGGGCGCCGCCCGCACCGCCGAGTGGTTCCGGGCGGGCACGCGCGTGATCGACATGAGCGCCGACTACCGGCTCCAGGACGCGGCCCAGTACCCCCGCTGGTACGGCCAGGAACACCCAGCTCCGGAGCTGCTGGCGCACGCGGTGCTGGGCCTGCCCGAGCTGCACGCCGAAGAGATCGCGCAGGCCCAGCTGATCGCGGTGCCCGGCTGCTACGCGACGGCCGCCATCCTGGCCCTGGCCCCGGCCGTACACGCGGGGCTGGTGGCGGGCGACATCGTGGTCGACGCCAAGTCGGGCGTCTCCGGCGCGGGCCGCAGCCCGGGGCTGGGCAGCCATTTCGCGGAGGTCGACGAGGCGGTCAGCGCCTACGCGCTGGGCGGCCACCGGCACCTCCCGGAGATCACCCAGGAGCTGGCCGCGGTGGCGCCGGACCGTGAGCCGCCGCGTCTGACCTTCGTGCCCCACCTGGTGCCCATGGTGCGGGGCATCCTGGCCACCTGCTACTTCGACAGCAGCGCCTCGACCGACCGGGTGGCCGAGACCTATCGCGAGTTCTACACGGGACAGCCATGCACGCGGCTGGTGCCGAAGACCCCCTCCACCAAGCTGGCCGCCAAGACCAACCTGTGCCTGGTCAACGTCGCCGCCCAGGACGGCAAGACGGTCGTCACCGCCGCGCTCGACAACCTGGTCAAGGGCGCCTCGGGGCAGGGCGTCGAGTGCTTCAACATCGCGTTCGGCCTGGAGCGGACCGCGGGCCTCGAGGTAGCCGGCCAGTGGCCTTAGCGTCACTGGCGCCCACCATGGCGGATCTTCGCCGCCCAGGCGGCCGATCGAGGCCGCCGGCTCTTGCGCTGCTCGCTTACGCGTCCCATGACGCGCTCGCTCCGCTGCTCGTCGTCGGCGGCCTTCTCGGCGCACCTGGCCACCGAATCTCTCGCCACGGCAGGCGCCAGTGACACTGGGCATCACCTTTCCCAAGGGCTTCCAGGCGGGCACCGCGGCCTGCGGCATCAAGGCCTTCACGGCCGGCGCCGGCGCCATCCCCAGCGGCCAGCGCGACGACCTGGCGGTGCTCTTCAGCGAGCGCGGCTGCGACGCCGGCGGCGTCTTCACGACCAACAAGGTCAAGAGCGCGTCGGTCGTCATCGACCAGCTGCACCTGCAGCAGAACCGGGTGCAGGCCGTGGTCGTGAACAGCGGCAACGCCAACGCCTGCACGGGCGCCCAGGGCTTTCGGGACGCGCTCCAGATGGCCAAGCTCGCGGCCGACCGGCTCGAGCTCGACCCCCCGCAGGTGCTGGTCAGCTCGACCGGCGTGATCGGCCGTTTCCTGCCCATGACCGCGGTCAAGAACGGGATCCGCCTGGCCTGCGACTCCCTGAGCGCCCGAGGTGGCCAGGCCGCGGCCGGGGCGATCATGACCACCGACACCGTGCCCAAGACCGCCGAGCTGGAGCTGGAGCTGGCCGGAGCCACGGTGCGGGTGGGGGGCATGTGCAAGGGGTCGGGCATGATCCACCCCAACCTGGCCACCATGCTGGCCTACGTGGTCACGGACGCGGCGGTGGAGCGAGGCTGGGCCGCCGGCGCGGTGAAGTCGATCGCCGACCGCAGCTTCAACCAGGTCACGGTCGACGGCGACAGCTCCACCAACGACTCTTTCCTGCTGCTGGCCAACGGCGCCGCCGGCAACGCCCCCATCGCGCCCGGCACCCCGGAGTCGGACCGACTCGAGGGCGCGGTGCTGGAGGTCGCCCGCGCCCTGGCCCGCAAGATCGCCCAGGACGGCGAGGGCGCCACCAAGTTGATCACCGTGCGCATCGAGAGCGCGCCCGACGACCAGCAGGCGCGGCTGGCGGCGCGCGCGGTGGCCTCCAGCAGCCTGGTCAAGACCGCCATCCACGGCGGCGATCCCAACTGGGGCCGCATCGTCTGCGCGCTCGGCTACAGCGGCGCCGACCTCGCCATCGACACCCTGAGCGTGAAAGTGGCGGGCGTGACCGTCTTCGACCGGGGAGCGGGGGTGGAGGCCGACCTTGACCAAGTGCGGCGGGCGTTCGAGCAGCCCGAGATCGAGATCCACGCGGCGCTGGGCCTGGGCGAGGGGAAAGCCGAGGCCTGGGGCTGCGACCTATCCGAGGAGTACGTGCACATCAATGCGGACTACACGACATGACGCGGCTTGACGAGAACAGCCTGACCAACGCCGAGCGGGCGCGCGTGCTGGTCGAGGCGCTGCCCTACATCAAGCGCTTCCACGGCCAGAAGATCGTGGTCAAGCTGGGCGGCGTCGCCATCGAGCAGCGCAAGCAGGAGACGCTGCTCGACATCGTGCTGCTGCGCTACGTGGGCATGCTGCCGGTGCTGGTCCACGGGGGCGGCGCCGAGATCACCTCGATGAGCGACCGCCTGGGACTCAAAGCCGAGTTCAAGCGTGGGCTGCGGGTCACCGACGCCCAGACCATGGAGGTGGTCAAGATGGTGCTCACGGGCAAGATCAACCCCGACCTGGTGGCCACCCTGAACCGCCTGGGCGGCCAGGCCGTCGGCATGTCGGGCGAGGACGGGCCCAGCATCATCGCCGAGGGCCACGACGAGGAGCTGGGCTTCGTGGGCCGTGTCACCCAGGTCAACGCCGAGCCCATCGACGCGCTCATCAACCGCGGCTACATCCCGGTCATGGCCTCGATAGGCCTCGGCTACGACGGCCACGCCTACAACATCAACGCCGACACCGTGGCCGCCGAGCTGGCGGTGGCGGTGGGCGCCTCCAAGCTGATCCTGCTCACCGATGTCGAGGGCGTGAAGGGGCCGGACGGCGAGGTCATCAGCGAGCTGGGCCGGGCCCGGGCCGAGGAGATGATCGCCAACGGCCAGGCGGGGGGCGGGATGATCCCCAAGCTGGAGGCCGCGGTGCGCTCGCTGGACGCCGTGCCCTACGCGCACATCATCGACGGCCGCACGCCGCACTCCCTGCTCCTGGAGCTGTTCACGGAAGCCGGGATCGGCACCATGGTGACGCCGTGACGCAGCAGCTCGTCGACGACGAGGCGAAGTACATCATGGGCACCTTCCGGCGCTTGCCGGTGACCTTCGTCGAGGGCCACGGGCTGACCGTGGTGGACGACCAGGGGAGGGAGTACATGGACCTGGTGGGCGGGATCGCGGTGAACCTGCTCGGCCATTCCCACCCCGCAGTGGCGGAGGCGGTGGCGCGGCAGTCGGCGAAGCTGATCCACACCTCCAACCTCTACTACTCCGAGCCACAGGTGGCGCTGGCCAAGCGCCTGGTCGAGCTCTCCTTCCCGAGCCGCGTCTTCTTCTGCAACAGCGGCGCCGAGGCCAACGAGGCGGCGATCAAGATCGCCCACAAGTGGGGCCGGCAGCACAAGGGCGGCGCCTTCGAGATCATCGCCTGCGAGAAGTCGTTCCACGGCCGGACCATGGGCGCGGTCGCCGCCACCGGGCAGCCCAAGTACCAGGAGCCCTTCCAGCCGCTGGTGCCCGGCTTCAAGCACGTGCCCTATGGCGACCTGGAGGCCGTCAAGGAGGCGACCACCGACAAGACCGTGGCGGTGATGGTGGAGCCCGTGATCGGCGAGGGCGGCGTGATCGTGCCCCCGGACGGCTACCTGAAGGGCCTGCGGGCGTGGTGTGACGAGGCCGATCTGCTGCTGATCGTCGACGAGGTCCAGACCGGCTTCGGGCGCACCGGGCGCTGGTTCGCCCACCAGCACGAGGGCATCGTCCCGGACGTGATGACGCTGGCCAAAGGGCTGGGCGGCGGGGTGCCCATCGGTGCCTGCCTGGCGGCGCCCCGCGCCGATGTCTTCGAGCCCGGCGACCACGGCAGCACCTTCGGCGGCCAGCCCCTGGCCTGCACCGCGGCCCTGGCCACCCTGGAGGTGATCGAGAGCCAGCACCTGGTCGAGCACGCGGCCGAGATCGGCGAGCTGCTCCACGACTCCCTGGCGGAGGTGCCGGGCATCAGCACCGTGCGCGGGCGCGGGCTGATGCAGGCCGTGGTCTTCAACGAGCCCAAGGCCAAGGACGTGCAGAACCGCTGCCTGGAGGCGGGGCTGGTCGTGAACGCGGTCGACGACCACGTGCTGCGCCTGGTGCCGCCGCTGATCATGACCGCCGACGACGTCGAGAAAGCGGTCGAAATCATGAAAACGGTGGCCGCCCAATGACGGCCGGCAAGGGCCGCCGGCAGGCCGCCATCCTGGAGCTCGTGCAATCGCAGCCGGTGCGCACCCAGCAGGAGCTGGCGGCCGCACTGGCCACGCGCGGCCTGCGCGCGACGCAAGCCACGATATCCCGGGATATCAGCGACCTGCACCTGGTGCGCACGCCCGACGGCTACCGGCCCAACGGGCTGGCGCGCGCGGTTTTCGCCGAGCACGTCAAGGAGATGACCGTGGTCCAGTTCCTGGCCGTGATCAAGACCTGGCCCGGCACCGCCAACCTGGTCGCGCGCCACATCGATGAGGCCGAGCCGGCGGGCGTGGCCGGCACCGTGGCCGGCGACGACACCATCGTCGTGGTGCTGAGCGCCAGGTCCGCCGCCGACAACCTCAGGAGGATGCTCTTTGGCTGAGCGAGAAAAACTGGTCCTGGCGTATTCCGGTGGCCTCGACACCTCGGTGGCCATCCGCTGGCTCAAGGACCAGGGCTACGACGTGGTCGCGCTGACCATCGACCTGGGCGAGAAGAAGGACCTGGACGCCATCCAGGAGCGCGCGCTCCAGGTCGGCGCCACCGCAGCCTACGTGGTCGACGGCAAGAAGAAGTTCCTGGAGCTGTTCGTCTGGCCCAGCCTGCAGGCGGGCGCCGTCTACGAGAAGGAGTACCCGCTGGCGACCGCCATCGGCCGGCCGCTGATCGCGGCCATGCTGGTCCAGGTCGCCCGCCAGGAGAACGCCCAGGGCATCGCCCACGGCTGCACCGGCAAGGGCAACGACCAGGTCCGCTTCGACGTCTCCACGCAGGCCCTGGCGCCCGAGCTGAAGGTGGTGGCGCCCGTACGCGAGTGGGGCATGAACCGCGAGGACGAGATCGAGTACGCGGCCCGGCACGGCATCCCGGTCCCGGCCTCGGTGGAGTCGCCGTACTCCACCGACGAGAACCTCTGGGGCCGCTCCATCGAGGCGGGCATCCTGGAGGACCCCTGGGCCGAGCCGCCCGCCGACGTCTGGGACTGGACCAAGGACCCGCGCGACTGTCCCGACGAGCCGACCTACGTCGAGATCGGCTTCAAGGAGGGAATCCCGGTCTCCCTGGACGGCAAGCCGGTCGACAGCGTGACGCTGGTCGAGAAGCTCAACCAGGTGGGCGGCGAGAACGGCGTGGGCCGCATCGACCACCTCGAAAACCGCCTGGTCGGCATCAAGTCGCGCGAGATCTACGAAGCGCCGGCCGCCGTCATCCTGCTGCAGGCGCACCAGGCGCTGGAGGACATCACGCTCACCAAGGACGTGGCCCGCTTCAAGGACGTGGTCGCCGCCCAGTGGGCGCAGATGGTCTACGACGGGCTCTGGTTCAGCCCCCTGCGCGAGGCGCTTTACGCATTCGTGAAGCACACCCAGCGCCACGTCAACGGGGAGGTGCGGCTCAAGCTCTACAAGGGCACCTCGATGGTCGCGGGCCGGAAGTCGAAGGACCAGCTGTATCGCATGGAGCTGGCGACCTACGGGCGCGGCGACCAGTTCGACCAGTCGGCGGCGGCGGGTTTCATCAAGCTCTGGGGCCAGGGCGTGCGCACCGCCTCCCAAGTCCAGGGCCAGCTCCACTCGCTGGACCTCTCGGCGCTGGTCGGAGGAGACGTCAAAAAACTCACCAGCGGTGGCTGAGGGCAAGCTCTGGGGCGGCAGGTTCAAAAAGGGCCTGCTGCCGGAGCTGGAGGCCTTCTCCAGCTCGCTCCAGGTCGACTACGAGCTCTACCCGTACGACATCGCGGGCTCGCGCGCCCACGCTCGGGGCCTGGCCGCGGCGGGCCTGCTCACCAGGGGCCAGCTGCGCGCGATCGAGAAGGGCCTCACCCAGGTCGAGCGCGAGCTGGACAGCGGGCGCTTCGACTTCAAGCCCAGCGACGAGGACATCCACACCGCCATCGAGCGGCGCCTGACCGAGCTGGCCCCGGACGCCGGCGCCCGCCTCCACACCGGTCGCTCACGCAACGACCAGGTCGCGCTCGACCTGCGCCTGCTCTGCCGGGTCGCGGCCGCCTCCCTGACCGCGGTCCTGGCCATGCTAGTCGATGCGCTGGCCCGGCAGGCGCAGGCCTACGCAGATTGGCCGATGCCCGGCTATACGCACCTGCAGCGGGCCCAGCCGGTGACCGTCGGCCACCACCTGCTGGCCCACGCGGAGCCGCTGCTGCGCGACGCCGCCCGGCTGCGCCACGCCCACGAGGCGGCGGGGGAGATGCCCCTGGGCGCCGGCGCGCTGGCCGGGTCCACGCTGCCGCTGCAGCGCGAGGTCGTGATGCGCGAGCTGGGCTTCACCCGCCTGGCGCCCAACAGCATGGACGCGGTCGCCGACCGCGACTTCGCGCTCGACCTCGTGTACGCATGCACGCTGATCGGCCTGCACCTGAGCCGCTTCGGCGAGGACCTGGTGCTGTGGTCGAGCTCCGAGTTCGGGTTCCTGCGCCTGGCCGACCAGGTGGCCACGGGCTCGAGCATCATGCCCCAGAAGAAGAACCCCGACATGGCGGAGCTGATCCGGGGACGCAGCGGCCGCGCCCTGGGCGCCCTGGTCAGCCTGGCCACCGTCCTCAAGGGCCTGCCGCTGGCCTACGACCGCGACCTCCAGGAGGACAAGCTGGCGGTCTTCGGGGCGATCGAGAACGCGGCCGAGTGCCTGGAGGCGGCCCGGCTGCTGGTCGAGCACCTCGACTTCGACCGCGAGCGCCTGGAGGCCGCGCTGGCCGACCCCGGCCTCTACGCCACCGACAGCGCCGAGCAGCAGGTCGCCGGCGGGGCGGCCTTCCGAGAGGCCCACCGGGCGGTCGGCCGGGACGTCGCCGCCGGCCGCCAGCGGGCCCCCTGGGACGCCGCGGAGTCCCTGCGCCGGCGCGACCTGCCGGGCGGGCCGCAGCCGGCCCGGGTCCGGGCCCGGGCGCGGGCGGTGGCCCGGGCGGCGGCCGCCCTGGGCCGCTGGTCGGCGGGGACCGCTGGGTAAGATCGCTCAATCCCACGCCCGCTGGTCCTGGCCGCCGTCCTGCTCGTCGCCACCAACCTGACCGCCGCCTGCGGCGGCGACAACGCCCCCACCGGACCCACTCTGCACTCCAGCCTCCAGGCCTTTGCCACCGCGCCCTCGGTGCGGATGACGGGGACTGTCACCTACTCGGGCAACAGCTACGGCATCGACCTCATGGTTGACTCCCGGCGCCGGGCCAGCGGCAGCATCACCACCAGCAACGGCACGGTGCAGATCCAGGACGACGGCGACGTCGTGTACATGCAGGGGCGTGACTACTTCGGCAAGCTGCTCAAGTTCCCGGTCTTCGACCGCTGGGTGAAGTACCCGGCCGCACCGGTCGCCAACCTGGCGCTGCAGGTGACCGATCGCGCGGCCATGGCCAAGTCTTTGGAGGCCGCGGCCGGCAAATCCGTGAAGTCGAAGGCGGCCACGGCCAGCGGGGTACGTACCACCGCCCTCAGCTCGCCGTCGGTGACGGTCCAGGTGGCCGGCAGCCGGCCGGTCCAGATCGACACCCTGCCCGGCATCCAGGCCGGCCCGGACATCTCGCAGGTCAGCCTCTGGCTCTCGGCCTACGGCTCGCCGGTGCAGGTGACAGTCCCCACCAAGTTCGTCGACTCCGCCGACAGCGGCACCTGGCCGCCCTACTTCGTGTACCTGCAGGGGTTCGGGTACGACGGCTGCGACAGCAACGGCTGCACGATGAAGGGCACCTTCGAGAACTACGGCGGCAAGGGCGAGGGGGCGGCCACCGTGCACTTCCTGGTCAAGGACCGCGCCGACGGCCACGAGGTGGCGGGCTGTGACGCGCCCTTCCCGGCCACCGACAGCAACGCATCCACCACGGTCTCCTGCCGGGTCAGCTG
>DASUVY010000017.1:0-12350 GCA_036378695.1 Candidatus Dormiibacterota bacterium
CCCAGCTCTACACCTCGAACCAGGAGCGGCTCGATGCCCTGCCGGTCTGGCTCGACTACTACAACAATCACCGCACCCACACCGAGCTGAAAAACCACGCGCCTATGTCGGTACTCGTCAGCAACGTAAGTGGGAAGTACAACTAGTGGCCGGCGCGACCGGTCCCGTAGACCGGCCGGGCCGAGCTCCTCATATCGGCGCAGCCAGGTGTAGTAGGCCTGTCTGGTGACCCCGAAGTAGCGGCAGGCTGGGCGACATTGTGGGTCACCTCCTGGGCGTGCCGGATGATGGCCAGCCGTCGGGCGGCGTTCCGGGTCAGCTCTCGTTCGGTCAACTTGGTCTCCCCTCCTTCGGTGGAGACCCCAGTGTCAACGAACTCCGTCAGTTTCAGAGTGGTGGGCCGGGAGGGAGTCGAACCCCCACAGCTTTCGCGGCGGTTTTACAGACCGTTGGGCTCGCCACATGCCCTTTGCCGACCCACGCCAATGGCGGACGCGCGGGCCACCAGGAAATACAGGGCCGGCGCATCGGCCATGTTACCCAACGGCTCAATCGCCCCTACCATCTCCACCGTGCCCAAGGGCTACGCCCGCTACGTCCTCGCGGTCATGTTCGGCATCAACTTTCTCAACTACATGGACCGCTATCTCGCGGCCGCGGTCTCGCCGCTCATCCAGCGCGACTTCCACCTCAGCGACACCCTGGTCGGCCTCCTCGGCACCGCCTTCCTGCTCGTCTACGCGCTCTGCGCGCTGCCCTTCGGCTACTGGGCCGACCGCGGCGTCAGACGCACAATCGTGGGCACCGGCGTGGCCATCTGGTCGGTCGCCACCGTCCTCAGCGGACTGGTCGGCAACTTCGCCCAGCTCTTCGCGACGCGCGCCGCGGTGGGCGTCGGCGAGGCCTCCTACTACCCCGCGGGAACCTCACTGATGGCCGACTACTTCCCGAAGGAAACAAGAGGCCGCGCCATGTCCTACTGGGGGGCCGGCACCGCCGTCGGCATCGCCGTCGGCTTCGCCGGCGGCGGCTACATCGGCCAGCACTACGGCTGGCGCACGGCGTTCTTCTTCACCGCGATTCCCGGCCTTATCTTCGCCCTCCTCGCCTTCACCCTGAAGGAGCCGCTGAGGGGTGCCGTCGAGGACCATGGCCCCCAGGTCGCCAAAGCCCTGGACTCCGGCCGCCAGGCCTTCCTCGACCTCATGCGGATCCCCACCGTGCGCTACACGATCTTCAGCCAGACCGTGCTCTTCTTCGTTCTCGCGGCCAACGCCTACTGGCTGCCCATCAACCTCAACCGCCGATTCGGCATGGACACCAGCACGGCCGGACTAGTCAGCGGAGTGGTGCTGGTCGCCGGGGGCCTGGTCGGGACCCTAATCGGCGGCTGGCTCGCCGACCGCCGCGCCCGCAAATCCCAGAAGGGCTACCTCGAGGTCGGCATCGCGGGCTACCTGGTCGGCGCGGTCTTCATCACCGTCGCACTCACCGCCCCCATGACCGCGGGCCCGATCCCCGTCTTCATCCCCGCCTTCTTCATCACGGTGGTCGGCATCTACCTCTACAGCGGACCCTTCACGGCGGTCAGTCAAAACTGCGTCCCGCCGACCCTACGCGCCAGCGTCGTGACCATGCTGCTCTTCGTCTCCCATGTCGTCGGCGACTCCCACTCGACCTTCGACGTCGGGTTCATCTCCGACCATCTGCACAGCCTCCAGCTCGCCCTGCTGATCACGAGCACACCACTGCTCCTGGTCGCGGCCGCGCTGGCCGCGTTAGCCCTGCGCCACGTGGAGCATGACGTCAACCGCGCCGAGGAGAGCTGGGCCGAGCGGGGCAGCGGGGTCACGCCCGTGCTGGAGCCCGCGCCCGTCCCTACCGGCTGATCCTCTCCGCCTGGCTGCTGCTCCGGTGCTCGCACCCGGAGCCCGTGGCCGCGGTCACCGCCATCGTCGCCGCCCTTGCCCTGGCCGCCCACCGCGGGCCGGCCTATGCCACGCTGATGGCCGCCGCCGTCCTCACCGGCCAGCTCTTCGTGGGCTGGAACAACGACCTCGTCGACGCCGCCGAAGACCGGCGGCAAGGTCGCGCCGACAAGCCGCTCGCGACCGGCCAGGTCTCCGAAAGGGCGACGCGACGCGCCGGCTACGCGGCGCTCGCCCTCACCATCCCGCTGAGCATCGCGACCGGCCTGGTCAGCGGACTGGCCCACCTCACGGCAGTAGCGGCCGCAACCGCCTACAACAATCGGCTGAAGCGCACCGCTCTCAGCGTCGTCCCCTATGCGTTGGCCTTCGGCCTGGTCCCCGCCTTCATCACCGGGGGCCCGCCCATCACCCACGCCCCGCCCTTGTGGGCCACCGCCGCCGCCGCCCTGCTGGGCGCCGGCGCCCACTTCACGCAGACCCTCACTGGCCTGGAAGGGCTGCCCAAGCGGATCGGGCCCACCGCGACGATCGTCGCCGGGCCCATCCTCATGGTCGCCGCCGCCGCCATCATCGCCGCGGGCCCGGCCCACGCGTACGTCGGATTAGCGGCCGCTGCGATCACATGCATCGGCGTCGTCGGCGCCGCCGCGGCCGGCCTCCCGAAGCTGGCTTTCCGCCTGGCCCTATTGACTGCGGCGGCGGTGGTGGCCACGGTGGTGGCCTCCGGGGCGCGCTTCTAGTGGTAGATGAACCCGATCAGCGGCACGTGGCCGGGGGCGATGGTGCGCTGGTCGACGACCCCCCAGCCCACGAAGTTCATCTCGGAGACCGTCCAGGACCCGTCAGGGTTGACGCGCTCCACGATCGCGACGTGCCCATAGCCGCTCTCCCAGGTGACCATGATGGCCCCCGCCCGCGGCGTCTGCCCGGTCGCCCAGCCGTACGCCTGCGCCTGCCCGAACCACTCCCAGGCGTTGCCCAGCCAGGGCACCGGGATGCGCGAGGCCACGTACCAGGTGCAGTACCCGTACGCGAAGCGGTTCCCGTAACCGCCCGCGGCAGGTCCTCCTGCTGAAACCGCATAGCCCGTACCCGACGACCGCGGCGCCGCATAGGTCGTCCGAATGGGCGCGGGCGGCGGCGCCGGCGGCTTCTCGAAGTCCGGTCCCTTCCCGCCCGGGATCACGATCGTCACGCCGGCCGGCAGCGAGACGGGGTCGCGCAGGTAGTTGAAGTCGACGATCGCCTGCGGGTCGGCCTGGTACTTGGAAGCCAGCGAGGCCGCGGTATCGCCGTCCTGGATGGTGACCACCACGCCCTCGATGGGCGGGATCACCAGCTGCTGCCCCGCGGCCACGTTGGAGTCGGTGCGCTTCAGCAGCGAGTAGTTCGACCACCGGATGGCCGACTCCGAAACCCCGAACCGGGCCGCCAGCGACGCCAGGCTGTCCCCGTCGCCGACCGTGTACACCGACGCCGTGTGCGGCTTCGGGGCCGCCGTGGGTACCGCGATCGGCTTGATGATGGTGCTGGT
The DNA here is from genome assembly GCA_036378695.1 of Candidatus Dormiibacterota bacterium. GTDB lineage: Bacteria > Chloroflexota > Dormibacteria > Dormibacterales > Dormibacteraceae > CF-28. Next base: position 3,466 of record DASUVY010000017.1, read on the forward strand.
GCGACCCAGGGACACGGTGCCCACCGAGCCGCCCTCGCCGCCCACCAGACCTTCCGCGTTGACCGCACCCAGCCTGAGGGCGAAGGAGGTCGGCAGATTCCGATCCACTGAAGCGAAGCTGGCGACGAGCATCGCCACCACCAGCACGACGGCATGCGTCAGGTATCGGCCGAGCGCCAAAGGTTGAGTGCTACCCCCCGGTTGCAGGGCGGGCGACCAAGCCCACCGAAAGACGCGGGTCAGGCTAACAGCCCCCTTCGCGTGAGGTCAACCCTTAACGTGAACTTGTGAGGCAGCCGCGCCGATGAGTTACCCGGGCGCCGGCGCCGGCGTTGCCAGGAATGTGAAGCCCTGGCTCCCGGCGCTGGCCGCGCTGGCGGCGGCCCTCCTCATCTCGGCACTGACGGCCGTGGCGCTGAGCGGTCTCGCCGCAGGGCCCGGCAGCGCGGCCCCGGTCACCATGAAGACCGTCACCCCCGGCGCCCTGGAGCGCGATGGCATCCGCCTCAGCCACGCCGCCCCGCCGCCCGAGTGCACGCCCACGGCGTGGCTGCACGTGACGCTTCCGGGCCGCTGTCCGATCACCCAGTCCGCGGCCGAGTCCACCGCCAGCTCGTCGGTGCCGGTCTTCAGGGCGGTGCCCATGGCCGCCGACGCGGCTATCGTCCCCGGCCATGCGCAGGTCCGGGAATCCGTCCTGGCCTGGGCTGACATCCCCGGCGCCTCCGCGGCCGGCGGCAATCCCCTGCACGCGCTGGTCTGGGTGGTCGCCGTCGACGAGCCGCTGGCCGGCAACGTGTACTGCCCGCCGCCGGTGGTGCGGGCTCAGGGCATGACCGCGCCGGTCCGGCCTTGCTTCGCCGCCCCCCGCTACCTGGTGTTTATAGACGCGATGTCGGCCAAGCTGCGGCTGCTCATGGCCCGCCCGTAGGGCGGCCTGGAGGCGCGTTGAGCCGGCCGCGGAGCCGGGGCCGGCAGCGGCAGCTCCAGGGTGAACACGCTGCCCTCGCCCGGGGTGGAGACGGCGCTGATGTCCCCGCCGTGCAGGCGCGCCAGCTCGCGCGACAGGTAAAGACCCAGGCCCGTCCCGGGCACCTGGCGCGTCTCGGGCTGCTCGATCCGGCTGAAGCGCGCGAACAGCCGCCCCATGTCCTCCGCCCGGATCCCGACGCCGCGGTCGCGCACGTGGACCCGCACGTGTGCGGGACCGGTTTCCAGCAGCACGTCGACCTGGCTACCGGCCGGCGAGTACTTGATGGCGTTGGAAACCAGGTTGCCGATCACGGTGCGGATCCGGTTGACGTCCACGTCCACCAGCACCGCCTCGCCGCAGCCGCGGCACACGACCTGGTGGGTGCCCGCGTGCAGCAGCTCCACGTTGGCCGCCGACTCCCGCACCAGCGGGGCCAGGTCCGTCCGCTGGAGCTGGACCTGGAGGCGGCTGTCCTCCAGCCGCGCGGCGTCCAGCATCTGCTCGATGGTGTGGTTGATGCCGTCCGCCGAGGCGACCAGCGTCGGCACCACCTGAGACGCGGTCTGCGGCAGTCGCCCCAGGGTCCCGTCCTCGAGCATCGCCAGGTAGCCGCGCAGGATGGCGACCGGGCCCCGCAGCTCATGGGAGGCCAGGCGCAGGAACTCCGACTTGGCCTGCTCCAGCTCGCGCATGCGCTGCGCGCCTGCCCGCGCCTCCCGCGCCTGCGCCTCCGAGCGGTGGTTGCGCACCACCGTGGTCGCCGCCAGCCAGGCCAGGATCGCCAGAATGGGAAGCAGGATGACGCGCGTGAGGGCGGTCACCATGGCCACCGGCCCCAGCAGTGCGCTCAGCAGCGCCAGCGCCATCGCCGCCACGACCACCAGCAGCGTCAGCCGGTCCGAGAGCAGCCAGCCGGCCGCCAGCACGGGCAGGAAGGCGACGGCCCCGATGGTCCCGTACTGCTGGGTGTGGACGTCGGCCAGGGTGACCAGGACCAGCGTGGCCAGGCACAGGCAGGCGAAGATGAAGCCCTCCGGCCGGCCGGACAGCTCCTTCGGGGCCAGCGCCAGCGCCCAATCGCGCTTGAACAGAGGCAAGCGCATACGCTCTTTATACCAGCGCTATCAGCATTTCGCACACCGAGTGCTGCCGCTGGTCCTCCTGGCGGTCGCCTGCACCAGCACCGCGAGCCCGGCAGCCCGGGCCAGCGCGACCCCAGCGCGGACCGCCACCGCTGCCGCCACGCCGGCGCCGTCAGCCAGCGCCACGCCCCAGCTGCCCGCCTACTACATCGAGTCGCTGCGGGCGCGCTCCTACCCGCCCGGCCGCCTGGTCGTCGGCGACGAGATGTTCCGCGGCGCGGGCTTCACCAAGTACCACATGACGTGGCCCAGCGGCGGCCAGACCATGACCGGCACCATCTCGGTGCCGGACGGTGACGGCCCCTTCCCGGTGGTGCTCGTGAACCACGGCTTCATCCCGCCCGACCGCTACTGGATCGGCCAGGACTCCGGCATCTTCGGCGACCCGCTGGCCGCTCACGGCTTCATCTCGGTGGCGCCCAACTGGCCCGGCTACTCCGGGTCGGGGCCGGCGCCCGCCGACCTGCCCGCCATCGCCGGTCAGGTGGTGGCGTCGCTGGACCTGATCAGCGCCCTCTACTCATTTCCCAAGGCCGACACCACCCGGCTGGCCTTCATCGGGCACAGCAACGGCGGCGGGATCAGCGAGATCGCCATGGTGGTCGACCCCCGGCTCAAGGCCGTGGTGCTGTTCGCCCCGGTGAGCACGGACATGGCCGACAACGCCCGCAAGTGGTGGCTGAACCGCCCCGAGGGACCGGGCCCCGTCGGAACCCCGCAGAGCAATCCCGACGGCTACGCGCATCTCTCCCCGCGCAACTACCTGGCCGCTGGCCAGCCGCCCGTGCTCTTCCTGCAGGGCACCGCCGACGAGGACATCCCGGCTTCCTGGACGCAGACCAGCCGCGATGCCATGCAGGCGGCAGGCATCACCACCGACCTGGTCTGGTTCCCCGGCGCCCACCACGACTTCGTGGGCTCCGACCTCGACCGCGCCAACCAGCTCAGCGAGGCCTGGATCAGAAGAGCGCTAGGGCTCTAGCAGGACCGGTCCTGGTCCAGGTCGATGTCCAGGTTCAGGTACTGGACGACCCACACCGGCGCCCCGTCCCAGATGCTGGCCGAGCACAGGGAGAAGTCGTCCAGGCTGTCCGCGCCGGCCACCCAGTTGCCGATGCCCGGTCCCGGGTTCCAGCCGCCGGTGATCTCGTTCCACTGACGGCGCGTGGAGTACACGCCGATGTGGTGCCCGGTGGTCTTCAGGTAGTCGATGGCGCCGGACACAACCAGGGCGTTGAGCGCCGGGTTGTCGTTCCAGTCGCTCATGGTCTCCACGTCCAGCCACCAGGTCGACGCCTTCAGGGAGCCGCCGTTGGTCTCGTAGTTGGCGCGCGTGTAGGCGAACTCGGCCGCCTTGTAGCCGTAGTCGTAGGCACCACAGATCGGGTCGTCGGCGGCGCAGCTGTCATAGCCGTCGCTGGTGACGCCGAAATCCATGTTGATGTACAGGGAGGCCGGCGCCGCGCCGCCCGCCTGCATCCACGACCACTCCTGCTGGAAGCAGGGGTTCATGGTGAAGGTCTGGCCGTTGTTAACACCCACGATGCCGAAGCTGTTGCCGTCGATGGAAGGCAGGGGCTGGCCGCACTGGGGCCACGAGATGTCGGCTCCGCCGGTGGTGGTGATGTAGTCGCCGCTGGCCGCCGCCGGTACCGCCGTCAGGGCGAAGCCACCGAGGGCCGCCAGCAGCGCGGTCGTCCGGAAGAGGGTCTTGCGCAGCACGGGCAGTGACGATGCCCCGCGCGCCAGACGTCACCCTGAGACACCGGCCAAAAGCCGTTAACGGCCGGGCCCAGATCGTCGGCGGAATGTCGGTCTAGGGTCGCTCCCGAGTTCGCAGCCTGTCGTAGAGCAGGGTCAGGCCGACCTGCGGAAGAGGTCCCAGGACGACCGCGGCCAGGGCCGCGGCGCCACCGCCCACCACCACCGAGAGGGTCCCCGTGCGCCCCCCGACGGCCGCCTGCAGCAGCCCCGTCAGCAGGGCTGAGCCCAGCCAGGCGACAGCGCCCAGGACGACGATCAGGAGCAGCGCCACCGGCCATTGGCCGCCGATCAGGCGGCGCCCGCGGCGCACGCTGGCGACCGGGCCCAGGCCCTCGATGGCCGCCACCTGGGGCGCCACCGCGAAGGCGCTGATCAGCACGACCGGCCCCCCGATCAGTCCCAGCGCCGTGAGCCCTGTGCCGACCGGCGCCAGGTGCACGAGGCCCAGCGCGAAGGTCAGGGGCAAGCCCACCACCAGCACCACGACCACGGCCGCCAGTCCGACCAGCGCCATCAGGAAGGTGGCGCCCAGGACCGCGCCCGTGCGCGCCCACCCGGCGCGCAGCGCGTCGCCCACAGCCGGAGCGGCACCGCGCAGGCGGCCCTCGACCGCCAGCGCGACGGCGGCCTGGCTGAGCGCGGAGGCCACCAGCGCGAGGACCAGCGTGACCGCGCCCAAGAGCAGCAGCCGGCCCGCCGCGGCCACCGCGCCCGCCTCGTCGAAGGGGCGGTCGGCGGCGGCGGCGACGCCGGCCGCCTGCACGGTGGCGCCGGCCGAGGCCACGCCCAGGACCAGGGCCAGCAGCAGCTCGACCGCCTGGTAAGGGATCCAGACGGCGGCCGCGATCCCGGCATACAGGGGCAACCCGCGCAGCCACTCCCCGAAGGCCGCGCCCAGGGCGCCCACCGGGGCAGAGCCAGGCGCGCGCGGCGCTGCCGCTGTCCTCAGTCCCAGCTCGCTCACGACGGGCTCGGCGAGGGCGAGCTGGCCGGCGGCGAGGCCGACGGCGCGGCGCTCGGACTGGGGCTGGCGGTCGGCGCCGGGCTGGCGGCAGGCGCCGGCTGCTCGCCCGCTGGCTGCCCCTGGTCAGGTGGGACCGGCACCACCTGGGTCGAGAGGACCTGCTGCAGCTGCAGCATCAGCAGGCTGACCTGCTGCTGGATCTCGAAGATGGTGCCGTCCGAATGGCGCAGTTGCTCCAGCTGCTGGCGGATGCGGGCGACCTCCTGCTCGCCTTCCGGCGTCAGGTGCACTGGTCCGCCCGTCGTCATCGCGAACTGGTAGGCGTCGGCCAGCGTGTTGCAGTTGGAGCAGCCGATGTTCATGGCGATCGCGAGGTTGGTGGGCGCGTAGACGTTCGGGTCCGACATCACGAAGACCACGTCGACCGCGATCGCCACCGTCTGGCAGGAGCTGCAGCTGGAGATGGCGATGGCGGCGTTGGTCGGCGCCACGGTGTCCTGCATGAAGCGCTCGACCTTGAACGCGATCTTGATCAGGTCGGAGCCGTTCTTGGTGTTGACGGCGATGGCCGCGTTGTCGGCCAGCGCGCCAGCCGGCGCCAGCGCGACCCAGACGGCCGTGGCGGCAGCCAGGTTCCTCAGAGTGGCGATCCGGCGCACGACCTTGCGGAAAAACCTCATGGCGACTGGCTCGGCACCACCGACGGCTGCGCCGACGGGCTGGCGGCCGCACTTGGTGCGGCCGAGGGCTGCGCCTGGCCGGTGTCCGGAGAGGCGCCGGGCGCCGGCGCCACGTTCGGCACGCCGGGTACGCCCAGGGCGGCCGGCGCCGCCACCAGCTGCTGGAAGGCGGCGTTGAAGGTACCGCGCTCGGTCGGCGAGATGGGGACGTAGTTGGGGGGGTTCTGCTTTGGCAGCCAGCTCCAGACCACCAGCACCGCCAGCAGCGAGGCCAGCGTGACCGCCCCCGCCCGCAAGGCCGGCCGGCCCTCGGTCTTCTCGCCCACCGCGACCGCCACCTTGCGGCCGGTCGTGAAGAAGGTGTAGATGATGCCGACCACCGGCAGCACGAGGAGGACCGCCTGCAGGCCGTCGACCACCGTCACGAGCCAGGCCCCGTGCCCGGCCGCCTGGCCCGCGTTGCTCAGCTGCAGGCTCAGTGAACGCCAGGCGGTGGCGAAGATGCGGGGCGCGTTGAGGACCAGGATCGAGTAGATGAAGAGCACCAGCGGCACCGTGATCAGGACCCAGATGGTCACCGCCACCCGCACCCAGCCCTTCAGCTCCGTGACCGCCTTCGGCGGCTCCTCGCCCGGCACCAGGCTGTGCAGGACTGGCTTTACGCGACTGAAGATGTCCGGCACCCCCGTCAGGTCGGCGACCACGTAGTAGCCGTCCAGGCGCAAGAAGGGCAGGAACTGGTGGACGATCTCGAAGTTCTGGAGCCCGATCACCACGAGTAAGGGTTCGTAGCGCGTCCAGAAGTACACGCCCGCGGTTGCGAGCATGAAGATCAGGTTGAAGTAGACCCCGCCCAGGTCGGTGCGCAGGCGGCCGCCCTTGCCCAGCCGGTAGGCGTCGGTGACGTCGCTGTAGAAGGCGGGCCAGACCATGTAGATGCCGGCGCCCAGCACGCCGGGCTTGGCCCCGCCGTAGGCGCAGGCGGTGGCGTGGCCGCACTCGTGGAAGGCGGCCGAGAGGATGATCAGCGCCAGCACCAGGAGCATCAGCAGCGGCTGGTACAGGAGCTGGCGGGTGGCCTGGGCGATGCCGTGCAGGAAGAAGACGTAGGCGTCCAGGGCCGCCACCGCGGCCAGCACCGCGACCACCACCGGCGGCCAGAACAGCGGCCGGAAGAGCACGGTGATGCCGCGCACCACGCTTTCGGGCACCAGCGCCGCCCGGAAGTTGAGCGCCAGCATGGGGTCGACGCGCTTCAGCCGGGGAGTGCTCCCGTCTGGGTTGGCCAGCACCCCCAGCGGGCGCAGCTTCTTCTCGACCAAGAACCTGGCCTGCTCGGCGTTCAGCTGCTTGCCGACGGCCTGGCTGGCGCGCTCGGCGATCCGGTCGTAGTCCGACTGCCCGTCGACGGCCTCGGCCACCGAGTACAGCAGCTTGGACATCTGCACCACCTGGCCGTCGGGGCGGCGCACCAGGTACGGGGGCTCCTTGAAGCCCGAGTCCTCGTACTCGCCGATCATCTCGACGCCCTGGGCGCGGGCTACAGCCAAGTCCTCACATCCCCTCTTCGTTGATCACTGATGAAGGACGGGCGGCCCGCAGGCCGCCCGCCCGGAAAGGTCGTTCGCTTAGTTGCCCTGCGTAATCTCGTTCGTCTGCTCCGCGTTGGCGTAGGCGATCGAGTTGTCCGACAGGACGTTGGCCGCCACTGCGGCGTTGATAGGCGCCGCCAGGTTGGCGTTGATCAGAGACATGGCCTCGCGATCGGGAAGCTCCTCGCCTCCGCTCTCGCGCTCCAGCTCTTCCTGAGACATCTCAGGCTGCTGCTGCATGTCCTCCGGCTTCTGGGTTTCCTTGTCCATTCAGACCTCCTAAGCGCCTGGTGTCGTGGTCGGGTTGGCCAGGTTGCCCTGGTCGATGGTGTTGCCCTGCGCGGCGTCCGCGTAGGCGATCGAGCCGTCCGAGAGGACGTTGGCCGCCACGGCGGCGTTGATCGGCAGGGCCAGGTTGGCGTTCACCAGCGACATGGCTTCCCGGTCGGGAAGCTCCTCGCCGGTCTGCTGCTCGACGTCCTCGTCCTTGACCTCGGGCAACTCGCGTTCGTTCTGGTTTTCGCGATTCTCCATGCGACCTCCTTAGTTCTGCTGCGTGATCTCGTTGGCCTGCTCGGCGTTGGCGATCGCGGCCGAGTTGTCGCTCAACGCGTTCAGCGCGACCGCCGCGTTGACGGGGGCGGCCAGGTTGGCGTTGATCAGCGACATGGCCTCGCGGTCGGGAAGCTCCTCGCCCGACTGCTGCTCGAGCTCCTCGTCCTTGACGTCAGGAGTCTCGGTGTCCTGGGTCCTGTCCTGGTCCTGCATGTCAGACCTCCTTGTTCTTGCTGGTCCGGCGGCCGGACCGCTGCACGATCCGGTTGTGGCTCGTGCTGCTGACGACGGTCATCCCTGGCTCGTTGACGTTGGCGGCGATCACCCCCTGGATGTCGCCGGCCACGTTCACGCCTTCGCGCCGGGATCGAATCTTTTTGTCGATCACCTTGCGTATTCGCATGGCTGACTTCCACCCTATGAACTTGATACCGCCATTGTCAACTCATGGAACTCAGGCGATATCCGAATTCACGATGCGCCTAAGATCGGGGCGATGCCCGGCTCGGTGATCTTGGCGGGTGCCCGGACCCCGATCGGCAAGTTCGGCGGGGGGCTGGCGGGGCTGCCCGCGGTGAAGCTGGGCGGGGTGGCCATCAAGGCCGCGCTGGACCGCGCGCGGGTGCCGGCGGAGGACGTCGACTACGTGATCATGGGCCAGGTCCTGCAGGCGGGCGCCGGCCAGATCACGGCCCGCCAGGCGGCGGTGGAGGCCGGCATCCCGATCGAGGTCCCCGCGCTGACCATCAACAAGGTCTGCCTCTCCGGCCTCAACGCCATCGCCCTGGCCGACCAGCTGATCCGCGCCGGCGAGGTCGAGGTGGTGGTCGCGGGCGGCATGGAGTCGATGTCCCAGGCGCCCTACCTGGTGCCCAAGGCGCGCTTCGGTGTGCGCATGGGCAACGCCGAGATGGTCGACTCCATGGTCCACGACGGCCTCTGGTCGACCTTCCTGGAAGCCCACATGGGCGAGTCCTCCGACGACGTCAACCGCGAGCTGGAGATCTCCCGCGAGGAGCAGGACGAATGGGCGGCGCGCTCACACCAGCGCGCGGAGGCGGCCTGGGACGCCGGCCGCCTGGCGGCCGAGACCGTCCCCGTGGTCGAGGTCGCGCGCGACGAAGGCATCCGGCCCGGCACCACGATCGAGAAGCTGGCCAAGCTCTCGCCCGCCTTCCGGGTCCAGGGCACCATCACCGCCGGCAACGCCTCCCA
>DASUVY010000018.1:0-15351 GCA_036378695.1 Candidatus Dormiibacterota bacterium
GCGGCCCCGATGAAGGCGACCACGATCTCGCCCAGCAGGCCGCTGGCGGTGATGTGGAGGACGTTCGCGAACAGCCAGGCGCCCAGCAGCGCGCCCACGATGCCGACCAGGATGTCCCCGATCAGCCCGAAGCCACGGCCGGCCATCACGTGGCTGGCCAGGAAGCCGGCCACGAGGCCGACCAGGAGCAGAACGAGCAATTGATCCAATGTCATGGGACTTTCACCCCCCTAGAGAATTACAAGATAACTGACAGTACCGCTATAACTAACACGGCCAGGCGGATTTGGCAAGCGTGCGATCTGGAGGCGCCTACCTAGAATCGCTTCGCGATGGCCTCCCCGGCACTCCAGCCCGAACGGGCGGCCGAGCTGCTGGCCCGGCTGGAGGCGAGCGTCCACCAGGTGATCGTGGGCAAGCGGCGCAGTGTCCGGCTGGCGGCCGCGGCCCTGGTGGGCGGTGGCCACGTACTCCTCCAGGACCTGCCCGGCACGGGCAAGACCATGCTGGCGCGGGCCCTGGCCACCAGCATCGGGGGCGAGTTCCGGCGCATCCAGTGCACGCCTGACCTGCTGCCGGCCGACATCACGGGCGCCAGCGTCTTCAACCAGCGCGACGCCAGCTTCGAGTTCCTGCCCGGGCCGATCTTCGCCAACGTGGTGCTGGCCGACGAGGTCAACCGCGCCACGCCGCGCACCCAGTCCGCCCTGCTGGAGGCCATGGCCGAGGCGCAGGTCACGGTGGAGGGGGTCACGCACCGCCTGGAGCCGCCCTTCTTCGTGATCGCCACTCAGAACCCCGCCGAGTTCCAGGGCACCTACCCGCTGCCGGAGTCGCAGCTCGACCGCTTCCTCTGCGCCATCGAGATGGGCGCGCCCACAGCCGAGGAGGCCACCGAGGTGCTGGCCCGCCGCGAGCACGGCGACCCCCTGGCCGACCTGCGTCCGGTGCTCGGCACCGCCGACGTGCTGGAACTGCAGGCCTCGGCGCTGGCGGTGGTGGTGGCGCCCGCCATCCGGACCTACGTCGTGTTCTTGCTCGAAGCCGTCCGGGCTCGGCCCGAGGTGGTGCTGCCGGCCTCCATGCGCGCCGGCCTCTACCTCCAGCGCGCGGCCCAGGCCTGGGCGCTCTTCGAAGGCCGCGACTTCGTCCTTCCGGACGATGTCAAGGCCCTGGCGGTGCCCGTGCTCGCCCACCGGCTGGGACTCCGGGCCCGGGTGCGCGCCGAGGACCTGGTGACCGAGGTGGTGGCGGCCACGCCGATCCCGCCGCTGCGCGCATAGGGCCGCAGCCGAAAAGTGATGCAGTGTCTTTCGCGCCCAGAAGTCCGATTCGGACGCCGGCTTCTCCGGTGCTCGGTCACGCAGCTGTCGCTGCGCTCCTTCCGCTCCTCGGCGCCGGCTGACGCCTCAGAGCTTCGGGATCGCGAAATCCAGCAGCTCACCTTTCGGCCGCGCCCCTGATGCCCCGGGCGAGGGTCTTCGGGGTCGTACTCCTGGGCCTCGTGGTGTACGCCTACGGCAGCACTTCTGAGGTGGCGTGGCTGTTCCTGCTCGCTTATTGGCTGTGGCTTCTGGCCCTGGCCGGCGCCCTTTACGCGGCCTGGAACACGCGCGGGCTGGAGGCGGCGGCCGAGGTGCGCCACGCGGGCGAGCTGTACGAGACTGACGCCTCCGAGCTGGCCGTCGGCCTGCGCTCCCGCCGTGGCCTCCGGGGTCCGGCCCATGTGCGCGGTGAGGTGGCGGGTGAGCCGGTGGCCGTGGGCGCGGGCCGGATCCCGGAGAGTGGGGTGGAGGAGGTGCGGGCCCTGGGGCCGCTGCGGCGGGGCGTGGTGCGGTCCTCGGGGTTCGTGCTCGAGTCGGGCGACCCACTCGGCTTTTTCCTGACGCGACGCCGGCTGCCGGACCGGGAGCTGGCGCTGGTCTTCCCGCGCTACGCCTCACTTTCCGGGCGGCGCCGTCCGCGCGAGGTGGAGGCGTCTCTGTCGGCGCCGCGCGCCGGCTCCGGCAACGAGATCTTCGGCGTGCGCGAGTACGCGCGCGGCGATCCCCTGCGCCGAATCCACTGGCGAACCAGCGCGCGCCGAGGCGAGCTGGTGGTGCGCGAGTTCGAGCCTCCTGGCCGCCGCACGCTCACTGTCCTGCTGGACGCGGCGCCGCCCAGCCGGGAGGCGGCCGACCAGGCGGCGCGGCTGGGGGCCTCGGAAGCCTGGGACTGCCTGCGCGACGGCGGCCAGGTGAGCCTGTGGGCGCCGGGCCTGGAAGCCGGCTCGCGCTCCTGGTGGGAGCTGCTGGAGTGGCTGGCGCGCTACCCCGACGAGCTGCCGGCGGACGATTCGGCGCCCCCGGCGGCCGGCGAAGCCGTCGCCATCACCTCCGGCGCCGATGCCTCGGTCTCGGAAGCCCTGGACGAGCTGCGGCATCGGGGCGCCGAGGCGCGGACCTGGGACCTCCGGGAGGTCGGGCTGGAATGGCCGCTGCCCTGAAGCTGCCCGCCAGCCCCGTAGAGCACTCGGGCGCCGCCCGGGCGTTCGCCTGGGCGGCCATCGCGGTGGCGGCGGCGGCCATCGCCTACTACGGGCAGGACTTCGTGGTGCCGCCGCTGGCCGTGGGCGTGGCGGCAGTCGGCCATGTCATCTCACACCGGCGCCGCGCCCGGTCGCGCGGCTTCTGGCGGCAGGCGGTGATCGCGGGCCTGGTCTTCGCCTGCCTCGCCTACTTCGTGCTGGACTCGGTGGGCGGTTTGTTCGGCGGCCAGCTTCCGCAGGCCCACTTCGCCCTGCTCCTAGTCGCGGTCACCAGCTTCGACCTCAAAACGCGCCGCAACCTTTACTCCTCGGTCTGGATCAGCCTGGCGGTCCTCTACCTGGCGGCCGTCTATGCCTGGGACTACCCGTTCGGGCTCTTCTTGGCCGCCTGGATGGTGTGCCTGCTGGGCTTCTGGACCGCCTCGCACCTGCGCCGGATCGAGGCTCGCCTCTCGCTCCCGGCCGGGCCGGTCGCCCTCGGCGGACTGGCGGTGCTGCTGGGCGGCGCCTTCGCCTTCTGGCTGCTGCCGCAGCCCAGCGCGCATCCCGAGAGCCCGCTGGTGGTCTCGCTGCCGAACTCGGTCCACTTCCAGGGCGAGCTGGAGAACCCGGCCCTGCCACTGGTCCAGTTCGGGGACAGCAGCGGCGCCAACAGCAGCGTCAACCTCCGCTACCGGGGACGCCTGGGCGACTCGGTGGTCATGTACGTGCGCACGGGCGCGCCCGGCTACTGGCGGGGGCAGGTCTTCGACACCTGGAATCCCGGCAGCGGCGAGTGGACGGCCAGCCGTGCCGATTTCAAGACCTTCCCGCCCTACGCCGACCAGCACCGGCTGCCGCCACCGCTGGGTCCGCAGCTGGGGACCTTCGTGCAGGTCTTCCGGGTCCTGCGCACGCTGCCCGACGTGATCTACGCCGCCCAGCCGGTGCAGGCCATCTACTTCCCGGCCCAGGAGCTGCGCCGCGACGCCTACGACACCTGGCGCGCGCCGGGACCGATCCGCGCCGGCCAGACCTACTCGATCGTGAGCTCGCTCCCGGACTACAGCCCGGCCTCCCTGAAGGCCGCCGAGGGCCTGGACATGTCGCTCGATCGCGACCCCGCCGGGCTCTCGGCGGCCGCCCGCCGGCTGGCCGCGGAGGCGGTGGCCGGCGCGGGGCCCACCCGCTACGAGCAGGTGATGGCGCTCACGACCTACCTGCAGACGCACTACAGGTACTCGCTGGAGCTGGGCCACGTGCCCGGGGGCCGGGATCCCGTCGACTGGTTCCTCTTCGACGCCAAGGTGGGCTACTGCGAGCAGTTCGCCACCGCCGAGACCCTGATGCTGCGCAGCCTTGGCATCCCCGCCCGCCTGGCGACCGGCTACGCCACCGGGGACTACGACCCGGTGCTCAACCAGGCCGTGGTGCGCGAGCGCGACGCGCACGCCTGGGTCGAGGTTTACTTCCCGAGCCGGGGCTGGGTGCCGGTCGACCCCTCGCCCGGCTATTCCGCGCTGGCTGCGACCCGCTTCCCGGACCGGTTCGCGGCCAGCGGCCTGGCCCACCTCATCCCGCACCTCACGCTGGGCGCGCCGGCCTCGGTGCTGGGATCGCTGGGCCTGGCGGGGGTGCTGCCGGGCATGGCCGCAGCGCTCCTCCTGATGGTGGCCGCCGCCGCCTGGCTGCTCGCCCGGCGCCGGCGCCCGCGCGCGGCCGGCGCAGCCGGCCAGGGCGAGCTGCTGCGCCTGTACGACCGCCTCCAGCGCCGCCACGGCCGCCGCCGCGGGCCACCCGAGACGCCGCTCGAATACCTGTCGGAGCGGGGCCGGCCGGACCTGCTGGCGGAGGTCACGCTGCACGTCAACCGAGGGGCCTATCGGGGCGAGTGGCCGGCGCCCGAGGTGGTCGCCGCGCTCGCGGCTAAGCTTGAGCGCCGATGACCGAGACCAAGGGGGTAGGCGGGGGGAAGGGCTTGGCCCGGCCCGCCGTAGGGGGAAGCCCCCCTTCGCAGGCAATCGCGCCGACCGGCGCCGAGAACGTCCGCTGGGACCTGGCCGAGATGTACTCGGGTCCGGACGACCCCCGCATCGAGGCCGTGCTGGCCGAAGGTCTCGACTTCGCCCGCGAGTTCGAGCAGAGCTACCGGGGCCGCGTGGCCGATCTCAGCCCAGCCGAGTTCGTCGAGATGATGAGGAGCCTCGAGGACCACTACGACGCCATCGCGCGGCCCAGCCTCTACGCCAGCCTCCTGCACACGCTGAAGACGCAGGACCACGCGGCCGGGAGGCTGGTCGGGCGCATCCGGGACGCCGGCGCCGAGCGCGGCAAGCACATGGTCTTCTTCTCACTGGAGCTGGCCGCGCTCACAGACGAGCAGGCGCAGCGCCTGTACGCCGACCCGGCGGCCGCGGTGTACGAGCACACGGTGGAGCAGGAGCGGAAAGAGCGGCCGCACCAACTCTCCGAAGTCGAAGAGACCTTGCTGACCGAGATCAGCCCGGTCGGCGTGGGCAGCTGGACGCGGCTCTTCGAGGAGCTGTGCGCGGCCATCACGGCGCCCATCGACGGCCAGGAGGTGCCGCTGGCCAGCGCGCTCTCGCTGGTCCGCGACGGCGACCGTGAGAAGCGGCGCCAGGCTTCGCTGGGCATCACCGAGGGCCTGCGCCGGGACCTGCGCACGCGCACCTACGCCTTCAACGTGGTGCTCCAGAGCAAGGCCATCGCCGACCGGCTGCGCAAGTACCCGAGCTGGATCAGCGCCCGCAACCTGACCAACGAGACCTCCGACCAGGCGGTGGAGGCGCTGGTCCAGGCGGTGACCGCCCGCTACGACGTGGTCCGGCGCTACTACACCGTCAAGCGGCGGCTGATGGGCCTCGACAAGCTCTACGAATGGGACCGGTACGCGCCCATCGAGGAGGTGGAGCGGCGGGTGACCTGGGACGAGGCGCGCGAGCTGGTGCTGGGCTCCTACCACCGCTTCTCACCCCGGGCGGGCAAGCTCGTCCAGGAGTTCTTCGAGAAAGCCTGGATTGACGCGCCGGTGCTGGAGGGCAAGGAGAGCGGGGCCTACTGCGCGGGCGCCACACCGCGCTTCCACCCCTTCGTGATGATGAATTTCACGGGCAAGCTCAACGACGCGCTGACCCTGGCCCACGAGCTCGGCCATGGCCTGCACGACCGGCTGGCCGCGAAGCAGCACATCTTCGACTACCACCCGCCGCTCACCCTGGCCGAGACCGCCTCGGTGTTCGGCGAGCAGCTGACCTTCGACCGCCTGATGGCCGAGGAGAAGGACCCCCAGGTTCGCCTGGCCATGCTCTGCCACCAGGTCGAGGACGCCTTCGCGACCATCTTCCGGCAGGTGGCCATGAACCGCTTCGAGGACGCCGCGCACACCGCCCGCCGCGCGCAGGGCGAGCTCTCGCCCGACCAGGTGGGACAGATCTGGCAGGAGAAGGTGCAGGCCATGTTCGGCGACTCGCTGGAGCTGACCGAGGACCACCTGCCCTGGTGGAGCTACGTCGGCCACTTCATCCGGGTGCCCGGCTACGTGTACGCGTACGCCTTCGGCAACCTGCTGGCGCTCTCGATCTACCGGCGCTACCAGGAGGTGGGCCCGGACTTCGTGGACACCTACCTGGACTTCCTGGCCGCCGGCGGGTCGCAGGCGCCGGACATGCTGGTGCAGAGCGTGGGCATGGACATCACCGACCCCGGCTTCTGGGACGCCGGCCTCAAGATCCTGGACGGGATGGTGGGCCAGGTCGAACAGCTAGCCGGGTAGCGGTCACCGCGACCCCGGGGCGGGGCCACTCCTGAATGCCGGGGTGGTTGGGGTCGAGAACCCGCCAGCCGCCGGCCGGGGCGCTCTCCAGCAGCACCACGCTGTGCCCGCCCGTCGACCAGGTCGCCGGGCGCAGCGGGCTGAAGCCCCAGGTCCCGTAGACGCCAGGCCGCTCCTGGCCCCAGGCCAGGTGGGCCACCAGCACCTCGCCCGGCCGCGGCCGCAGCGGCCAACCCGGCACGACCAGGCCGGTGCGTGAGCGGATCGCGGCGCCCCGCTCCGCGCCCAGCGCTTCCACCCGGCGGTCGAGGCGGCCTGAGATGTAGTCGAGGAGGCCGGGAGCGCCATACTCTTGCGACGCCCCCAGGGCCAGCGTGGCGGGTCCCAGCGCCGGCAGCGAGGGCACCTTCAGCAGCCCCAGCGCGATCAGCAGCGAGGCCGTGGTGCAGGCCGCGCCCTGGTTCTGAACCCAGGCCGAAAGTTCGCTAAAGGGGCTATCGGGGTTCACGAAAAACGTTATAGTCTTGATGCCGCAAATGGAGCAGCGACTGCCCGAGACACGCCCCTCTCCGCGCCTCGTAGAACGCCTGCGCAGCTTCCAGCGGGAGGCGCTGGCCGAGGTCTTCGACGGGGTTGTCGACGATCTCTATCCGTTCGTGCACGCGCTGGTCGCGGATCATGACATCGCGGAGCGGGTGACGGAGGAGGCCTTTGGGCGCCTGCTCGAGCGGATCCCGACCGAGGCGGGCGACCTGCGCCTGCTCCGGCTATGGCTGCTGCGCGAGGCCGCCGAGGGCAGCCGCCGCGTCGGCCGGCCCGAGCTCGTCGGCCGTGGCGTGCGCGAAGCCGTGGCCCGCCTGGGACGTGGCGAGCATGAGGCCGTGACGCTGCGCCTGGTGGCCAGGCTCGACGCCGCCGAAGTGGGGGTGGCGACCGGCCGCCGGACCAGCTCCGTGCTGGGGTCTCTGGTGGCCGGCCTACGCACACTGCGCACCGGCTCCCAGTCGTTCAACCCGCTCTCGCTTGCCACCCAACAGAGGCAGCTGGACGCCGCTCTTGACCGCCTCCTGGCCGGCGACACACCGACCGCGGCGGCGGCCTGGGCGCCGCTGGTCACCGATGCCGCCGGGCTGCTAGCAGCCGCCGGCAGCGTGGCCGACCTGCCTCGCTCGCTGCCCCCGCCGCCCGTCCGCGCCCGCCTTCGCGGTCACCTGCTGGCCCGCGCCGCGGAGCGCCGGGCGGGGTGGTTCCACCGGTCCTACGCGCCGGCCGAGGTCCCCGGCCGCAAGCCGCGCAAGGAGGCCAGCGCGGTCAGCAGCGCCACGGCCATGGGCCTGGCCATGCTGCTGGCGGTGCTGGCGGGGGTGGTGCTCTCGGTCGCCGCCGCCTTCTCCGACCCCACGTCCCAGGTCTACGGGCTGAAGCGGGCGGGCGAGTCCACGCTGCTGGCTCTGAGCACCGATCGGATCGCCAAGGCCGACCTGGAGGTCAAGCTGGCGGCGGAGCGCACCAAGGAGGCGGACACCATGGCCTCCACCCGCCACCCGGACCTGACGCTGGACGCCATGAACTCCCGCTATGACGACCTGCGGGCGGCCGCCGCGGACCTGGCGGGGATTCCGCGCGCGCATCGGGATGCCAAGTGGAAGGCCGTGCGCGATCGCCTGGAGTCAGAGTCCGCCAAACCGGTGAGCGACCTGGAGCGGACGCTGACGAACGGCGGCTACAAGTCCGCCGCCGCCCAGCTCAAGGCGGCCAACGATCGCTTCCAGGCCGACCACCAGCAGTTCGACAAGAGCCTGGGCGTGGCCACCCCGGTGCCGGAGCCGTCGGCCGGACCCCTGGCGACCCCCGCGCCGAAGACACAATAGGCATGTGAGATCGGGCGTCACCCCGGTGGTGGTGGCGCTCGACGTCGGCACCTCATCGGTGCGCGCTCTGCTGTACGACCGGCGCGGGCGCTCGCTCCCGGGCGCCGAGGTCCACCTGCCCTACCGGCCCCACCTGGCCGCCGACGGCACCGCTGAGGTGGACGCCGAGCGGCTGCTGGCGCTGGTGGAGACGGCGCTCGACCGCGTGCTGCGCGGCGGCCGGCACGAAGTTCTGGGCGTCGGGATCTCCACCTTCTGGCACGGGCTCCTGGGGATAGACGCGCGCGGCCGGCCCGCGACGCCGCTCTGGCTCTGGTCGGACAGCCGCTCCTGGCGCCAGGCCGAATCCCTCAAGCGGCGCCTCGACGCGCCGGCCATCCACCGGCGCACGGGCTGCCCCCTGCACCCCAGCTACTGGCCGGCCAAGCTGGCCTGGGCGGGGCCGCGGGCGGCGGCGCGCTGGACCAGCTTCGCCGACTTCCTCTGCCTGCGCCTGTTCGGGGAGTGGGGGACCTCGCTCTCCATGGCCTCGGGCACCGGGCTCTGCTCGCTGCGGGGCCGGGCCTGGGACGGACCTCTGTACGAAGCCCTGAGCGTCAAAGGCTCCCAGCTGCCGCCCCTGGTCAGCGCGCCCTACCAGGGACTGCGGCCTTCCTACGCCCGGCGCTGGCCCGCCCTGGCCCGTGTGCCCTGGGCGCCGGCGGCCGGCGACGGCGCCCTCGCCAACCTGGGCAGCGGTTGCACGACGCCCAAGCTGCGCGCCCTCACGATCGGGACCTCGGGCGCCCTGCGCGTGATCACCGAAGCGCTGCCGCGCCGGCTGCCCCGCGAGCTCTGGTGCTACCGGCTCGACGCCGAGCGTCTGGTCCTGGGCGGTTCCTTCAGCAACGGCGGCAACCTGTACGCCTGGATGCTGCAGAACCTGCGCCTGGACGCGGCGGGCCTGGAGCGGCGCCTGGCCCGGATGCCGCCCGCCGCCACCGGCCTGACCTTCCTGCCCCTGCTGGCCGGCGAGCGCAGCCCCCATTTCGCGGCCCACGCCACGGGGGCCATTGCGGGCCTGACGCTGTCCACCTCCGCGCTCGATATCGCGAGGGCAGGGCTGGAGGCCATCGCCCTCGACTTCGCCCGCGTCGACCACAGCCTGGACCAGGTCGCGCCGGGCGGCGAGGTCCTGGTGGGCAGCGGCGCCGGCCTGCTGGCCTCGCCGGCCTGGATGCAGATCCTGGCCGACGCGGTCGGCAAGCCGCTGGTGGCGGGCCATGCCCGCGAGGCCTCGAGCCGCGGGGCGGCGCTGCTGGCGTTGGAGATTCTGGGGCGGGCGCCCAAGGGTCACGAACACCAAGCCCGGCGCGGCCGTACCTTTATGCCTCGCACTGAAGCGCACCGCGCTTATCAGGTGGCGCGCAGGAGTCAGGAGCGGCTGTACCGGCAGGTGCTGGTGCAGGGGGGCAGCGCAAAGGGGTGAAATGGAGGGTGAGATGGCAGTAGCGGAGACCCCGACCAAGAAGGACCTCGACTTCCTGCGCGACCTCGGCCAGCAGCTGCGCGTCGATTCGATCCGCTGCAGCACCGCCGCCGGCTCCGGCCACCCGACCTCGTCGATGTCGGCCGCCGACCTGATCGCCGTGCTGATCACGCGCCACCTGCAGTACGACTGGTCGCGGCCCGAGGAGCCCAACAACGACCACCTCATCTACAGCAAGGGCCACGCCTCGCCGCTCTGCTACGCCATGTTCAAGGCCGTCGGCGCCGTCTCCGACGAGGAGCTGATGAGCTTCCGCAAGTTCGGCTCTCGCCTCCAGGGGCATCCCACGCCGGCCCTGCCCTGGGTTGACGTGGCGACCGGCTCCCTCGGCCAGGGCCTCCCCATCGGGGTGGGCGTGGCGCTGGCGGGCAAATACCTGGACAAACTCCCGTACCACGTCTGGGTGCTGTGCGGCGACTCCGAGATCGCGGAGGGCTCGGTCTGGGAGGCGTTCGACAAGGCGGGCAAGTATGGGCTGACCAACCTGACGCCGATCGTCGACGTCAACCGCCTCGGGCAGCGTGGAGAGACCGAGTACGGC
This sequence comes from Candidatus Dormiibacterota bacterium, assembly GCA_036378695.1. GTDB lineage: Bacteria > Chloroflexota > Dormibacteria > Dormibacterales > Dormibacteraceae > CF-28. Next base: position 10,240 of record DASUVY010000018.1, read on the forward strand.
TGGCAGCTCGACGTCTACGCCGCGCGGGTGGAGGCGTTCGGCTGCAAGGCGGTCGTGATCGACGGCCACGACCCGGCCGAGATCGACCGCGCGCTGGGCGACGCCCGCCAGTCGCGCGGCAAGCCCACGGTGATCCTGGCCAAGACGATCAAGGGCAAGGGCTTCAGCGAGATCGAGAACAAGGACGGCTGGCACGGCAAGGCCCTGCCGCCGGACATGGCGGAGCGCGCCATCAAAGAGCTGGGCGGCGAGCGCAACCTGCGGGTCGAGACCCAGCGGCCGGAGCCGGGCGAACCCGCGCAGCTGCTCAGCGCCAGCCACCCTGTGCACCTGCCCAAGTACGAGAAGGGCGACAAGGTCGCCACCCGCAAGGCCTTCGGCGACGCCCTGCTGGCGCTTGGCGCGGTGGCCTCGGTGGTGGCGACCGACGGCGAGGTCTCCAACTCGACACACACCGACGAGTTCGCCAAGGCCTATCCCGACCGCTATTTCGAGATGTTCATCGCCGAGCAGCAGCTGGTCTCGACCGCCGTCGGCCTGGCGGTGCGCGGCTACGCGCCCTTCGCCTCCACCTTCGCGGCCTTCTTCAGCCGCGCCTACGACTTCATTCGCATGGCGGGCGTGAGCGAGGTGTCGATCAAGCTCGCCGGCTCCCATGCGGGCGTGGAGATCGGCCAGGACGGGCCCTCCCAGATGGCCCTCGAGGACCTGGCGGCCATCCGCGCCGTGCACGGCTCGACCGTCCTCTATCCCTCCGACGGGGTTTCCGCGGCGGCCCTCACCGAGGCCATGGTCTCGCTGCCCGGGCTCGCCTACATGCGCACCACCCGCGGCGCCTATCCCGTCCTCTACGGCGCCGAAGAGAAGTTCCCGATCGGCGGCAGCAAGGTCGTCAAGAAATCGAGCGAGGACCAGGTGGCGCTGATCGGCGCCGGCGTCACGCTGCACAACTGCCTGGAGGCCGCGTCGATGCTGGCCAAGGACGGCGTCAAAGCGCGTGTCATCGACCTCTACTCGGTCAAGCCGGTCGACGCCGAAACGCTGCGCCAGGCCAGCGCCGACACCGGCGGCCGCCTGGTGGTGGCCGAGGACCACTACCCGCAGGGCGGCCTGGGGGCGGCGGTCATGGAGGCGCTGGCCATGGAGGCCAAGCCGCCGCGGGTCGCCCATTGCGCGGTGCGCAACCTGCCCACCTCGGGGACGCCCGCCGAGCTGATGGAGGCGGCCGGCATCAGCGCCGACCACATCGCCGAGGCGGCTCGATCTCTTCTCGGAGGGAAGTGATGGCGCGCAACGGCGGCTCGCCGATCAAACAGCTCAGTCGCGAGGGCCAGAGCCTGTGGCTGGACAACATCCGGCGCCAGCTGATCACCTCGGGTGAGCTGGCCCGGCTGCGTGACGAGGGCGTGACCGGAGTCACCTCCAATCCGACCATCTTCGAGAAGGCCGTCTCCGGCTCAACCGACTACAACGAAGCGCTCGTGCGCCTGGTGCGCCACGGCAAGCGGCCCGACGAGATGCTCTGGGACCTGATGGTGGAAGACATCCAGGCCGCCGCCGACGTCTTCCGGCCGGTCTACGACAAGACCAAGGGGGCCGACGGCTTCGTCTCCATCGAGGTGTCGCCCGCGGTCGCGCGCTCGACCAAGAAGACGATCGCTATGGCCCAGGACCTGCACGACCGCTGCGGCCGGCCCAACGTGATGGTGAAGATTCCGGCCACCAAGCCCGGGTTGCCGGCGATCCGGGAGATGCTCGGGCGCGGCGTCAACATCAACATCACGCTGATCTTCTCGGTCGAGCGCTACGCCGAGGTCGTGGAGGCGTTCATGGGCGGCCTCGAAGATCTCAAGCGGGCGGGCGGCGACCTGTCGAAGGTGGCGAGCGTGGCCAGCTTCTTCGTCAGCCGGGTGGACAGCAAGGTCGACCCCCAGCTGGAGGGCAAACCCGGTGGCGAGAAGCTGATGGGCCACATCGCGATCGACAACTCCAAGCTGGCCTACGAGCGCTTCAAGCAGCTCCATTCGGGCGCGCGCTGGGAGGCGCTCAAGAAGGCGGGGGCGCGGCCGCAGCGCTGCCTCTGGGCCTCCACTTCGACCAAGAATCCCAAGTACCCCGACACCTACTACGTTGAGGAGCTCATCGGGCCGGACACCGTCGACACGGTGCCGCCCGCCACGCTGGCGGCCTTCCGCGAGCACGGCGAGGTGCGGCGTTCGCTGGACGAGCACGTCGACGCCTCCAAGCGGCGCCTGCGCCAGCTGGAGGAGATTGGCATCTCCCTGGCCCAGGTCACCGAGGAGCTGGAGGTGGAGGGCGTCGACCTCTTCGCCAAGTCCTACCAATCGCTGACCAAGGCGCTGCGCGAGGAGTCCAAGAAGATCAAGGCGGGCAAGGGACCACGCCAGTGGTTCAGCCTGGGCACGCTCCAGCCCAAAGTTGACGAGCAGGTGGCTCGCCTCCAGAAGGAAGAGGCGCCGCGCCGGCTGTGGGCGAAGGACGCCACGCTCTGGACCAAGGACGCGGCCGGCGGCCGGGAGATCGTGGAGCGCCTGGGCTGGCTCAACGTGGCCGAGAAGATGGAGGGCGACCTGCCCCGGCTGCGCGCCGTGGCGCGGGAGGCCCGCGCCTACTCGAACGTCGTGCAGCTGGGCATGGGCGGTTCGTCGCTCTGCCCGGACGTCCTGCGCCACACCTTCGGCCACGTGCGCGGTCACCCGGCCCTGCACGTGCTCGACACCACGGACCCGGGCTCCATCCTCAGCCTGCGCTCGCGGATCGACCCCGCCGACACGCTGTTCATCGTGGCCAGCAAGTCGGGCACCACCACCGAGACGCTGTCGCACCACGCCTACTTCCGGGAGGCGGTCGAGAGGGCGGGCGTCAAGAAGCCCGGCCGCAACTTCGCGGCCATCACCGATCCCGGGACCTCGCTGGTGAAGCTGGCCAAGTCCGAGGGATTCCGCTGGGTCTTCGAGAACCCGCCCGACATCGGCGGCCGCTACAGCGCGCTGTCCTACTTCGGGCTGGTGCCGGGCGCGGTCTCGGGCGTCGACGTGGGCGAGCTGCTGGAGCGGGCGGCCGAGATGGCCCACTCCTGCGACGCCAGCGTGCCATCGGACAAAAACCCGGGCGTCTGGCTGGGCGGGGTCATGGGGACGCTGGCCAAGCTGGGCCGCGACAAGCTGACGCTGATAGTGACGCCCAAGGTGCGCACCTTCGGTTACTGGCTGGAGCAGCTGGTCGCCGAGTCCACGGGCAAGCACGGCACGGGGATCGTCCCCGTCGAGGGCGAGCCGGTGGGCAAGCCCGCGGTCTACGGCGACGACCGCCTGTTCGTGCAAATCCGGATGGACAGCGATCCCGAGGACGCGCGCGTGCGCGCGCTGGAGAAGGCCGGGCAGCCGGTCGTCACGCTCACGCTGCGCGACAAGCTGGACCTGGGCGGCGAGTTCCTGCGCTGGGAGATCGCGACCGCCATCGCCGGCTCGATCCTGGGCATCGACGCCTTCGACCAGCCCAACGTGCAGGAGTCGAAGGACAACACCAAGCGGGTGCTGGCGGCCTGGGAGAAGTCGGGCAAGCTGCCGGCCGCGGAGACGGCTTCGGCGGCGGACGGCGGCCGGGCGATCGCGGCGGCCCTGCGCAAGGCGAAGAAGAACGCCTACGTCGCCTTCATGGCCTACACGGCCACCACCCCCGGGTCGGAGGGCGCGGCCGACCGGCTGCGCGAGCTGGTCCGCGAGAAGACCAAATTCGCCACCACCTGGGGCTACGGTCCGCGCTTCCTGCACTCCACCGGCCAGCTCCACAAAGGCGGCCCCAAGACCGGCGTCTTCGTGCAGATCGTGCAGGAGGACCCGCGCGACGCCCCCATTCCGGGACAGCCCTACGGCTTCTCGCTGCTTAAGCAGGCCCAGGCGCTGGGCGACTTCCAATCACTGACCTCTCGCGGCTACCCGGTGGCGCGGATCACGCTCGACCGTAAGCCGGCCGACGGTTGGAAGCAGCTCGTCGCTTCACTGCAAGGGAGCCTGTAGGTCATGGAAATGGGGATGGTGGGTCTAGGGCGGATGGGCGGGAATATGAGCCTGCGCCTTATGAAGCGCGGGCACCGGATGGTGGTGTACGACCGCTCGGAGGACGCCATCAAGGCCCAGGAACAGGCCGGCGCCACCGGCGGCCGGTCGCTGCAGGAGTTCGTGGCCGCCTTCCAGGAGAAGCCGCGCGTGATGTGGGTGATGGTTCCCTCGGGGGCGCCCACCACCGAGACCATCTCCGAGCTCGCCAACCGGGGCGAGCCGGGCGACATCATCATCGACGGCGGCAACACCAACTGGAAGCTGGCGTTGGGCGACGCCGAGCTGGTCAAGGCCAAGGGCATGCACTACCTGGACGCCGGCACGTCGGGCGGCATCTGGGGCCTTCAGTACGGCTACTGCCTGATGGTCGGCGGCGAGGAGGGGGTCTTCAACCACTGCCTGCCGCTGCTCAAAGACCTGGCGCCCGACGACGGCGGGCTGGTGCACACCGGCCCCGAAGGCTCCGGGCACTTCGTGAAGATGGTCCACAACGGCATCGAGTACGGGCTGATGCAGGCCTACGCCGAGGGCTTCCAGATCATGAAGCTCTCGCAGCGCTTCCCCGGCATGGACATGCAGGCCATCGCCGAGGCCTGGCGCACGGGTTCGGTGGTGCGCTCCTGGCTGCTCGACCTGATCGCCGACGGCCTCTCCAAGGACCCGGATCTGGCACAGGTCAAGGGCTACGTGCAGGACACCGGCGAAGGCCGTTGGACGGTGGAGGCTGCGATCGAGGAGGCGGTGCCGGCGCCCAACATCACCACTGCGCTCTTCGAGAGGTTCCGCTCCCGCATGGAGGACACCTTTGCCGACAAGCTGCTGGCCATGATGCGCAACCAGTTCGGCGGCCACGGCGTCGTGAGCGAGACACCTCCATCGCGGTAGCCGACAACCCGCTGGCGGCCGGGCTCCAGGAGTCCCGGATGGCCGAGCCGGCGCTGATGGTGATCTTCGGGGCCACCGGCGACCTGTCCAAGCGCAAGCTGCTGCCCTCGATCTACAACCTGGCGCGCCAGCGCCTGCTGCCGCC
>DASUVY010000019.1:0-2050 GCA_036378695.1 Candidatus Dormiibacterota bacterium
GCCAACGCCGAGCACAACTTCAACCTCAACCGCGAGGACCTGGTCGTGAAGGCGCTGATGGTGGACGAGGGTCCGACCATGAAGCGCATCCGCCCGGTCAGCCGCGGCATGGCCCACCAGTACTTCCACCGCACCTGCCACATCACGGCCGTGGTGGAGGACCGCGAGGAGGCCGTTCCCACCGTCCGCGCCACACCGGCGCGTACGCCGCGCACACGAAGGAGTTCGAGCAGCTAGTGGGTCACAAAGTTCACCCCAACGCCTTCCGGCTGGGCGTCTACAAGCCCTGGGAGGCCAACTGGTTCGCGCAGAAGAAGGACTACACCAAGCTGCTGCACGAAGACCTCGACATGCGGCGGCTCATCCTGCGCCGCTTGCGCAACGCGGGCATCGCCAAGATCGAGACCGAGCGCTCCTCCAACGCGCAGATGACGGTCACCATCCACACCGCCAAGCCGGGCATCGTGATCGGCAAGGGCGGCTCCTCGGTCGACCAGCTGCGCGAGGACCTGGAGAAGCGCTTCGGCAACCGCGTGCGCATCTCGATCCAGGAGATCAAGCAGCCCGAGCTCGACGCGCAGCTGGTGGCCGAGAACATCGCCAGCCAGATCGAGCGCCGCATCAGCTACCGCCGCGCCATGAAGCAGTCGATCCTGCGCACCATGCGCTCCGGCGCCAAGGGCGTTCGTGTCGCGCTCGGCGGCCGCCTGCGCGGCTCCGAGATGGCGCGCCGCGAGTGGGACCGCGAGGGCCGCGTGCCACTGCACACCCTGCGCGCCGACATCGCTTTCGGCCGAGCCACCGCGCGCACCACCTTCGGAGTGATCGGCGTCAAGGTTTGGATCTACAAGGACAACTTCTCGATCGCCCCCAAGGGCGGCGCGCCCGAGGAGGAGCTGGCTCCCCAGCCCGCGGCGCCGCCGCCGGCTCCGCCCCAGCCCGTGGTCGAGGCCGCGGCGTCGGCCGCCGCGCCGGTGGTCACCGACGTGCCACCGGTCGATCCCGGCTCGCCCGCGCTGGCCGAGGCGGCGGTCGCCGAGCAGGTGAAGTCCGAGGAGACGGGCAAGGCCCCGCGCAAGCGCGCAACCACCAAGAAGGCGGAGACGCCGAAGCCGGAGGCGGAGGGCGACGATGCTTCTTCCTAAGCGCGTCAAGCACCGCAAGCAGCACAAGGGCCGCCGGGCCGGCATCGCCACCCGCGGCGCCACCATCGCCTTCGGGCAGTTCGGCCTGCAGGCGATCGAGGACTGCTGGATGACGAACCGGCAGATCGAGGCCGCCCGCCGCGCCATGACCCGCCACGTCAAGCGTGGCGGCCAGATCTGGATCCGGATCTTCCCGGACAAGCCCGTCACCAAGAAGCCGGCCGAAACCCGCATGGGTTCCGGCAAGGGCAATCCCGAAGGCTGGGTGGCCGTGATCAAGCCGGGGCGCATCCTCTTCGAGATGGGGGGCGTCGACCAGGCGACCGCCAAGGAAGCCATGAAGCTGGCGGCTGCCAAGCTGCCCATCAAGACGCGCTTCGTGGAGCTCGAGGCGGCCGGCGTGGGGGGTGGGGAGTGAAGGTCACCGATCAGCTGCGCGACCTGCGCGAGCTCGACTCCGACGAGCTGGACGCCCGGCTCAAGCAGTCGCGGCGCGAGCTCTACGAGCTGCGCTTCAAGCTCGCCGTCGGGCAGCTCGAGAACAACCGTGAGATCCACAAGGTGCGCAAGGACATCGCGCGCATCCTCACCGTGATCCACCAGCAGCGCCTGGAGATGGCACCCGTAGGGGCGGGGCTTGCCCCGCCCGCAGAAGGGGCGGCTGAGGAAGAGGTCGCTGTGGCCACGGAGGAGGAATCCGAGTGAGCGAAGTGCAGACCAAACAGCGCGGCTTCCGCAAGGTCCGGCTGGGCCGCGTGGTCTCCGACAAGATGGAGAAGACGGTGGTGGTGCAGGTCCAGGACCTGAAGAGCCACCCGCTCTACAAGAAGGTCATGAAGCACCGCGTGCGCTTCAAGGTCCACGACGAGCAGAACGAGTGCAAAGTCGGCGACCTGGTGCGCATC
>DASUVY010000020.1:0-8566 GCA_036378695.1 Candidatus Dormiibacterota bacterium
CTACGCCAAGAACATGCAGACCTTCGTCGACCAGGGCTACGACATGGTGGTCGCCGTCGGCTTCCTCATGGGTGACGACACCCTGGCCGAGGCCAAGAAGAACAGCGGCACCAAGTTCGCCATCGTCGACTTCGCCTACACCCCCGACCAGAGCCCGCCGGCCAACATCGCAGGGCTGGTCTTCAAGGAGGACCAGGCCGGATTCGAGATCGGCGCCCTGGCCGGCTTGATGACCAAGACCGGCACCGTGGGCCAGGTCCTGGGTCTCAAGATCCCGCCGGTGCAGCGCTATGCCGAGGGCTACAAGGCCGGAGTCAAGTACACGAACCCCAGCGCCAAGGTGCTCGAGGTCTACCAGGGCCCCGGTGACGGCGCTGCCTTCAACAACCCCGACTGGGGCAAGGCCCGCGCCATTGACGAGATCAACCAGAACGCCGACATCATCTTCGGCGGCGGCGGCAACACCGGCAACGGCGCCCTGCTGGGCGCCCTCAGCAAGCAGAAGACCTGCATCGGCGTCGACACGGACCAGTTCGTCAGCTACCCGGACGCCGACGGCTGCCTGATGACCAGCGCCGAGAAGAAGCTGGCCACCGCGGTCAAGACCGCGATCACGGACATGGTCAAGAACCAGTGGCCGAGCAGCAACCTGCTGACCTTCGACGCCAGCAACGGCGGCGTGGGCATCAGCCCCTACCACGACTACGACAGCAAGATCCCGGCCGACGTCAAGGCCAAGATCACCGACATCCAGAAGAAGCTGGCTGACGGCAGCCTGCAGACCGGCGTCAAGATCGGCTGAGCGCGTAGGGGCCGTGCCGGCCCTCGAACTTCGCGGGATCGTCAAGACCTTCGGAGGGCTGAGGGCCAACGACGGCGTGGACCTCGTCGTCCAGTGGGGCGAGGTCCACGCCCTGCTCGGTGAGAACGGGGCGGGCAAGTCGACGTTGATGAACGTCGTCTACGGACTCCAGACCCCGGACGCCGGCGAGATCGTGTACGACGGCGAACCCGTCGTGATCCGGCGCCCCGAGGACGCCATCCGGCGTGGGATCGGGATGGTGCACCAGCACTTCATGCTCATCCCGCCGCTGACGGTCGCCGAGAACGTGGTCCTGGGCCAGGAGAGCTCGCGGGCCGGGATGATGGACCTGGCCGCGGCCGGGCAGATGGTGCGCGAGCTGTCCCACCGCTACGGCCTGGAGGTCGATCCCCGCGCCCGCGTGCGCGACCTCTCGGTGGGACTCCAGCAGCGCGTGGAGATCCTCAAAGCCCTCTACCGCGGCGCCCGCCTGCTGATCCTCGACGAGCCTACCGCGGTGCTAACTCCGCAGGAGATCGAGCGCCTGTTCGAGATCGTCAGCAACCTCAAGGCCGAGGGCAAGGCGGTCATCTTCATCACCCACAAGCTGGCCGAGGTGATGCGGATCGCCGACCAGATCACGGTCATGCGCCGGGGCAAGGTCGTCGCCACCACCACGCCCGCCCAGAGCTCGCCGCCCGACCTGGCGCGCCTGATGGTGGGCAGGCCGGTGCTGCTGCGGGTCGAGAAGGGGCCCGCCCATCCGGGGGCGGTGCTGCTCGAGGTGGCGGGCCTCAAGGTGGACGACGACCTGCACCACCCGGCGGTGGACGGGGTCGACCTGCAGGTGCGGGCCGGCGAGATCCTGGGCGTGGCCGGCGTGGAGGGCAACGGCCAGCGCGAGCTGGTGGAGGCGATCGTCGGCCTGCGCCCGGCCAAGGGCCGGGTCGCCATCGCCGGCCGCGAGATGACCCACGCCACCACCCACCGCCGCCTGCGGGACCTGAGCCATATCCCAGCCGACCGCCAGCAGATGGGCGTGATCCTCGACATGTCGATCGCGGACAACCTGGTCCTGCCGGACTTCGACCGCCTGCCCTTCGCGCATTGGCTGATCCGGGCCCTCGACTCGATCCGCGCCTTCGCCGCCCGGATCATCAAGGAGTACGACATCCGGGCCGAGCGGCCCGAGCAGCGCACGGGGTCGCTGTCGGGCGGCAACCAGCAGAAGGTGGTGGTCGCCCGCGAGCTGGCAACCGATCCCAAGATCCTGATCGCGGCCCAGCCCACGCGCGGCGTGGACGTCGGCTCCATCGAGTTCATCCACCGCCGGATCGTGGAGCAGCGGGATCGCGGCCTGGCGGTTCTCCTGGTCTCTTCCGAGCTCGACGAGGTGCTCTCGCTGTCGGACCGTGTGGCCGTGATCTACCGCGGCAAGATCGCGGCGGTGCTGGAGGGCGAAGCCATCGAGCGCGAGCACATCGGCCTCCTCATGGCCGGGGCCGCCTGATGCAGCACGTGCTGCACTGGGTGCGCCAGGCGCTGGTGCCGGTGCTCTCGGTGCTCTGCGGCTTCGCGGTCGCGGGATTCGCCGTCTTTCTGAGCGGTGCCAGCCCCGTCGACGCCCTGGTGGCGCTTTTCCAGGGCGCCTTCCTGGAGAGGAACGCCCTCTCGGAGACCCTGATCGCCAGCATCCCGTACATCTTCCTGGGCCTCGCGGTGGCGATCGGCTTCAAGGCCGGTCTCTTCAACATCGGGGCCGAAGGCCAGTTCTATCTGGGCGCCATCGCCGGCACCTACATCGGTTACTCGCTGCACGGCTTGCCCGCGATCGTGCACATCCCGCTGGCGGTCGGCGCGGGCATGCTGGGTGGGCTCGGCTACGCGGTGATCCCGGGCGTGCTCAAGGCGCGCTTCGGAGCGCACGAGGTGATCACCACGATCATGCTCAACCACATCGCGCTGGCCGTCAGCGACTACCTCATCAACCGGGGGCCTATGGGCGACCCGCACGCCAGCGCCCCCAAGACACCGTTCATCCAACACTCGGCCGAGCTGCCCATCCTGGTCCCCAACACCCGCCTCCACCTGGGCCTGCTGCTCGCGCTGCTGGCGGTGCCCGTGGTGTGGTTCCTGATCGAGCGCACGACCATCGGCTTCCGCCTGCGCGCGGTCGGCCTCAACCAGACGGCGGCTCGCGCCGCTGGGATTTCGGTGGGCTGGACCATCGTGCTGGTGATGGCGATGTCCGGCGCGCTCGCCGGCCTGGCCGGCGCCGACGAGGTGCTGGGCGTCTCCCACTTCATGCCGCCGAGCTTCTCCGTGGGCTACGGGTTCGACTCGATCGCGGTGGCCCTGGTGGCTCGGTCCAACCCCTGGGGCATCGTCCCCGCGGCGTTCCTCTTTGGATCGATGCGCAGCGGGGCGGGGTTCATGCAGCTGCAGACCCAGGTCTCGGCCGACCTGATCTCGGTGGTGCAGGCGACCGTGATCATCTTCGTGGCGGCGCCTGTGATGGTGCGCTGGCTCTTCAGGCTGCGCGAGCAGTCCGCGCTGCCCACGCAGATCGCCGCCCAGGAAGGAGCTGCGGTTTGACCGAGTTTTTGCAGCGCGCCGACCTGGTGGGCCTGGCCGCCGCCACCCTGCTCGCCTCCACGCCGCTGGTGCTGGCCGCACTGGGCGGCACCATGAGCGAGCGGTCGGGGGTGGTCAACATCGCGCTCGAGGGAATCATGCTGACCGGCGCCTTCATGGGCTACGTGGCCGCGCTGGCCACCCACAACCTCTGGTTTGGAGTGGGCGTGGCCGTTCTCAGCGGAGCGCTGATCGCCGGGCTGCACGCGGTGCTCGCGATCGAGTTCCTGGTCGACCAGATCGTGAGCGGGACGGTCATCAACATCCTGGCCGTCGGCATCACCGGCGTCTACTACCGCACGTTCATCCAGCAGCAGAACGTGGCGGGTCCGGGCACGCTGCCGGTCTGGAAGATCCCCTTTCTGGCCAACCTCCCGATCCTGGGTCCGATCTTCTTCCAGAACCAGTTCGTGACCTACGCCATGATCGTGCTGGTCGTCGCCATCCACCTGCTGCTCTTCCGCAGCGTGTGGGGGCTGCGCACCCGGGCCTGCGGCGAGCATCCGCTGGCGGCCGAGACCGCAGGCATCTCGGTGCGCTTCATGCGCTACGGCAACGTGATGCTCTCGGGCGCCCTGGGCGGCCTGGGCGGGGCCTATTTCTCGCTGCAGCAGGTGGGCAACTTCCTGCCCAACATGACCGGCGGCAAGGGCTTCATCGCCCTGGCCGCGATGATCTTCGGCAAGTGGACGCCGTTCGGCGCGTTCCTGGCTTCGCTGCTCTTCGCGGCCTCGGACGCGCTGGGGTCGCGGCTCCAGTTCTACGGGATCAACATCCCCTACCAGATCACCTCGACCCTGCCCTACGTGCTGACCATCATCGTGGTGGCGGGCGCCGTGGGCCGGGCGATCGCGCCGGCGGCCGTAGGGCGCCCCTATAAGAAAAGCTGAGCGTGCGTTATAGTCCCGGGTACTGGGGAATTTCTCCAGCCCCCCGGGGGTGGCTGAGAGAGGGGAGGTCTTTGTTGTGCCTGATACCGAGCTTCGCGACCCGGCGTCTTTGACGCACACCAACGGAAAAACCGAGGAGTCGCCTGTCACGGTGCTCGCGAAGGAAGACAGCCTTCGCGGCAACCTGGAGATCAAGGGTGACGGTCGAATTCTTGGAGAGTTCTCGGGCGAGATCGACTGCGCCGGGGAGCTCGTGATCGGCCAGACGGCGTCGGTTTCCGCCAACATCCGCACGCGCAACATCACGATCTCGGGCCTGGTGCGCGGCAACGTGACCGCGGTCGGCAAGCTCAAGATCGCGCCCACCGGCCGCCTCGAGGGCGACGCCCGGGTGGGCGCGCTGATCGTGCAGGAGGGCGGGGTACACCACGGCGTGATCCGGGTGCACCCGGAGGGGATCCCGAACGAGCCTGAGCCCGTGCTGGCAGAGACCGTGGTCGTTGCCTCCGTCACGGAGCCGGCGTCGCGTCCCATCAACGCCCAGGTCGATCGCGTGAAGAAGTTCTGGGGGGAGTTCTTCTAAGTACGGCCGAGCGCCGGCGCCGGTACCCTTTTTCGCGCCCAGAACAGTTCCGGCGCCGGCGCTCGAACTTTTAGGCTGTTAGGTCGGTGAGCCACCAGACCTACGACCGCAACCTCGCCCTCGAGCTGCTGCGGGCCACGGAGGCGGCCGCCCTGGCCGCCGCCCCCCTGACCGGCCGCGGCGACAAGGAGGCGGCCGACCAGCGCGCGGTCGACGCCATGCGCAACGCGCTGGCCTCGGTCGACATGAAGGGCACGGTCGTGATCGGCGAAGGCGAGAAGGACGAGGCGCCGATGCTCTACTTCGGCGAGCAGATCGGCAACGGCATGGAGCCCGAGGTCGACGTCGCGGTCGACCCCATCGACGGCACCGAGTTCACCGCCAGCCTGATCCCGGGCGCCATGTCGGTGGTGGCGCTGGCCGAGCGCGGCTCGATGTTCACCAGCCACATCCACTACATGGAGAAGCTGGTGGTGGGGCGCCGGGCTCGCGGCGTGATCGACATCGCCATGCCCGTGGAGTGGAACCTGGTGCGCATCGCCAAGGCCGAGGGCCTGCATCCAAGGGACCTCACCGTGATCATCCTCAACCGCGAGCGCAACCAGCCGATCATCGAGCAGGTCCGCGCCGTGGGGCCGCGCATCTCCCTGATCTCAGGCGGTGACGTGGCCGCCGCCGTGGCCGCCGCCAACGAGCAGCTCACGGGCAAGCACGTGCTGATGGGCAGTGGCGGCGCCACCGAGGGCGTGCTGGCGGCGTGCGCGGTCAAGTGCCTGCGCGGCGACATGCAGGCGCGCTTCTATTTCCGCAGCGACGAGGAGCGCCAGCTGGTCGTCCGCGAGGGCCACGACCCGGAACGGAGCTTCGGCATCGATGACCTCTGCGCCGGCGACAACATCTTCTTCGCCGCCACCGGGATCACCACCGGTGACCTCCTGCGCGGCGTCGGCTACGAGCCCGATTACGCCTACACGCACTCCATGGTGCTGCGCTCCAAGTCAGGCACCATCCGGTACGTCGACGCCTATCACGAGAACGCCAAGCTGCGCGAGAACGGCCTGCTGCCCGAGCAGGTGATGCTCAACCACCGCGCACACGCGTCTAGCCCGAGTGCAGCCCATACACCGGCCAGGGCGCGGGGATGAAGCGCAGCCGGTCGTACTGAGAGCTGAGCTGGCGGCTCAGCGCGGGCGGCGCCTTGTCGATCAGGATCAAGTATTCCGGCCGCTGGGCGCGGATGGCGCTGATCGTCCTCGCATCTGAGTCCGGCTCCAGCCGGTAGGCCTCGTCACGCGCGATGTAGCGGCCGGTCTGCCCGCGCCCGCTGACGACGTAGAGCCAGGGCTGGTCGCCCCAGACCTCCAGCCGCCCCTCGACCTTGATGCCCGACGCCAGGTCCTCGACCTGGGCCGCCCGGCCGGGAAACTTGGCCGAGTACTGGTGCCAATCGGTCACGCCCACAGCGTGGTCGTACCAGTCCTTGTAGTAGCCGGGCAGCGCGGTCCAGCCGAAGGCGGTGCCATACGAGGTCTCAGGCAACGCCCAGCGCGCGAGCGCAAACATCTCCAGCCGGGGCAGGAACATGGCGGCCTGGAGCATCAGAACGATGCCCACCAGGACCGGCGCCACCAGGACGGGCCGCAGCCAGAGCCCGAGCATCAGTGCCAGCGGGGGTAGGATCTCGAGCGACTGGTGCATGAAGCCGCGCGGGCTGAGCACCGCTCCTATCACCGCCAGGGGCAGCCAGGCGCCCAGGAGGCGGGCCGCCGGCGAGCGCTGCTCGATGCCGATGCGCAGGCCGGCGAACAGCCCGACCCCCAGCGGCGCGAGCCGGAGCAGGAGGCTGATCGGAGCCAGCTCGGCGCCGCCGTTGGCCCACTGCAGCTCGCGCCATTCCGATCCCAGCAGCGACCGCCAGGCCTCCCAGATCCCGCTGAGCTGGAGCGCGACGAAGGCGGCCAGCGCCGCGGCCGCGGCCCCGCCCAGCACCGGCAGCACGCGCAGCGGCCTCCCCGACAGCGTCACGTACCAGGGCACGCAGAGCGCGTCCAGCAGATAGGTCGGCTGCACCAGGCCCGCCAGCACCAGCAGCACGCCCGCGGCGACGGCGCGCACAGGGCCTCCGCCGATCCCGCAGAGAATGCCGCCCAGGAGCAGCGGCATCCCGATCAGCTCGGTGCCCTGGAGATCGCCTTCCACGACCGGCAGCGCCGCCACCAGTCCGAAGGTCAACGCGGTCAATGCCGCCTGTGCTTCCAGTCGGCGCGCGACCAGGTAGACGAACGTGGTCGAGGCCAGGACCTGTACGGCCAGGATCAGCTGCATACCGGGATGCCAGGCGTGGGTCACGGAGAGGACCAGGGCCATGAAGTCGTAGGCCAGCGGCTGCTGGTTGCCCCAGACGTCGAGGTAAAGGCGCTGGCCGCCGATCATCTCGGTGGCGACCGCCGCCAGCAGTCCCTCGTTGTGGGCCCAGCGCGGCTCCCAAAGCGAAGGCAGCCGCGCCAGCAGCGTGGCCGCCAGGACCAGGCTCAGGGCCCGCGCGGGGAGCGGGACCCGGGCCCGTGGCGGCGTCAGGCCGTGCGCACCCCCGCCGCGGCCTGCAGCCCCAGCTCCTCCACAGCCAGCTCGCGCATCTTGTATTTCTGGACCTTGCCGCTGATGGTCATCGGCCACATCTCGGTCCCCTTCATGAACTTCCAGTAGCGCGGCACCTTGTAGCGCGCGATCCTGCCCTCGCAGAACTGCGCCAGCTGCTCGCCGGTCAGGTCGGCGCCTTCGCGCGGCTTGATCCAGGCCATGACCTCTTCGCCGTACTTCTCGCTGGGCACGCCGATGACCTGCACGTCGGAGATGTCGGGATGCGTGTACAGAAATTCCTCGATTTCGCGCGGGTAGATGTTCTCCCCGCCGCGGATGATCATGTCCTTTATCCGGCCGACGATGTTGAGGTAGCCCTCGTCGTCCATGGTCGCCAGGTCGCCCGTGTGCATCCAGCGCCCGGCGTCGATGGATTCGCGCGTCGCCTCGGGGTTGTTCCAATAACCGAGCATCACGTTGTACCCGCGCGTGCACAGCTCACCGGGTGTGCCGCGCGGCACCACCGACCCAGATTCGGGATCGACGATCTTGATCTCGACGTGCGGGTGGATGCGGCCGACGGTGCCGGTCTGCTTCTCGAGCGGATCGTCGAGCGCCGTCTGCGTGGAGACCGGCGAGGTCTCGGTCATGCCGTACATGATCGTGACCTGCGGCATGTGCAGCTTGCTCTGCACCTTCTTCATGACCTCGACCGGGCAGGGTGAGCCGGCCATGATGCCGGTGCGCAGCGACTCGTAGTCGAAGTCGGAGAACTGCGGATGGTCGAGCTCGGCGATGAACATGGTGGGCACGCCGTAGAGCGAGGTGCAGCGCTCCGCGGCCACCGTCGCCAGCGTCGCCGCCGGATCGAAGCCGGGCGCGGGGATGACCATGCAGGCACCGTGGCTGGTGGCCGCCAGGTTGCCCATGACCATGCCGAAGCAGTGGTAGAACGGCACCGGGATGCAGACCCGGTCGCGCTCGTCGTAGCGCAAGGTCTCCCCGATGAAGAAGCCGTTGTTGAGGATGTTGTGGTGCGAGAGCGTCGCGCCCTTGGGGAAGCCGGTGGTGCCGCTC
>DASUVY010000021.1:0-14268 GCA_036378695.1 Candidatus Dormiibacterota bacterium
CGGCCGGGTGACCGGCCGGCCAGGCAAACCCCGCCCGGAGCAAGACCGAATAGGAGGGCTGTGAGGCTGCCCGCCGAGCCCTCGGGTCAGGTCGCTGGAGGCGCCGGGCGACCGGCGTCCTAGATAGATGACCGCCGCCCCAGAGTGGGGTACAGAACCCGGCTTATAAGTTCGCTCTCGACCCACCTTCAGTATCCCTAGGAGACACTCCTCGATAGCGTTTCGGGATCATGAGGCTGCGGGGGACTGTAGGTTGGACGTACCGGTTCGCGTCCAGCACGCAGCCGTCCTGAATCGCATCCTGTGTCCTTCGGAACAGTCGTCCCGCGGCCATCAGCGCGGACTTATTGCCCGTTGGGATTCGTCTCATGCGCGTTCATCGGATGCGGGCGGCAGTTTGCGGCCTCAGCTTCACGTCTCGCCGCAAGGGCGCGGTGCTGAAATCCGGGGCCAAGGAGCAAGGGCTTGCTTTCCTGATGCGTCATAATGCGCTCGCAGTCGGCACCGGCTCCTGTGCTTGAGGACAGCGCCATGTACGTGAACGTGTTCGAATATCGACTTCGAGAGGACGTCGACGGCGCGGAGTACCAAGCGCGCGGAGAGCGGATGTACACCCTCGTCACGTCCGATCCGAGTTACGAATTCATCGACATGAAGGTGTACGCGACCAGCGACATCGAGGGCGTGATCATCGAACGGTTCGGTTCTCTCCAAGGTGCCCAAAGGTGGGCGGCAGACGCCGAGCATCAAGAGACGATGCGCTATGGCCGCGAACATGTCTACGCGTGGTACCGCGGCGCTGCGTGCGTCGTCGACCATGAGTACGGCGCGACGACACAAGCCACGAACAAGGGAGCTTTGCCCTAATCGCGTCGGACCGCCGGCATTGTGAACCCCATCCGGATCACAGACGGATCACACATTCGCGGAGCAGGAGGCCACAGGAGGAGACGCAAGGACACGACGGCATGCCAAATGGAGTACAGGGGACACGAGAGGAACTGGGGACACGAGAGGACAGGTGCATGCGACCGGTTCGGGACCGTGCGGCATGTGCCACGACGCCAGCCCGTCCCAGGATGGGTGGACAGTAAGGTCGGGAGCTAATCAGGCGGATGACTCAGGAGAACCCGACATGGGGTTACCTCCGCGTTCGCGGCGAGTTCGTCTTTGAGTCGGAAGGGGCGGAGAGGGATCCCCAGAATCACGTGGCTTGACCGACCCTCACTTGACCAGCACGGCGATGCAGTCGCTTTCCAGCACTGCGCCTCCGCCGCTGACACGGACGATGACGTAAAAGGTGGTGCCGGACGGCTGGGGGGTATCGCGGACGAAGTGGACGGAACCCCCGCCTGCCTCACTCGTTTGCAGCGTGGCGACCGTCGTCCAGGGCTGGACGACGCTCACGCACCCTGGAGTGAAGAGCGCCCGAGTCACACCCATCCGGGTGTCGGCCGGGGCACCTTCGATCTCGACTTCGACCTGGGCATAGAACTCACTGTGCTCCTGAGCGGTCGGAGCGATCAGAATCCTCCCCTTACCCTGGCCTGATACCGCGTGCAGCCAGCTCTGGGTACCCTCCTCCCCCTGCACCGGCACCGCAACCGCCAGCACGCCTAATCAGCGCAATCGCAAGTGCTGCGAATTTGCCCGCTCCCTGCATATCCCACCTCTGATGTGTCCGGCCCCGATGCCGCCGGTCGATACGCGGCAGGCTAGGTGGCGCATGGGCACCTGGTCGCCGGGAAAACTACGGGCGTAGGTACCTGTTGTTGCGTGCACCCCGGCGCGTCTTGAATATGCTTCGGCTGCGATGGCTACCCGGGCGGGTTGGGCGCCCCGGCCGCTGACGCCTCGCGAGCGAGAGGTGGCGGCCTTGGTGGCCGACGGCCTCACCAACCGGGAGATCGCGGCCCGGCTGGCCATCGCGGAGCGAACCGCGGAAGGCCATGTCGAGCAGATCCGCAACAAGCTGGCGTTCAACTCCCGGAGCCAGATCGCGGCCTGGGCGGCCGAGCAGCGCCAGTCGGCGTCCGCCAGAACGCCTTGGACGGCGCCCACACCACCCGCGACCCAGACCCAGCGCAAAGCCCAGCGCAGGCCGCGTCACCCCCTGCCGGAGCTCAGCAGACGCGAAACCGAGGTCGCCAGACTGGTGGCCGAGGGGCTCACCAATCGCCAGATCGCAGACCGCCTCTTCATCTCTGAGCGCACGGCCGAATACCACGTCGAGCAGCTCCGAACCAAGCTGGGGGTGCATTCCCGGCAGGAGATCGCGGCATCGCTGCACGGCACACCGCCCCCGAACCACCTGCCGCCGCAGCTGTCGAGCTTCGTGGGGCGCTCGTCGGAGCTCGATGGCGTTCGCGCGCTGTTGAACGAGGCGCGCCTGGTCACCGTCACTGGGCCCGGCGGCAGCGGCAAGACCCGGCTCGCGCTGGAGGCTGCCGCGCGCGTGATAGATCACTATCCGGACGGTGCCTGGCTGGTGGACCTCCAGTCCCTGGAAGACCCCGCGTTGCTCCGCCCGGAGGTGGCTGCGGCGCTGGGCGTGGACGATCCCAAGCGTGACCTGGCGTCCGCGCGTCTGCTGGTTGTGCTCGACAACTGTGAGCAGGTGGCCGCAGCCTGCCGCGACCTGGTGGCCGAACTGCTGGCCGCCTGCCCCGACATCAAGGTGCTGGCCACCAGCCGCGAGCCGCTCCGTGTGCCCGGCGAGGCGGTCTGGTCCCTGCGGCCCCTCCCCGCCGAGGACGCCGTGTCGCTGTTCCTGGACCGCGCCCGCCTGGCGGCCCCGGACCTGCCCCTCGCCGCCACCGATCCTACGCTCGTGCTCGCGATCTGCCAGGACCTGGACGGGATCCCGCTGGCCATCGAGCTGGCAGCTTCCCGGGTCCGCGTGATGTCGTTGGCGGACATCAGGGACCGCTTACGAAGCCGCTTCCGCATCCTCGTGGACGGCGCCTCCCTGGTCCCACGGCAGCGGAGTTTGGCCGCCGCAGTGGCCTGGAGCTACGAGCTGCTGTCGGAAGCCGAACGCGGAGCTTTCCGGGCTCTCGGCGCGTTCGTCGGCGGGTTCCGCGTCGACTCAGCGGAAGCTGTGTTGGGACCCAAGGGGGCCGAACTCCTGGACCGGCTGGTCGAACGCTCGCTGGTGCTGGCCGAGCGGGTGCCTGATAAGCCGATCCGCTACCGGCTGTTGCTGACCATGCGTGAGTACGCGCGCGAGCGACTGCTGGAAGCGGGCGAGGCCGGCTGCGTCCAGGCTGCCCACACCAAACGCTTCTTCGAGCTTGCCCGGTTGGCAAGCGACGGTCTCGATGGTCCCGAACAGGCGACCTGGATGGCCCGCATCGAGGACGAGCTGGACGAGTACAGGGCGGTTTTCGACCGCGTCCTCGAAGTTGAACCGGACGTCGCCCTGGCAATCGCCGCCGGCCTGGGCTGGTTTTGGGGCTTGCGCGGCCGGGTGGGCGAGGGCCGCCGGCTGCTGGCGGCGGCCCTGGCTCGATCACCGCGCCATACGGTGGAGCGGGCGCAAGCGCTGGTCTACTCGGGGTGGCTGGCCCGCCTGCAAGGGGACCATGAGGCCGGCCGGAGGTATCACGCCGCCAGCATCGATATACTGCGCGGGTTCGACGACCCCATCGAGCTGGGCAAGGCCTTGGTCTGGAACGCGGAAGCCGCGTCCGCCCGAGGCGACCTGGAAACGGCGCACCGGGGCTGGCTGGAGGCCGTCGAGCTGCTGGCGCCCCTAGGCACCTCGCAGCCGCTGGCCTATGCTCACTTGGAACTGGCCACCGTCGAGCTGCAGTTCGGGCGGAGCGCTGGCGTCCGCCGCTACGCGCTGGGGGGATTGGCCATGATGCAGGAGCTCGGCAACCTGCGTGCCGTGGCGCTCTTTCACACCTTCCTGGCGACCGCGGCGCTCCTGGACGAGCGCTTCGAGGAGGCGTGGGCCGAGCTGCGGCGAGCCGCGGATGGCCTCGGCCAGGTCGGCGCCCGGGCCGACCTGATCGGCGTCCTGGAAACGAGCGCCATCCTAAGGGCGGCCGAGGGCGATCCGGAGATGAGCGTGCTGCTGTCCGCCGGCGCTGAGGCCCTCCGCCGGCAGACCGGCATGGCCCAGATGCCGTCGGATCCATACGACCAACCCGACGCAGAAGCTGGCCCGAGCCGCAGATTGCCGTCCCACCATCCGCGCAGGATGCGCCGCCTGCTGAGGCGGGCGGAGGCCGATGCGCGCGACCAGCTGGGCGAGGCGGCGTTCGAGGCCGCCTGGCAACGCGGCCTGGTGCTGGGACCCGAGGCGGTGATTGATCTGCTGTGGGTGACGCGTTCTTAGGGCAGTCATCAATCTGCTCCCGGGCTTTCCAACCTGTAGACCTGGTGCGAAGTGTTGGGTCGTCCGCTGGTTGAAAAAGGCAAAACGCAGGTATTCGGCCGCGGTCGCAACCCGATCAACTGGGTGTCGGTGTGCGATGTCGCCGGTTCAGTTCGCTCTCGGCCCACCCTAGGACTGGTCGGCCGTCACCGCACCGGCTATATCGCGGCCCGGGCGCGGGACGGAGGTCCAGGTCACGCGGCTCGAATCCTCGTAGCTCTGGCCGATGTCCACACGCCCGCCCGCCTCGAGTCGTGGGCCCGGCCCGGAAGACCTGCCGCCGGTCAGCTCTTCGACGAGGCCGGTGGCTTGCATCATCACCGGCCACGCGCCCAGCAAGCCGCCCGGCAAGGCGGCGATGACGTTGGGCGCCGATTCGACCTGCTCGCATCTCGGCACCCCCGGCTGGTCGCCGCCGTCCTGGCGATAACCCGCGTAGGCGGCAAACCGAAGCCCGGCCAGCGAGCCCAGCGGGGGGAAGAGGCGGAAGAGCACTTCCCAACCGCGGTCCACGAGTGCCTGGTCGAGCTCGGCTGACGCGTCTTCCGGCAGATCCTCGTGGTGCGGAGCGAGGAACTGCACGGGAGTGGCCAGGTAGATCCGCTCGCCGGCGCGCTCGTGCGAGGCCACGAAGAGCTGGTCGGCGGGTGAGACCACGTCCAGTGCGGGAAGGACCCCGCTCGGACCCCGCACGCAAAGCACCTGCACCGGCCGGTGCTTGATGCCTTTGATCTGACCCTCCTCCGCGCCGAGGCGCCGCAGCAGCTTCTTGGATCCGGTGCCCGCCGCCACCACCACCGTCCTGGGGGCGACGACCACGCCGCTTGGTTCGAGCTCGACGGTCAAGACTCGTCCGTCAGCGCTGCGCGTGATTCCGGAGACGTTTGCGCGAAGGATGTGGTTCTCAGCACCCCGGCCCAGGGCAGAGACGAGGTCCACCTTGTCGACGTTCCTCTCGGGAAGGCGGACCAAGGCACCGCCTCCGAGCTCGAGGCCGTCCGGCGAAGCGAGCCCCTGAGCGCCGGGCGGCAGACCGGGCGCGATCGCGCCCCAAGTGCCATACGTGCGGACGCCGCGCCGGGCGAGGTCCGGGAGCACGATCTGGCGCAGCAGGTTCACCGGCTCCGGACCGGCCATGCCGAAGCCGGTGTTCAGGACGCCGTGGGAGTGAAGCGTCTGGCCGTCCCCCAGCTCGGAGGCCGTGACCAGCAGGCAGGAGTAACCGTGCGAGACGAGGCGTTCCAGGATGAGCAGCCCCTGCAGGCTGCCACCGATCACCAGGACATCGACGGGTGAAGGGTCACGCAAGGCGCAGCTCTCCTGGAAATGCGCTCGTTGCCGTGCCCGCCTTCTCCTCGCCCTCCGGCGAGACTTCGCCGGCCTCAGCGGTCCAGCAGGCAGCCGCGACCGTCGGGTCGAGCCAGATCAGGCTGTCGAGCCACGGCTCCAACCTCGGCCAGGTCCACCGCCACCAGGCTCTCAGCACCGTTTCCCATCCTCCTTTGCAGGGTCGCCTCGATTGACTAGAGATAGCCTCTAATGGATAGGGTGCTATCCTAGGGATCCATGGCGGCAGGTGTCAAGACCAAAAGGCGCTACAACGCCACGCTCCGCCAGGAGCAGGCGCAGCAGACTCGCCGCCGCATCCTCGACGCCGGCCGCAGACTACTGCGCAGGGGCGCGTACAGCTCCGTGACGATGGAAGAGGTTGCGGCGGAAGCGGGGGTGTCCTACCAGACGGTCTATGCAGTGTTCGGCAACAAGCTGCGGGTGGCACAGGCGATCATCGAGGACGGCTGGCCACACATCGCCGAGGCTCGCAAGCTGCTGGAAGAGGGCAGGCGGTCCGACGATCCCGAGGTCTGGCTGCGAGTCGCCGCGCGCCTGTCGCGGCAGATCCTGGAGGTGTGCGCCGACCTGCCTCGCTTCATGAGGGAGTCTGGCGATTCCACGCTGAGAGCGCGTTACCGGCGCGTCGAGGACGAGCGTTACGAGGAGCTGAAGGAGGTCCGGGACCTGCTGCAAAGAAGCGGGCGTCTGCGCAGCAGCCTTTCCGCAGACGAGGCGCTTGCGCTCCTGTGGGCGTTCACAGGTGCCGACTGGTTCTGTTTGCTGGTCTTCGAGCGTGGGTGGCAACCTGAGCGCTACGAGGGGTGGCTTGCACAGTCTTTGATCGAGCTCCTGCTCGAACCGCTCGGCGGCCAGCGCGCTCCCGGCCCGGCCTAGGACTGGTCGACCGGCGTGCCCACGGCGAACGTGTAGCCGTCGCGGTCCTCCAGGCGGCATTCGCGCCAGCGGTGCCTGGCGACGAACGCCGGCACCGTGACCTCGAAGCCCAGCTCGCGCGCGCGTCGCTCGACCTCGTCGGCGTCGAGGCCCATGAGCCGGATCTCGGCGCCGGTGCCGCGCTTGCCGGGCGCCGCCAGCCGGCGCGCCTCGGGCTGGGCGTCGTACGCATGATCCGCATGCAGTGTGATGCGGACCCCCTCGCCGCCTTCCAGCGCCGCGAAGTCCGGATCGCTGTAGTGCAGGCGCAGGCCGAGGACATCGGTGTAGAAGGGCAGCGCCGCCTCCAGGTCGCGCACCAGCAGGTTCACAGTCAAGCCTCGCAGCAGCCGGCCGTACTCGGCCGCGGGCATCCAGGGATCGCCCGTGCGCTTCTTGGTCATGCGTCCGCGTCAATTGTGCGGAGAGCGATCCCGGTACCTCGAGTAAAGGATCAGGTCGTAGGCGATCTTCAGCCCGCCGGCGGCGAAGAACGGCAGCCCGAACGCCGCCGCCTCGATGGCCAGGCCACTCAACGCGGGCCCGGCCGCCTGGCCGATCCCGCGGACTGCCCCGGTCACGGCCACCGCGCCCGCCCGCTCCGCGGGAGGGACGATGGACACGATGTAGGCCTGGCGCGCCGGCACGTCCATCTGCGAGATGGCAAAGCGCGCCAGCAGCAGGCCGATCGCGATCGGGAGGGTGGGCGCGAAGGCGACCAGGATCAGCAGGACGTTGCTGGGCAGGTGCGTGAAAACCATCGTCCGCACCAACCCGATCCGGTCGGCGAGCCGCCCGGCCAGCTCGTAGGAGGCGGCCTGCAGGAGCGAGATGGCGGCGAAGGTCGGGCCCAGAACAGAGATGGCGGCGCCGAAGCGCGCGTGCAGCCAGTAGGCGATCACCGCCTGCGTCACGAAACCGCCACCTATCGCGTCAACCGTGAACAGCGCCGTCAGGCCGGCCAGCGGGCGGAGGCGAGGCAAGGCCGGACCAGGCTCGGGCGACTCCGACTTCGCCGACAGCGTCATGGCCAGCACGGCGGTGACCAATCCGATGGCCGCAAAGAGCACGAACAGGTACCGGCCGGCGGCGAGGCTGCCGCCCAGGCCCGCCACGGCACCTCCCGCGGCCCCGGCCAGTCCTCCACCGAGTGCGTAGCGGCCGAAGGCGCGGTTGCGCGCCCGCGCGCTGACGGACTCCGCCAGCACCGCCTGCTCCACGGCCGAGAAGGGGCCGTAATCGGCGCCTGCGCTGCCCAGCATGCCCGTCATTCCGG
Organism: Candidatus Dormiibacterota bacterium; assembly: GCA_036378695.1. GTDB lineage: Bacteria > Chloroflexota > Dormibacteria > Dormibacterales > Dormibacteraceae > CF-28. The sequence goes on from DASUVY010000021.1 coordinate 7,926, forward strand.
ACGCCACCAGCAGCCACGCGGGCACGGCGAAGGCCAGGTCCAGTCCGCCGGCAGCCATCAGCAAGCCGGTCAAGGCCAGGGTTCGCCTCCGCCCCAGCCGGTTGGAGGCGACGGCAAATACCAGGCCGTACACGGACGCCGCGGCCAGGCTCACGGCCAACGTCAGGCCGATCTGCGGTGGGCTCAAGCCGCGGCGCTCCAGTTGGACCCCGAGCAGGACCGCGGCGAAGCCGAAGCCGAAGGCCCGCACGACCCGGGCGGCCAGAAGGATCAGGAAGTCAGGCGCGATGAAAGGCGTCGTACATGGAGTCTCAGGTGAATCGCCAGGGGAGTGCGACCCGCGTTTACGTTGAAGCGGGCAGCAAGCGCGTCTTCGCCTGCGCGCTGGACTGGCCAGGCTGGTGCCGGTCCGGCAGGACCGAGGCGGAGGCGCTGGCCGCGCTGGCCGCGTATGCCCCTCGCTACGCGCCCGTGGCCAAGCTGGCGCGTGTCAAATTCGACGCTCAGGCAGCCGAGCAAAACGTGGTGGAGCGCGTGTGCGGCGGCGCCACCACCGACTTCGGCGCTCCGGAAGTCCGACTGGCGTCCGACTCCGAACCGCTGAAAAGGGCCGCGCTGAAGCGCACGCGTGCGCTGCTAGGCGCAGCCTGGCAATACTTCGACCGGGCCGCGGAGCGCGCTCCCGAGCGCCTTCGCAAGGGTCCGCGCGGCGGCGGCCGCGACACGGCCAAGATCGTCGAGCACGTTTACGGCGCCGAGGGCGCCTACGCGCCCAAGCTGGGCGTCCGCGTCAAGGATCCGCAGGAGCGGCGGGAAGCGGTGCTGGCTGCGCTGGATTCGGAAGGGACGCCCTGGCCCGCGCGCTACCTGGCGCGGCGCACCGCCTGGCACGCGCTCGACCACGCCTGGGAGATCGAGGACCGCTCCCCGGCGTGACCGTCTGGCTGCCGCTGATCGCCAAAATCCTCGTCGCGGGGGTCTTCGTCGCCCTGCTCGCGCATCTCAGCTCGGCCCTCAAGCCCAAGATGTTCGCCGGCCTGCTCTCCGGCGCCCCCAGCGTGGCCACCGTCAGCCTGCTTCTTACCAGCCTGCAAAAGCCGGCAGCGGTGCACGCCGGCGGACGCGGCATGATCCTGGGCGCGGCCGGGCTTGTGGCCTGCTGCGCGGTGGCGTCGCTGCTGGTGCCCAAGCTGCACGCGATCGTGGCCACCGCCGTCGGTTGGGGCTCGTGGGCCGTGCTGGCTTTCGGACTCTTCCTGGTGGTCCCGAAATGAGCTTGCGCCGGCAGGTCGCGGGCGAGCTCCGCCGCGAGCGGAACGAGAAGGTGGGGATCGACCGCGGCAAGCTGCTCAAGCCGCAGTGGGCGCACCTCGGCCTTCGCTTCGGCTTCGGGGCCGGGATCGCGCTGGCCGCGGGTGCGGTGGGGATGAAGTGGGGACCCTACGTCGGCGGGCTCTTCCTGGCCTTCCCGGCAGTACTGCCGGCGGCGCTCACCCTCATGGAGCGCGAGGAGGGCAGTTCGAAAACCGACGTCGACGCCCTCGGCGCCATCCTCGGCGCCCTGGCCCTGCTCGTCTTCGCGGTCCTGGTGGCGGCCGGACTCAACGTCCTGGTGGCGGCCGCCGCGTGGGTGGTGGTGGCGGTGGCGCTCTTCTACGGGCTGCGGGTGGCCCTTCCGCTCGTGCTCTGAGGGCCACAAACTAATGTTCGACGGCCGGGGTCGCGACCACTAGATACAGCGCCGCGCGGGCAACCAACCACTACAGGAACGATTCACGGTCGTCGGAGCCGCTGACGTGCCACGACATCTTGTGGTTAGAGGGTTGACACGAAGTGGGGGCGGGGCTACGCTTCGTGGCGAATCGCGGTGATCAGTGGGGGAAAGTGGTGAACGCTCCAGAGCCCAAGCATCCGTCGCAGCACACGTCCATGTACGGCACCCAGCACTTGTCCCAGCAGCCACTTCCCCCGCCCGCGATGAACTGCAGCGAGGCCCGATGAGTGTTCGTCGGGACGCACCGGGTCCGGGTGGACGAGAAGGGACGCCTGGCGATCCCCGTCCAGTTCCGCAAGCAGCTGACCGAGGGCACGCACATCTCGATCGGTCCGGAGAACGTGCTCACGATCTACCCGCCCGACCAGTGGGAGGCCCTGCTGGACCGTCTGACCAGCCCGCTGCCGAACGCGGAGACGCGCGCGCTTTCGAGGGCCCTCTTCTCGATGGCGTCCGCGTGCGAGTTCGACGGCCAGGGCCGCGTGACGCTCACCCAGGAACAGCGCCGGCTGGCGGGCATCGACCCCCGGTCGACGGTGGCGGTGGTGGGCAGCGGCTCCCGCGTCGAGATCTGGCCGGAGCCCAACTGGGAGCCCTACTCAGAAGACGCGCGAGGGCGCTTCACAGAGCTCGCTGACAAGCTAGAGGCCCGTTGACGGGCCATATACCTGCACTTTCAAAACCCGTCATAGCGTTGCTTCAGCCCAGACCGGGGGGCGTCGTCGTAGACGCCACCCTGGGTGCGGGCGGCCATGCCCGACTCCTGCTGGAGGCCATCCAGCCGGGCGGCCGGCTGCTCGCCGTCGATCGTGACCCGGCGGCCGTCGCCGGGGGCCGAATCCAGCTGAGCGGGTTCGAGCCCCCTGCCACGGTCGTCCGGGGCGACTTCGGCGACCTCGACCACCTCGCGCGGCGCCACGGCTTCGCGCAGGTCGACGCCGTTCTCTTCGATCTCGGAGTCTCCTCCATGCAGCTCGACGACCCGGCCCGCGGGTTCAGCTTCCGCGGCGAGGGCCCGCTCGACATGCGCATGGACCCCGACGGTCCGGTCACCGCCGCCCAGCTGGCCAACCAACTGCCCGAGCGCGAGCTGGCGGACATGATCCGCCGGCTCGGCGAGGAGCGGTGGGCGGCGCGGATCGCCGGATTCATCGTGAAGCGGCGGCCGCTGCGCACGACTCGCGACCTGGCCGCGGCCGTGGAGGCCGCGGTGCCCCGCGCCGCCTGGCCGCGGGACATCCACCCCGCGACCCGCACCTTTCAAGCGCTGCGCATGGCCGTCAACGACGAGCTGGGCAGCCTCGCGAACGGGCTGAAGTCCGCACTATCGATCCTCACTCCCGGTGGGCGCATGGCGGCGATCTCCTTCCACTCACTGGAAGACCGCACAGTGAAGACCTTCTTCATCGCCGAGTCGAAAGACTGCGTCTGTCCCCCCCAGCAGCCAGTCTGCACCTGCGCTCACCGGGCCTCCCTTCGCATCGTCACCCGGCGTCCGGTGACGCCGGACGACGCGGGGATCCGCGCCAATCCCCGAGCACGCTCGGCCAAGCTGCGGGTCGCCGAACGACTTTGATCCTCTCCCTAAAGTCCTCGGGGTCGCCAAATTCCCTCCCCTCGTTGTCTCCCCACAACACTCGGCGGCCCCGGGGCACCACCCCTCTCGAATCCCACTCCACGCCACAGCACGAAGAGGTTTCTGTTTGGTCAATTCCCGAATACTCGAACGTCGGCGGCTGCGGGCCGCCCCCGCGCACCGGCCGGTCCCACGCCGCCGCCGCGTGCGCCGGGACCTGGTCGAGCTGGCCGGCGTCCGCGCGGCCGACAGCCTGCGCGCCTCGCCGCACCTGCGGCTCTACCTGGTCGTCGCCACCTTCGTCAGCGTGCTGATCGCCTACGTGGTGGTCGGCTCGCAGGTGACGCAGACCTCTTACGAGCTGGCCCGGCTGCAGAACCAGCAGGCACAGCTCCAGGCCGAGCAGGGCCAGCTGCGCTACCAGGAGGCGGACATCCGCACCCCGGCGCAGATCCAGCACGACGCCCAGGCCGCCGGTCTCCAGCAGGTGCCGCCCACCAAGTACGTGGGCTACCAGCCTGTGGCCCTCGACCTCCAGGCCCCGACCGGCGCCGGGCCGGTCGACCAGCAGCCGCTCTGGCAGCGCGCCGTGGCCTCTGTCCTCGGCGCGGTCTCCGGCACCCGCGACGTGCTGGCGGGGGACCACTGAGATAGCCGAAGCCGCAGGCGCCTGGCGGACTCGCCCGCGCCAGCGGCCCGAATGGCGCGTGCGTGGCGACAACCCGCGCCTGCGCGTGATCGCGCTCGCGCTGCTCGTGCTGCTCACCGCGGGCGCCATCTGGGGCCGCCTCGTCTACTGGCAGGTGCTGCAGCACGGCCAGCTCTCCAGGTGGGCCGCCGACCAGTACCAGAAGGAAGTACCGCTGCCCGCCAGTCGCGGCGTCCTGTACGACCGCGACCTGCGGCCGCTCGCGGTGAACACCACCGTGTATTCGGTTTTCGTGTCGCCGGCGGCGGTCCCGCCAGACCAGCGCGCGGCGGTGGCCACCTCCCTGAGCCAGATCCTCAACGTGGACCACGACCAGCTCCTGGGCAAGCTCGCCTCCGGGACGCAGTTCGCCTACGTCGCCCGCCGCCAGCCCAAGGAAAAGGCGGACCAGGTCCAGGCCGCCGCGCTGCCGGGAGTCGGTTTGCAGCCGGAGCAGCAGCGCTCCTACCTGCCGGGCGGCTCCGACGGCAGCCTGGCAGCCAACCTGCTCGGCTTCGTCAACGTCGACGGCCAGGGCCAGTACGGCGTCGAGGGCTTCTACGACTCGCGCCTGGCCGGCAAGGCCGGCTACAAGACGACCTACCGGGACGCGGCGGGCAGGGACATCGCACTGGGGCCGAGCAAGATCGTGGACCCGGTGAACGGGGCGGACCTCGTCCTCTCGCTGGATGCCAACATCCAGTACGCGGCCGAGCAAGCCTTGGCCGCGGGGGTCAAGGCCAACCAGGCCGAGAGCGGCTCGGTGATCATCATGGACCCGCGCACGGGCGGCATCATCGCCTGGGCCGACTACCCGACCTACAACGCCAACGCCTACGCCACCAGCGACCCCTCAATGATCAAGGACCGGGTGGCCGCCGACCTTTACGAGCCGGGCTCGGTGATGAAGGTGCCGACGATCGCGGGCGCCATCGACGCCCATGCCATCACGCCGAACACCACGATTCAGGACCCCGGCTACGTGGACGTGGGCGGCTTTCGAATCCGCGACTGGGACTTGAAGAACCACGGCACCGTGACCTACACGCGGGTGCTCGAGGAGTCCTACAACGTGGGCGCCGTCAAGGCCCAGGAGGCGGAAGGCGCCACCAACTACTACCGCTACCTGCAGGCCTTCGGCTTCAACGCGCCCAGCGGGGTCGACGTGGCGGGCGAGCAGGCGGCGCCGCTGCGGCCGCTCGAGCAGTGGCGGGACTCGGAGCTGGCCACCGCAGCCTTCGGCCAGGGGATCGCCGTGAACATGGTCCAGATGGTGTCGGCCCTGAACGTCGTCGCCAATGGCGGGCGATATGTGCAGCCGCACGTGGTGGAGCGCATCGGCGGCCAGCCCAGTCCGATGCTTTCCGCGCCGCAGCGCCAGGTGATCTCGCCCGACACCGCGGCCCAGATGAACAAGATGATGCAGTCGGTCGTCGTGCACGGCTCGGGCTTCACCGCCCGCGTCCAGGGCTTCGAGACCGACGAGGCCGGCAAGACCGGCACCTCGCAGATGCCCGAGAACGGGCAGTACTCGCTGGACCATGTCTGGGCGTCGTACGCGGGCTTCCTGCCCGCCGACAACCCGCGGTTCACGATGCTGGTGGTCGTGCGCAAGCCCAACAACGGGTCCTTCGACCACAACGAGGGCTACTACGTGTCCGCCCCCATCTGGAAGGCGATCGCGCAGGCGATCATCCTGCAGTGGCGGATAACCCCCGACCCGCGCTGACCGATTAACTAGGCGACATGCGGTTGCGCGTCGCCGAGGTCGCCCGGGCCATGAATGCGAATCTGGCCGGTCTCGACGCCGAGGTTTCGTCGTTCCACACAGACTCGCGCCAGGTGGTGCCGGGCGGGCTCTTCTTCGCGCTGAAGGGCGCCGAGACCGACGGCCATCGCTTCCTGGCCGACGCGGTGTCCAGGGGCGCCGCCGCAGTCGTCGTCGATCGCGACGTCGAGGCCGGCTCGGCCGCGGTCCTGCGCGTGCCCGACACCTGGGCCGCGCTCTACGCACTGGCGCGGCATGTGCTGGCGCGGGTGTCGCCGCTGGTTTTGGGCGTCACCGGCAGCAACGGCAAGACCTCGACCAAGGAGTTCCTGGCGGCGGCGCTGGCGACGCGCTACCCGACGCTGAAGACTGAGGGCAATCTCAACACCGAGACCGGCGTGCCGCTCACGATCCTCAAGCTGGAGCCCGAGCACCGGGCCCTGGTGCTGGAGATGGGCCTGCAGGGTCCCGGCGAGATCGGCCGCCTGGCCGAGCTGGCCCGCCCGCGGGTCGGAGTCATCACGACCATCGGCACCG